>NZ_NCTE01001176.1 GCF_002114215.1 Streptomyces sp. 13-12-16 | reverse complement strand
CGGACGACGGGCGCCGGCAGCGCGCCGCGGGCCCCCCGGGCCTGGGCGGCCGGCTGCTGGGGCAGCGCGACGCCCGTGGTGGTGGCGCACGCCGTGGTCCTGTTCACCGTGATCGTCCTCCCCTGGGGCCGGGTACGAGTACCGATCCCCGCCGAGTGTAAAGAGAAGGTAATGCCGGGTGTCCGTCGTTTCCGTCCGTTTCCTGAAACAGGCTTGTCACAGCCCCCTGTGACGGCGCCCGTACACCCTGTGCACCCCCTGGGAAGGGTCCCCCTGCCGCGCCCCCGCAATGCGTGCAATGATGTGCGCGCCAACTGCATACCGGCCGTTTGAATCCGCGCGGGAGAGTCCCCGGCACCGTTTGCCGCCGGGGCGCCGAAGGAGCAAGTCCCTCCCTTGAATCTCTCAGGCCCCGTTACCGCGCGGGCGAGGCACATCTGAAAAGCGGGCCGCCGAAGGGCATCCAGCAGTGCTCCGGTGGCTCCACCCAAGGTGCAAGCCAGGACCGTCCCCGCGTGGACGTCATGGCGAACCTCTCAGGTTCCGATGACAGATGGGGAGGAACGTCCTCGCCATCCCCCACGCTCGAATGAACTCGCGCGGGTGGGACCCCCATCGCCTTTGGGAGACCGACCGATGAGCAGTACCGAACCCCGCCGGACCGCACTCGACGCCCTGCACCGTTCGCTCGGCGCGACGATGACCGACTTCGCCGGCTGGGACATGCCCCTGCGCTACGGCTCCGAGCGCGACGAGCACAACGCCGTCCGCACCAGGGCCGGCCTCTTCGACCTCTCGCACATGGGCGAGATCACCGTCACCGGTCCGGGGGCCGCCGGACTGCTGGACTTCGCGCTGGTCGGCAACATCGGCAGTGTGAAGCCGGGCCGCGCCCGCTACACCATGATCTGCCGCGAGGACGGCGGCATCCTGGACGACCTGATCGTCTACCGGCTGGACGACACCGAGTACATGGTGGTCGCCAACGCCTCCAACGCGCAGACGGTGCTCGACGCGCTCGTCGAGCGCTCGGCCGGCTTCGACGCCGAGGTCCGCGACGACCGCGACGCCTACGCGCTGCTGGCCGTGCAGGGCCCCGAGTCCCCCGGCATCCTCGCCTCGCTCACCGACGCCGACCTGGACGGCCTGAAGTACTACGCCGGTCTGCCCGGCACGGTCGCCGGCGTGCCCGCGCTCATCGCCCGTACCGGCTACACCGGCGAGGACGGCTTCGAGCTGTTCGTGAGGCCCGAGCACGCGGTCGAGCTGTGGCAGGCGCTCACCAAGGCCGGCGAGGGCGCCGGCCTGGTCCCCTGCGGGCTGTCCTGCCGGGACACGCTCCGCCTGGAGGCCGGCATGCCGCTGTACGGCAATGAGCTGAGCACCTCCCTCACGCCCTTCGACGCCGGCCTGGGCCGGGTGGTGAAGTTCGAGAAGGAGGGCGACTTCGTGGGCCGTGCGGCGCTCGCCGAGGCCGCCGGGCGCGCCGCCTCCGAGCCGCCCCGCGTCCTGGTCGGCCTGGTCGCCGAGGGCCGCCGGGTCCCGCGCTCCGGGTACGCGGTCGTGGCGGGCGGCGAGGTGATCGGCGAG
>NZ_NCTE01001175.1 GCF_002114215.1 Streptomyces sp. 13-12-16 | reverse complement strand
ATCGGCGGTGCCCGGCGGCTGACGGTCTCCCTCGGCTCGCCGCGCCCCGACGAGGTGCGCGGCAGGCTGACCGCGACGGCGCCGAAGGGGATCGGGGTCCGGGTGCCGGAGGACGCGCTGACCGTCCCGCGCGGCACACCGGTGGAGGTACCGGTCGAGGTGACCGTGGAGCCGGGCACGCCCACCGGGTCGTACGGCGTCCGGCTCGCCTTCGCCGGCACCACCCGCACGCTGACGGTCCACGCCGTCCCCCGCACCGCAGGACCCGACCTGGCCCGCACCGGCCGGGCGAGCTCCTCGGCCGACGAGACACCCGACTTCCCGGCCCCGGCGGCGAACGACGGCGACCCGGAGACCCGCTGGTCGTCCCCGGTCGACGACGACGCCTGGTGGCAGGTCGAGCTGGAGCGCCCGGTACGGCTGGGCAAGGTCGACCTGCACTGGCAGGAGGCGCACCCGTCGGCGTACCGCGTGGAGGTGTCGGCGGACGGCCGCACCTGGCGCACGGCGGCGGAGGTCCGGGCCGGCCGGGGCGGCCGGGAGACCGTCCGCATGGACGAGCCCGGCGTCCGCCACGTCCGCGTCCGGGGCGAGAAGCGGGCGACGCGGTACGGCTACTCGCTGTGGTCGGTGGAGGCGTACGCGGTCGCCCGGTGACCGGACCGGCCGGTGCCGTGAACCGGCGTCCCCACGGCCGTCGATAGAGGGGGTGTGAGACTGTTCCGCCCCATGGGGGGCCACCGGGAGAAGGACGAGGGGGACTCCGACGCGGCGCTGCTGAGGGCCGTCGCGGGCGGGGACCCGACGGCGCTGGCCGCACTGTACGACCGGCACGCGGGCTGGCTGTACGCGCGGCTGAGCCGGCGCTGCGCCGACCCCGAGACCGTGCGGGAGGTGCTCCAGGACACGTTCGTCACGGTGTGGCGGTCGGCGGACGCCCACCGCGGTGAGCAGGCCGGCGGCTGGCTGTGGACCATCGCCGCGCGGCGGCTGGTCGACGCGTACCGGGCGCAGGAGCGGGCCGCGCGGCTGCGCACGGCGCCGATGGAGGAGGCGTGGGA
>NZ_NCTE01001174.1:538-834 GCF_002114215.1 Streptomyces sp. 13-12-16 | reverse complement strand
CCCGGCCGCCGGTCGTCGGACGGGCGGTGCGCGCGTGGCGCGGAGCGGGAGGGCGGTGACGCCGTCGGCCTGCCGCACCCGGCGGCGGGCCCCCGTCAAGGGGTACGTGCACGCCTCCCGGGCCGGCAAAGGCGTACGGCGCTCCCGCCCCGCACACCACGCCCGACGCGCGCCGTGGACACATCCCCCGTACGGAGGACGGCGGTCTCACAGGCAGTAGCGCACCAGCCACTCGTCCGGGTCGTAGGCGTTGCGGGCCGGGTCCGGCGCGACGGCCGGGCGCTCCTCGACCATGT
>NZ_NCTE01001174.1:0-406 GCF_002114215.1 Streptomyces sp. 13-12-16 | reverse complement strand
GGACCGGCTCCGGGAGGCGTCCGAAGCGGGCGTGGCGCGCGGTCGCCGCCCCGTCCGTGTCCTCGTGCGTGCGCACTGTCCCCTCGTCCACGGCGACTCCCCTCTCGCGGCCTCGGCGTCAAGTGTCACACACCGGCGGCCGGAAGCATGGCTTCCGGCACAGCCGACCGCGGCCGGTACTGATCGACCCCTCGTACGCGCGACAGTTCCCCTCTCCCCTGTCCTCGTCCGCGCCGGCGGCACGGGCGCGGACGGCCCGGCCCTGCCGCTCGTGCCGAAGCCGGGTGAGGGTGCCTGGGCCGGCCTGATGTGGCGCGACACGGCCGAGGCGGGCACGCCCGTCGACGTGCCCTGTGCGCGGGTGCGGGCGAGGTCCGGCGCGGACCCGGTGACGGTCGTCCCCGCC
>NZ_NCTE01001173.1 GCF_002114215.1 Streptomyces sp. 13-12-16 | reverse complement strand
CCCACCCCACCCCGCCAAACCGTAGAACCCCCGCACCCCCACCACTACGACTCGGCCAAACTCCACCCCCCGCCCTCCGCCCTACCGTGGACCCAGCAACCCACCCACCACACCCCAACGCGGAAGGGCCGGAACCCGCACATGACTTCCACCACCGCCTTCTGGCTCGCCGGCCGCCAGGCCACCGGCGAGACCGCCTTCGACGTCACCTCCCCCTGGGACGGCCACACCGTCGGCACGGTGAGCGTCCCCACCGACGCCCAGGTCGAGGACGCCGTCTCCGCCGCCCACGCCGTCCGCGAGGCCTTCGCCGCCACCCCCGCCCACACCCGCGCCGCCGCCCTCGACCACGTCAGCCGCCGCCTCGTCGAGCGCACCGAGGAGATCGCCCGCCTGATCTCCGCCGAGAACGGCAAGCCGGTCAAGTGGGCCCGCGGAGAGGTCGGCCGCGCCGTCTCCGTCTTCCGCTTCGCCGCCGAGGAGGCCCGCCGCTTCAACGGCGGCGAGGCCCAGCGCCTGGACACCGACGCCGGCGGCCAGGGCCGGCTCGCCCTCACCCGCCGCTTCCCCAAGGGCGTCGTCCTCGGCATCGCGCCGTTCAACTTCCCGCTGAACCTGTGCGCCCACAAGATCGCCCCCGCGATCGCCGCGGGGGCGCCGATCATCCTCAAGCCGGCCCCCGCCACGCCCCTCTCCGGCCTGATCCTCGGTGAGCTGCTCGCCGAGACCGAACTGCCCGCCGGTTCCTGGAGCATCCTCCCGGTCCCCAACGACCGTATGCCCGCCCTGGTCCAGGACGAGCGGCTGCCGGTGATCTCCTTCACCGGCTCCGAGACGGTCGGTTACGCGATCATGGACTCGGTGCCGCGCAAGCACTGCACCCTGGAGCTGGGCGGCAACGGCGCGGCCGTCGTCCTCGCCGACTTCGCGAGCGACGAGGACCTGGACCGGGCCGCGCAGCGCATCGCGACCTTCTCCAACTACCAGGGCGGCCAGTCCTGCATCTCCGTGCAGCGCGTGATCGCCGACGCGTCGGTGTACGACCGGCTGCTGCCGCGCATCGTCGCCGCCGTCGAGGCGCAGGTCACCGGCGACCCGAACGACGACGCCACCGACGTCGGCCCGCTGGTCAGCGAGGCCGCCGCGCAGCGCGTGGAGTCCTGGGTCGACGAGGCCGTCGCCGCGGGCGCCACACTGCACACCGGCGGCAAGCGCGACGGCGCCTCCTACGCGCCGACCGTGCTCACCGACGTGCCGGCCGACGCGACGATCTCCTGCGAGGAGGTCTTCGGACCGGTGCTGACCGTGCAGAAGGTGGACGGCGAGGCGGCGGCCTTCGCGGCCGTCAACGACTCCAAGTACGGCCTCCAGGCGGGCGTGTTCACGCACGACCTGCAGACCGCCTTCCGGGCCCACCGGGCCCTGGAGGTCGGCGGTGTGGTCATCGGTGACGTGCCCTCCTACCGCGCCGACCAGATGCCGTACGGCGGTGCCAAGCAGTCCGGTGTGGGCCGCGAGGGCGTGAAGTTCGCGATGGACGACTACACCTACGAGCGGGTGATGGTCCTGACGGGCCTCGCGCTCTGACCACACCCGCGAAAGGCCGACGGCCCGAGCCCGCTGTGCGGGGGCTCGGGCCGTCGGTCCTCGGTGACCGGTGTGGTCAGCGGAAGGCGGGAGCGGTGACGGCCGGGCGGTGGGCGCCGTAGTAGTCCTCGTCCTCCCAGCTGTCCTCCTCGCTGTTGATGGCGGCCACGACGCCGATGGCTATCAGGACGATCACGGCGATGCCGAGGACGAGGCCGATGATGCCCGTGATCAGGCCGGCCTGGGCCTGCCCGTGGTTGTCGGCCAGGCCCTGTTCGGCCTTCTTCCGGCCCTTGATGCCGAAGACGATGGCGAGGATGCCGAGGACGACGGAGACCACGCCGTAGAAGCAGAACAGGCAGCAGGCCAGGATGCCGAGCACCATGGCCGCGACGCCCATGCCGTTCTGCCGCTGGCCCGGCATGCCGGGCCAGCCGTAGCCCGGCGGGTAGCCGGGGTACCCGTAGCCGCCGGGCGCGCCGGGGCCGGTGGGCGCGACGGGCGGCGGGGGCAGCGTGGAGCCCGGGGCGTCGAAGGGCGTGGCG
>NZ_NCTE01000120.1 GCF_002114215.1 Streptomyces sp. 13-12-16 | reverse complement strand
CCGCCCCCCCCGCCGCACCTCGCGCAGCACCAGCCGCGGATCGGCCACGAAGGGCAGCGCCCCGTACGCCGAGCAGGCCAGGTCGAAGGAGCCGTCCGCGAACGGCAGCGCCCCCGCGTCGGCGCACACCAGCGGAACGGGCCCGCCGATCCGCAGCGCGTGCTGCAACTGCCGGTGCGAGATGTCCAGCGCCACCGGCCGCGCGCCCTGCGCGGCCAGCCAGCGCGAGCACTGCGCCGCGCCGGCGCCCAGCTCCAGGACGTCCCGCCCCTTCAGCTCCTCCGGCGGGCCGAGCAGCTCCGCCTCCACCTCGTCCAGACCCTCGGGTCCCCACACGAAGCGGTCGTCGCCGAGGAACGTGCCGTGTTCGGTCTGGTACTCGTCCGCGTTGCGGTCCCACCATCCCCGGTTGGCGCGGGAGCTCTCCGTGACACCGGCCTGCCGCCGGGTCGCCTCCGGTTCGGGCGCTTCGGGCTCTTGGATGATCGGCTCCCTCGTCGTACTCTTCCGTCCAACCAGCCGGTCCCCGGCGTGTCGCAGAAGGGGTCTCATCACCCCTGCGTGGCCTCGGGGGACCGTAATTGTGCCGGTTATGCGGCGATCCGCCCCGGGTGGGCGGCTTCGCGCATTGACCATGCCCGGCAGCCCCCGTATGCTACAAGTTGCGCTGCGAGCCTGCGCACCTCAGACGTAGCAGGCTGCGCTCGCATCTGTTGTATGTCCCCTCGGTTCTCGAGGTGCCATCACCGGTGAACGGTGAGGCGCTTCCTTGGCTGTCCGGCTTCTGCAGAGCGAAACGGGCTCCGGCGTAGCAGTACCTACGACTTCAATGTCCGTACCGGAGCCCTTTCCCACATGACGAGCAGCACCGAGACCACCGCCACCACCCCGCAGGTAGCGGTCAACGACATCGGTAACGAGGAAGCCTTCCTCGCCGCGATCGACGAGACGATCAAGTACTTCAACGACGGCGACATCGTCGACGGCGTCATCGTGAAGGTCGACCGGGACGAGGTCCTGCTCGACATCGGTTACAAGACCGAAGGCGTCATCCCGAGCCGTGAGCTCTCGATCAAGCACGACGTCGACCCCAACGAGGTCGTCGCCGTCGGTGACGAGATCGAAGCCCTTGTTCTCCAGAAGGAGGACAAGGAAGGCCGCCTGATCCTCTCGAAGAAGCGCGCCCAGTACGAGCGTGCCTGGGGCACCATCGAGAAGATCAAGGAAGAGGACGGGATCGTCACCGGTACCGTCATCGAGGTCGTCAAGGGTGGTCTCATCCTCGACATCGGCCTCCGCGGCTTCCTCCCGGCCTCCCTGGTCGAGATGCGCCGTGTCCGCGACCTCCAGCCCTACGTGGGCAAGGAGCTCGAGGCGAAGATCATCGAGCTGGACAAGAACCGCAACAACGTGGTCCTGTCCCGCCGTGCCTGGCTGGAGCAGACCCAGTCCGAGGTCCGCCAGACGTTCCTCACCACCCTCCAGAAGGGTCAGGTCCGTTCCGGCGTCGTCTCCTCGATCGTCAACTTCGGTGCCTTCGTGGACCTGGGTGGCGTCGACGGTCTGGTCCACGTCTCCGAGCTGTCCTGGAAGCACATCGACCACCCCTCCGAGGTCGTCGAGGTCGGCCAGGAGGTCACGGTCGAGGTCCTCGACGTCGACATGGACCGCGAGCGTGTCTCCCTGTCGCTGAAGGCGACCCAGGAAGACCCGTGGCAGCAGTTCGCCCGCACCCACCAGATCGGCCAGGTCGTGCCCGGCAAGGTCACGAAGCTGGTTCCGTTCGGTGCGTTCGTCCGCGTGGACGAGGGCATCGAGGGTCTGGTCCACATCTCCGAGCTGGCCGAGCGCCACGTGGAGATCCCGGAGCAGGTCGTCCAGGTCAACGACGAGATCTTCGTCAAGGTCATCGACATCGACCTCGAGCGCCGTCGCATCAGCCTCTCGCTGAAGCAGGCCAACGAGGCCTTCGGTGCCGACCCGTCGGCGGTCGAGTTCGACCCGACCCTGTACGGCATGGCCGCGTCCTACGACGACCAGGGCAACTACATCTACCCCGAGGGCTTCGACCCCGAGACCAACGACTGGCTCGAGGGCTACGAGACCCAGCGTGAGGCGTGGGAGAACCAGTACGCCGAGGCGCAGCAGCGCTTCGAGCAGCACCAGGCGCAGGTCATCAAGTCCCGCGAGGCGGACGAGAAGGCCGCTGCCGAGGGTGGCGAGGCCGCCGCTCCGGTCGCGTCCGGTGGCGGTTCGTACTCCTCCGAGGGCGGCGACCAGTCCGGTGCGCTGGCTTCGGACGAGGCGCTCGCCGCGCTGCGGGAGAAGCTGGCGGGTGGGCAGAGCTGACGCTCTCCACTGACGCTTAGCCGTTGACTGAGGGGCCGCACCTTTCGCGAGGTGCGGCCCCTCAGTGCTGTGTTCCGGGCCGCGGCCCGTCGGGGTTCGCGCCCACGCGGCGGAGCCGCATGTCGATACGGCCCCGCCCCTGAAGGGTGGTGGATCGGCTGCCGGCCGGTGGGGGCTTGTCGCGCAGTTCCCCGCGCCCCTGAGGGGGTTGCCCGCGTCCTCGGTGAGGAGATCACCGTGTCCCCGTGCTCCTCAGGGAGTTGCGTGCGGTCTTGGTGAGAAGATCCCCGCGTTCCCCGGGGAGTTGTTCTCACCGGGGAATGTCAGTGGTGCGTGCCATGTTGTGGTGTACGGACATGAGGAGGAGCGGTCACTGTGCTTGATCCGCAGGGTTTGTACGCGTGGGAGCCGAAGGGGCTCGGTGTCGTCGACGTGGCGCTGGCCCAGGAGTCGGCCGGACTTGTCATGCTCTACCACTTCGACGGATACATCGACGCGGGGGAGACCGGGGACCAGATCGTCGACCGGCTGCTCGACTCGCTGCCCCACCAGGTCGTCGCCCGGTTCGACCACGACCGGCTCGTCGACTACCGCGCCCGCCGCCCGCTGCTGACCTTCACCCGCGACCGGTGGAGCGACTACGAGGTGCCCGCCATCGAGGTGCGCCTCGTCCAGGACGCCACGGGAGCGCCCTTCCTGCTGCTCTCCGGGCCCGAACCGGACGTGGAGTGGGAGCGCTTCGCCGCCGCCGTCCAGCAGATCGTGGAGCGGCTCGGCGTGCGTCTGTCGGTGAACTTCCACGGCATCCCCATGGGCGTCCCGCACACCCGGCCCGTCGGCCTCACCCCGCACGGCAACCGCGCCGACCTCGTCCCGGTGGCCGGCAGCGCCTTCGACGAGGCCCAGGTGCCGGGCAGCGCCGAGGCGCTCGTCGAGTACCGGCTCATGCAGGCCGGGCACGACGTCCTGGGCGTCGCCGCGCACGTGCCGCACTACATCGCCCGTTCCCCGTACCCGGACGCGGCACTGACCGCCCTGGAGGCGATCACCGCCGCGACGGGA
Organism: Streptomyces sp. 13-12-16; assembly: GCF_002114215.1. Taxonomy (GTDB): domain Bacteria; phylum Actinomycetota; class Actinomycetes; order Streptomycetales; family Streptomycetaceae; genus Streptomyces. The sequence goes on along the minus strand of NZ_NCTE01000120.1, from coordinate 2,582 downwards.
CTGGTCCTGCCCGGTGTCGCGCACGCGCTGCGCACCGACGCCCACCGCACCCAGACGGAGATCGACCGCCAGATCCAGGAGGGCGACGACGAACTCACCGCCCTCGTCCAGGGCCTCGAGCACCAGTACGACGCGGCGGCGGGCGCGGAGAGCCGGGGCAACATGCTCGCCGAGCCGGTGGACATCCCGTCGGCGGACGAGATCGGCCGCGAGTTCGAACGCTTCCTGGCGGAGCGCGAGGGCGACGGCTGACGCCCTAGGCTGTCCCCCATGCTGACAGTGGGGCTGACCGGTGGGATCGGTGCCGGCAAGAGCGAGGTGTCACGGCTGCTCGTCGAGTGCGGGGCCGTGCTGATCGACGCGGACCGGATCGCGCGCGAGGTCGTCGAACCGGGGACGCCCGGTCTCGCGGCGGTCGTGGACGCCTTCGGCGCGGAGGTCCTCACCGAGGACGGCAGGCTCGACCGGCCCAAACTGGGCTCCGTCGTCTTCGCCGACCCGGAGAGGCTGGCCGTCCTCAACTCGATCGTCCACCCCTTGGTGGGCGCACGCTCCCGTGAGCTGGAGGAGGCCGCCGCCGAGGACGCCGTCGTGGTCCACGACGTCCCGCTCCTCACGGAGAACGGCCTGGCCTCCCTCTACGACCTCGTGATCGTCGTCGACGCGAGCCCGGAGACCCAGCTCGACCGGCTCGTCGGCCGGCGCGGCATGACGGAGGAGGACGCACGCGCGCGGATGGCCGCCCAGGCGACCCGCGAGCAGCGCCGGGAGATCGCCGACATCGTCATCGACAACGACGTCCCCCTCGACGAACTGCACCGGCGCGTCAAGGACGTGTGGGCCGACCTCGTCCACCGGGCGCGTACCTCCCACCCGGAATAGCGGGTGCCGGGCGGGGCGTTGAACCCGTTCAGCGAGGGAAGGATTCCGCCGTGCCCGAGACCAGCGGTTCGACCGGACGTACGCCGGAAACGCATGTCATCGACTTCCGTGCCGCCGAGCACCTGCTCGCCTCCCGGGACCCGAGGGGCGCGGTGAAACTGCTCGACGGTGTCATAGACGTCCATCCGGAGAACACCGCCGCGCGGCTGCTGCGCGCCCGGGCCTTCTTCGCGGCGGCCCAGCTCCGCCCCGCCGAGCTGGAGTTCTCCCTCGTGCTGGAGCGCGAGCCGGACAACGCCTTCGCCCACTTCGCGCTCGCCCGCACCTACCAGCGGCAGGGCCGTCCGCACCCGGCCAAGCGCCACTTCCGGCTGGCGGCCGCGCTGGACCCGAACCCGGAGTACCTGAAGGCGGCCCGCTTCGACGAGTGAGCGACGGCCGGCGCTACGGGCGGCTCCCCGGCGGTTGGTACGGGGGCACGTCGCGCCCCGGCTGGTAGTGCGGGCCCCGGCGGATGTGCCGCAGGACGACGGCCAGGTCGACCGTGACGACCAGCCACAGCAACCCGCAGGCGAGCGCCCAGCCCGGATGCCCCGCGAGCGCGAACGCCACGGTCCCGGACACCGTCCAGACCACGCCCCACACGCTCAGCCAGAACCGCATCCGCAGAGCACTGCGGGCGGTCGTCGGCTCACTGCCCGTACGCATTCCGATCACCAACCCGTCCGCGCCGCCCCCGCGTGTTCCGGGTTCCCCGAACCGCCTCCGGGACCACGTGTCACTCGGTCGGGTGAACCGGCGGAGGAGGGGAACGGGCGTGCGGACGCCGGCCGTTTCACGGGCATGGAACTGAAAATGCGTGAGGGCCATGAGGGGACGGGTCCCGGGGCGATCACCCCGGACGGCTGCGCGGTGGAGCTGTACGCGCGGCTGCCCGTCGCGGACGAGCCGGACGTCATCGCCGCCGCGGTGCCGGCGGGGGTGCGGATCCTGGAGCTGGGCAGCGGCGTCGGGCGGATGACCCACGCGCTGCTGGAGCGCGGCTTCGAGGTCACGGCGGTGGACGAGTCCGCGGAGATGCTGGAGCGGGTGCGCGGGGCGCGGACGATATGCGGCCCCATAGAGGGGCTCGACCTCGGTGAGACGTTCGACGTGGTGCTGCTCGCGTCGTTCCTGGTGCACGCGGGGGACGTGGAGGTGCGGCGGGGCCTGCTGCGCACCTGTGTGCGGCATCTGGCGAAGGGCGGGTGCGTGCTGATCCAGCGGGAGGGCGAGGACTACCACACCGATGTGCCGCGCGAGCGGGTCGACCCGGCCGGCTTCACCGTGCGGATCGTTTCGGCGGAGCCGGTGGGCGACGGCGTCGATTCGGTCCACGCGGAGTACGTGTTCCCGGACGCGACCTGGACCCAGACGTTCCGCGCCCGCCCCCTGACGAGGGAGCAGTTCGAGGAGGCGCTGGCGGAGACGGGCCTGACGGTGGACCGGTACCTGACGGAGGACAGGATGTGGGTGAGGGCGGTGCCGATGTCCGACACCTGATCACACGGCCCGCACCCACGGCCGACCCGCACCCCGGCCCTTGCGCCCACCGGCTGTCTCACGCCCGGCGGCCTCCCGCGCCTGCCGGTTCCGTCGGACGCGGCGCCCGGGTCACCGCTGCGGCCCGGTCCGCCCGGCCCGTGCTCACGGTCGGCCCG
>NZ_NCTE01001172.1:1958-7350 GCF_002114215.1 Streptomyces sp. 13-12-16 | reverse complement strand
CGGGGCGGCGACGAGGTGCTGGACCGGCTGGCCCTGCGGCCGGCGGACGGCCGTCCGCTCGTCGTGGTCGTCCGGGACGCCGCCCGCTACGGCTGGATGACCCGCGCGCTCACCGGCCTGGTACGCCGGCGGCCCGACGCCCTCGTCGTCGAGATGGGCGTCCCCGCGGGTGAGCGCCCCGGGGCGGTGTACCTGGCGACGCACGGCGCGACGCGCGTGTCGGGCATCGCCGCGGCCGAGGTCCTCACGGGCCGCACCGGGCCGTCGTAGCGACGGCCGACCGACCACCGAACCCCTCCTTCCCTCCTTCCCTCCTTCTGTCCGCATGCCGTGAGTGATCCCGATCTCCGGAGTACCGCATGACGACCCACCACCGTTTCTTACACCGCGCCGCCTCCGAGCGCCCCTACTTCAGCGCCGACGGCGAGACCTACCTCGCCGGGACGCAACTGCGGCACCTGACCAAGGACCTGCCGCTGCGGGTGCTCTCGGAGGAACAGTTCGCGTCCTGGCAGAACCACGGTTACGTGGTGGTGCCGGAGGCGATCTCCCCCGACGCCGCCAAGCTGCTGCTGGAGTTCGCCTGGGAGTTCCAGGGCCTCGATCCGCAGCGCCCCGAGACCTGGTACCAGGAGCGCACCTTCCGCTCGGACCTCGACCGGGACCTGTTCGTCTACGGCTTCGTCGAGGCGTACCAGCACCAGCTGATCTGGGACAGCCGGCAGGCACAGCGGGTGTACGACGCGTTCGTGGACGTGTGGGACTGCGAGGAGCTGTGGGTCACCCTGGACCGGCTCAACCTCAACCCGCCCAATGTGAGGAACCGTTCGCGTTCCCTCATCGACCCCACGGACGAGGGGTTCGACATCGAGCTGCACTGGGACGTGGACACCACGGCGAGCGTGCCGCCGCAGCGGGTGCAGGGCATCATCGCGCTCACCGACACGGAACCGGACCAGGGCGGCTTCCAGTGCTCCCCGGAGCTCTTCCGCCGGTTCGAGGAGTGGAAGCTCGCACAGCCCGCCGGGCGGGACCCGATCCGCCCCGGTGCCGACCGCACCGAGTTCCCCGTCGTGCGGCCCCGGTTGAACGCCGGTGACCTGCTGATCTTCAACGGGATGCTGGCGCACGGCGTGGCGCCCAACACCTCGGCCGACGGGGTGCGCGCGGTGCAGTACCTGTCGATGATGCCCGCCCTGGAGGAACACGAGGAGCTGCGCCGCTCACGGGTGGGGTCCTGGCGCACGCTCAGCACCCCGGAGTGGAACGCGACCCTGCTCGGCGACGCCGTGAAGCACGAGTCCCTGCGCTACGGGCCCGCCGAACTCAACGGCCTGGGACGAAAGTTGCTGGGGCTGGACTCCTGGCACGAGTCGACGCGATGAGCGGGGAAACCGACATGCACCGGATATGCCTGAGCCTCCCCACCGACCGGGAGTGCTCCGCGACCATCACCGCCATCGGCGGGGAGGCCGCCTACGCCGCCCGGCACTTCGACGTCGAGGTGCACCTGCTGATCCTCGACTCCTCCGACGAGCGGACCCGCGAGGCCCATGCCCGGACGGTCGCCGCCCTCCCCGAGGCCGCGGGCGTCGTCGTGCACCACCTCGACGAGTCCGCCCAGCGGGACTTCCTGCGGGGCGCCATCGACCGGGCCGCGCTCCCGGAGCCGGAGCGGATCCTCGACCTCATGCTCCCGGACGCGCTCTCGTACGGCGCCTGCACCAACCGGGCGTTCCTCGTCGCGGCGGCGCTGGGCTGCCGTTCGCTGCACCGACGCGACTCCGACTGCAGCTACCAAGTGTTCGACGGCGAGCCCGTCCACCCCGTCCACCACGAACTGACCTCCCTGGGCAAGCCCGCCTCCCAGGCCGCCGAGGGCGTGTCGGAGGTGACCCTCGACCCCGCGATCGCCGGCCGGCCCGTCTCCATGGTGGGCGCCTCCTTCATCGGGGAGCTCTCCGTCGACATCGGCGGCATCCGGGAGCTCGACAAGGAGGTGTACGACGAGGTCGTCGGCCTGTGGGCGCCCGGTCACTGGTCCGCCGAGCAGAAGCGGGAGCTGGTCGAGGAGTCCTTCAAGGGCGCCGGGACGCTGCCCTTCACGGGCGACCACTCGACGCTGACGCTGGTCGACCCGATGCGCGTCGACATGTCCAACATCGCCTTCGACCGGGACGTGTACGAGCGGCTGCCGCTGCCACCCGCCACCGCGACCATCGGCAGCGACTACTTCCTCATCCACGCCGTGCACGACGCCGCGCTGCCCGGTGTCCTGCACAACCGGCACATCGAGAACTACTACACCGGGGAGCGCCGCACCCACGCCGGATTCCTGGCGTACCAGACGCGGTTCGTGAAGTTCCTGCTGTCGATGCTGTACCTGCACTACGTCTACGAGCGGATGGCCGACGCGGGCGCCACGCTGCTGGACGACGACGGGCGGCTCGACCCGGCACCGTTCGCCGCGTTCCTCACCGAGAGCGTGCGGCTGGACCGTACGGAGAACGAGCGGCGGCTGGACACGGTCGCGGCGGCGTACGGTCGACTGGGCGGTAAGTACGCCGAGTTCGCGCGCGGCATGACGGCGGACCGGGACCGTCTGCTGGACGAGGCCGCGCTGGACGTCGAGGACTTCGTGGTGCTGATCGGCGCCTGGGAGGCCCTCGTGCACGCGAGCCGGGGCGCTCTCCGGTGACCGCGGCCCTGCGCGCGGCCCTCGCGGCCGCCACCGAGGACGCGCTCGTCTACGACCTGGACGGGATCGCCGCCCGTTACGACGCCCTGACCGCGGAACTGCCCGGCGTGGACGTGCGATTCGCCATGAAGGCGTGTCCCGTGGAGGAGGTCCTGGCCCGACTGGCCGGCCGGGGCGCCGGTTTCGACGCGGCGAGCCCCCAGGAGATCGTCCGGGCGCTGGCGACGGGCGTGCCCGCGCACCGGGTCCACTACGGCAACACCGTCAAGTCAGACCGGGACATCGCCCAGGCGTACCGGCTCGGTGTGCGGGACTTCGCCACGGACAGCGTGGAGGACGTGACGGCGCTGGCCGGACACGCCCCGGGGGCCCGGGTGTTCTGCCGGCTGGCGACCAGCGGCGAGGGCGCGCTGTGGGGGCTGAGCCGGAAGTTCGGGTGCTCGGCGGACGACGCCGTACGGGTGCTGACGGCGGCGCGGGACGCGGGTCTCGTCCCCGCCGGCCTCTCGGTGCACGTCGGGTCGCAGCAGATGACCGCCGAGGCGTGGCGGCAGGCGTTCACGTCCCTCGCCGAGGTGCTCACGGCGCTGCACGGCCGCGGGATCGTGCCGGACCACGTCAACCTCGGCGGCGGTCTGCCGGCGCTCGGCTACGCCGACCGCCGGGGTGAACGGCTCGACCCCCCGCTGGACAAGATCTTCGCCGTGCTCCGCGAGGGCATGGAGCGGCTGACCGCGCTGTCGCCCCGTCCGCCGGCCTTCGTCATCGAACCGGGACGCCACCTGGTGGCCGACCACGGAGCGGTCCGGGCCCACGTCTCCCGGCTGACCTCCCGCCGCGGGCCGGACGGGGAGCCGGAGCACTGGCTGTACCTGAGCTGCGGCAAGTTCAACGGCCTGTACGAGATGGACCAGGTGCGGTACCCGCTCGTCTTCCCCTCCCACCCGGACGTGGCCGACGCCGGTCTGGTGCCGGTCGTGGTCGCGGGCCCCACCTGCGACAGTGACGACGCCTACGCCCACGAGCACCCCCGGGTGCGGGTGCCGAGGGCGGTCGCGTCGGGCGACCCGGTCTGGGTGCTGTCGGCGGGCGCTTACGCCGCCAGCTACACGACCGAGGGCTTCAACGGCTTCGGCCCGCTCCCCCGCGTCTGCGTGGGCGGTGACACCCCGGAGGTGCGCGTGCGCGCGATCGCCGAGGACGACTGGCCGCGGATCGCCGCGCTGGAGGCCGGGGTGTACGCGCCGGCCTCGCTGTCCGAGGGCGTCGAGGCGCTCCGCTCCCGGGGCCGGGCCTCCCCGGAGACCTGCTTCGTCCTGGAGACCGGTGACCGTGTCGCCGGCTATGTGCTCGCCCTGCCCTACCCGCGGCTGCGGTACCCGGACCTGACCCGGCCGGAGGAGCGGGCGTACGACTCCCGCAATCTGCACCTGCACGACCTCGTGATCGCGGACGATCTGCGTGGCAGGGGGCTGGGCGGCAGACTGCTGCGGCACCTCACCCTGGTCGCGCGGCGGTCGTCGTACGAACGGATCTCGCTGGTCGCCGTCGGCGGGACGGCGGGCTTCTGGGCCGGTCACGGCTACCGGCCCGAGCCGGGGGCCGAACTCCCGGCGGGTTACGGCGACGGCGCCGTCTACATGTCCTGCCCGGTCCAGTACGACCGCTCCGGCGGCCCGGAAGAGGGGTCCTGACGTCCATGCTGCCCACCCTCGGCGATTTCCGCCGTGACCAACTGGCGATCGCCGCGCTGTTCTCCTTCCTCGGCTTCCAGTACGCCACCTGGGCCTCCCGGCTGCCCGCCCTCAAGGACCGCTTCGACCTGGGCGGGACGGAGGTGGGGCTGCTGCTGATGGCCGCCGGGGTCGGGGCCGCGGCGTCCTTCCCGCTGGTCGCGCCGTTGATGCGGCGGCTGGGCGCCCGGCGGCTGGCGCTCTGGTCCGCGCTGGCCCTGGTGGCGGTGCTGCCCGTGCTGGCCGCGGCCGGCAGCTATCCGCTCGCCCTGCTGGTGATCCTCCTCGACGGCATGGCCGTCGGCTGTCTGAACGTCGCCATGAACGCGCAGGGCGCCGCCCTGGAGTCCCACTACGGGCGGGCCGCGATGGCCCAGTTGCACGCGACGTTCAGCGGGGGCTCGCTCGGGGGCGCGCTGCTGGCCTCCGGGGTGAACACCGTGACGCACTCGGTGACCGCGCACTTCGCCGTGGCGGCGGGGCTGGGGGTGCTGCTGCTGGCGGGTTCCAGGCCCCGGGTGCTCACCGACGCACCCGCTCCCCCGGCCGGGGAGGAACGGCCGGCCGGGGGCGGGAAGAAGGGTCTGCGGAGCCTGACGGGCGCCTCGCGCACGGCTCTCGTCCTGGGCTGCGCCATGGTGTTCGGCACGGTCGTCGAGGGCGCCATGAACGACTGGTCGGCGCTCTACCTGACGGAGGAGACCGGCGCGTCGGGGCGGCTGGCGCCGCTGGGCATCGCCGTCGTCTCGGTGATGATGGTGGCGGCCCGCCTCCTGGGCGACGGCTGGCGCAACCGGTGGGGCGACGCGCGCATGGTGCGGGTGGGCAGCACGATGGCCGGCACCGGCCTCGCCCTCGCGCTGCTGGCCGGCGGCACCTGGCCCGCGCTCGTCGGCTTCGCCTGCGTCGGCCTGGGCATGGCGACGGTGACCCCCTGCCTCTACGTCGCCGCCGCCGCGGA
>NZ_NCTE01001172.1:0-1799 GCF_002114215.1 Streptomyces sp. 13-12-16 | reverse complement strand
GGGCCCGGCCCTGATCGGTTTCGTCGCCGGCCACTCGGATCTGACGACCGGCATGGCGGTGGTCGCGGCGTCCGCGGTGCTGGTGGCGGTGTGCTCGGCGTGGGTCCGCTTCAAGGAGCGGGAGGGCGAGCCGGTGCTCCACTGAACGTCTGAACGTCGAAGGGCTCCCGCACGGAATGTCCGTGCGGGAGCCCTTCGACGTGTGTCACGGCACGAGCAGCAGGCTGTCGCCCCGCGCCTCGGCGGCGGGGTGACGGCCGGTCACGTGTCCCGTCCCGAGGCCGTCGGGAGGAACAGCAGACCCGGCAGCACCGCTCGGCGCGCATCCCGCAGGACGGCCCGGAACACCGCGGCCAGGAAGCCGGTCTGGGCCGGGTGGAGTCTGTCCTGCGCCCTTGCCCTGCCCCTCGGCACGACCAGGGCACGGCCGAGGCGCGACAGTTCCGTCAGGACCCCGGCCGGCTCCAGCAGCGGGGCGGGATCGACCGGCTCCCCCACCGACAACAGGAGTCCCCGGGCGACCCGCTCCAGCTCGGGATCCTGCTCCACCGCCGCCCGGTACAGCCTGGAGCGCCCGAAGGCCACCAGGTGCTCCAGCTCGGTCGGCTCCATCAGGGCCGCCACCGTCGGGATCCTGCCCCACAGCCCGTCCCGGCCCCGCCCGCCGCCCAGCCAGGGGCCGAGCATGGGGTCGACGTGGACGGCCCGCAGGGCCCGTTCCCCCACGTTGTACGCCAGGTCGACGGCGAACCCCGCCTCCTCCGGGTCGGTGGCGCTCCTCGCCGCGCTCAGCAGCGTCGCCCCGAGGAGCGGCAGGAGGTCCACCTCCTTCTCCTCCCAGTCCTCCTTCATGCAGACGTCGATCCAGTCGTCCAGGGCGTCCGCCGCCTCGTCGGACAGGCCCCCGGTGCCACCGGAGTCCAGGTGGTTCCACGCCGCCCGCACGACTCGCTGGTTGGCGGGCGTCTCCCCGGCACCGACGATCTCGAGGGCCGGGTCGAGACACAGCTCCCGGTAGCGCTCGAAGGACGCGGCACGGGTACCGGCGGCGGCCGACAGCACGGCACGGGGCAGGTCGGGCACCGTGCCGCGCCGGTTCCGCGGGACGGTGCGCACCTGCATCACGTCGTCGTCGGCGCGGTCGGTCAGCGCCTCCACCTCGCCGACGAGCCGCTCGTTCTCCCAGTGCTTGGACGACCTGCTGAGGAAGGACACGACGATGTCGTTGCTCTCCAGCCGGGCCAGGTACTCGTGCCGGCCGTGGCCCGGTCTGCGGTGCGTGATGCCGAGCACGACCAGGCGGACCGGCTGGCCGATGCTCAGGTGCCGGAAGTGGCTGAGCGCCGACGCCGAGGTGGTGCACGAGACGTGCCCGCCGGAACCCACCTGGGCCCAGACCGGCCGCCGCGGCCGGACCAGACACTCGTGCAGCTGCTTGCCCGTCAGCTCCGTCCACGCCGCGTGCGCCGTGGGCAGCCAGCGCAGGGCACCGGAGCCGCTCTCCTGGCACAGCACGCCCGCCGGACGCTGTTCGCCGCCGTCCCCGCGGACCACGGCGACCGGCAGCACCAGCCGCTCGGCCTCTTCCCGCAGGTGCAGTCCGCTCGCCGTCGTCCCGTCGGCCGTACGGTGCAGCCACACCGAGTGGTCGCCGACGACGGGCCGCTCCCGGTCGGTCAGCGCCTCGGCCACCGGGTCGGCGGCATCGGCCGGCAGACCGGGAACCAGTTCGGCGGGGTGCAGGGCGAGCAGGGCCCCGCCGCCGCGCAGCACGAGCCTGCCGTCCGCCAGCCGCCCCG
>NZ_NCTE01001171.1 GCF_002114215.1 Streptomyces sp. 13-12-16 | reverse complement strand
CGCCGCGCAGCGCGGCCAGGTCGAGCCGGACCGGCAGGACCACGGCGCGCGGGAGGGTGAGGGCGGTGTCGAAGAGGGCCAGGCCGTCCTCGGGGGTGAGCGGGGGCGTGCCGGAGCGGGACAGGCGGCGCAGGTCGTGCTCGGTCAGTTCGCCGGTCATTCCGGTGCCGGGCGCCCAGGGGCCCCAGCCGAGGGAGAGTCCGGGCAGTCCGTCGGCGCGCCGGGTCGCGGCGAGCGCGTCGAGGAAGGCGTTGGCGGCGGCGTAGCCGGCCTGGGCGGGGGCGCCGGCGGTGCCGGCGAAGGAGGAGAAGACGACGAACGCGGCGAGGTCGAGGTCGCGCGTGGCCCGGTGCAGGTGCCAGACGGCGTCGGCCTTGGGCCGCAGGAGGGCGGTGAGGCGGTCGGCGGTGAGGGACTCCACGAGCCCGTCGTCGAGGACGCCCGCGGTGTGCACCACGGCGGTGACGGGGTGGTCCTCGGGGACGGCGGCGAACAGCGCGGCGACGGCGTCGGGGTCGGCGGCGTCGCACGCCCGGAGCGTGACCTC
>NZ_NCTE01001170.1:1289-6185 GCF_002114215.1 Streptomyces sp. 13-12-16 | reverse complement strand
GGCGTACGGGCGCAGCATCATGCTGAGCTTCCATGCCGTGTACAGCGCGGGCGGGATCGTCGGGGCGTCGCTCGCGTGGGCGGGGGCGCACTGGGACCTGGCGTTGTGGGTGTCGTACCTGCCGGTGGTGCTGGTGCTGCTGCCGGCCGCGCTGGTCGGCAGCCGGTGGTACGTCGACGGGGATGAGCGGCGGGCGGTCCCGGAGACCACGAAGGGCGAGCGCACGGCCGGCGGCCTCAAGTGGCTGTTGCCGCTGTGCCTGGTGATGACGGTGGCGTACATCGGGGACTCGACGGTCTCCAACTGGAGCGCGAAGTACCTCCAGGACGTGCTGGGCAGTTCGGAGCAGCTCGCGACCGTTCCGTACAACGTCTACATGGTCACCACGCTGTTGGGGCGGGCGATCGGGGACGTCGGGGTGCGGCGGTTCGGGGCCGTGACGGTGGTGCGGGTGGGGGCGCTGGTGGCGGCGGTGGGGTTCGCCGTGGTGGCCGGGGCGCCCGGTGCGTGGGCGGGGATGCTGGGGTTCACGCTGCTGGGGCTCGGGCTGTGTGTGCTGGTGCCGCAGACCTTCGCGGCGGCGGGACGGCGCGCCGCCGAGCGTGGTGGCCCCGGGGCTTCGGACGCGGCCGTCGCGCGGCTCAACGTCTTCAACTACGTGGGCTTCCTGATCGGTTCGCCGTTGGTCGGGGCGCTCGGCGACGCCTGGAGCTACCGCGGGGCGATGCTTGTGCCGATGGTGTTGGTACTGGTGACGCTCGTGTACGCCAGGTCGTTCGCCGCCGAACCGGACCGATACGGTGTCGGGCATGAGCGGGCGCGTACAGCTGATGTGGGACGAGGCGGTAACGGGCTATGACTTCGGCCGGGACCATCCGATGGACCCGGTCCGGCTGGCGCTGACCCGGAGTCTGGTCGGAGCCCTCGGGCTCGACCGTGAGGTGGAGGTGGTCGCCGCGAAGGCGGCCGGGGAGTCGACGCTGCGGCTCGTCCACCGGGAGGACTACATCGAGGCGGTGCGGGCCGCGTCGGCCGATCCGGCGGCGGCGGACCAGTCGTACGGGCTGGGGACGATGGACGATCCCGCGTTCGCCGGGATGCACGAGGTGTCGGCGCTGATCGCGGGGCAGTCGGTGGGCGCGGCGGAGGCGGTGTGGCGCGGGGACGCGCCGCACGCGGTGAACTTCGCGGGCGGGCTGCACCACGCCATGCCGGGCGCGGCCTCCGGCTTCTGCGTGTACAACGACGCCGCGCTGGCGATCGCCCGGCTGCTGGAGCTGGGCGCGGAGCGGGTCGCGTACGTCGACGTCGACGTGCACCACGGGGACGGGGTGCAGGCGGCGTTCTGGGAGGACCCGCGGGTGCTGACGATCTCGCTGCACGAGCATCCGCGGACGCTGTTCCCGCAGACCGGGTGGCCGCAGGAGACGGGAGCGGACAGCGCGGAGGGCAGCGCGGCCAACGTGGCGCTGCCGGCCGGGACCGGGGACGCGGGGTGGCTGCGGGCGTTCCACTCCGTCGTACCGGAGCTGATCGCGGACTTCCGGCCGCAGGTGCTGGTGACGCAGCACGGGGCCGACACGCACTTCGAGGATCCGCTGGCGCACCTGGCGGTGTCGCTGGACGCGCAGCGGGCGGTGCAGGTGGCGTGCCACGAGCTGGCGCACGCGTACGCCGACGGGCGGTGGGTGGCGCTGGGCGGTGGCGGTTACGCGGTGGTGGAGGTCGTGCCGCGGTCCTGGACCCATCTGGTGGGTATCGCGGCCGAGCGGCCGGTGGAGCCCACGACGCTGATCCCCGAGGGCTGGCGGCAGGAGGTGTACGCCCGGACCCGGCAGCCGGCGCCGCGGCGGATGACGGACGGGCGGTGGCCGGTCTCCTGGGCCGCGTGGGACGAGGGGTACGACCCGGCGGACCGTCTGGACCAGGCGATCCTGGCGGCGCGGCGCGCGGTGTTCCCGCTGCGGGGACTGCTGGCCTGACGGTCGTACGGGTGTTCCGTTACGCCGACCGTGCGGTGTTCCGCCGTTCCCGGCCCGCTCCGTCTCCGTGTCCCGCACCATCGCTTGCGTGCCCACCACCGTCACCGCCGCCGAGCTCCGTGCGCATCTCCTCACCGCCCGGCTCGCCGGGGTCGTGGGCACCACGCGGGAGGAGAGCCTGCGGAGCTACCGGCTGTTCGCCGCCCGGGATCCGCGTCTGCTGATCGGGCTGGACCCCGAACGGGTATGGGGCGAGCGGGAGTTGCTGGCTCTGATGGCGGACCGGTGCGGGGTCTCGGCCGATCCCGCGCACACCTTCGGCCATGATGTGATCGACCCCGAGCGGACCCTGGCCGCCCTGGACGCCTTCGCCGAGCGGCTGGCGGTCGCTGCGGAGCGTGGCGGGCCGGTGCTGTTCGGCACCGGCCATCCGCACCGGCTGCTCGGCTTCTACGCCGCTCTGGCAGACGCATTGTCGGCGGCGGGATGTGCCGTCCTCACCCCCGCGCAGGGTCGCTGTGTCGACATAACGACCCGGTTCGGTCTACGCACGCACAACCTCGACTACGTGCGAGGGGTCGGGCTCGTCCGGGGTGCGACCGCGCAGCGCCCCGGTTGTGAGCCGGGCGCACACACGCACTCCCCCCTCCCGGTTCGGACCGCTCTCGCGGCGGCGGCCGACGCCGGCGGGCCGCTTCCGGAGTTGGTGATCGGCGACCACGGCTGGGTCTGCGGGGCAGGTCAGCTGGGGTTCGAGGCCGCCGGGCCGGCCGATGTGAACGATCCCGCGCCGTTCGTCGGGGAGGCCGAGGGGGCCGTGTCCCTCGCCGTTCCACTTGATGACGGCGTGCGGTCCGATTACTACCTGCCGCTGGCCCGCTACGTACTCAATCGAGCGTGTCTGTCACAGTAGGCCGCCGATGGGTGCACCTCTTCCCCACTCGCATCACCCGCCCCTACATTGGGGAGTGAGCACGCAACGACGAAGAGTCACCGGAAGGGGAAGCCGGTGGCCGTCGAGTGCGGAAGGTGCAGGTGTGTCATGGCTGCAGCTGGCGAGAGGCCTCTGAACGAGGTTCAGTTCCTTACCGTGGCGGAAGTCGCCTCGGTGATGCGAGTGTCGAAGATGACCGTGTACCGGCTGGTGCACAGCGGTCATCTGCCCGCGATCCGGGTGGGGCGGTCCTTCCGCGTCCCGGAGCAAGCGGTTCACGAGTACCTCCGCGAGAGCTACGTGGGGGTGGAAACCGCCTGACGGCGATCCGGGGAGGTCCGTACCGGGCACTCATGGGCCTCCCCGGTCACCTCGATTACGGTCTCGGCGCTCGGGCGGGTAGGCTAGCCCCTCGTAGGTCGTGTGGGCCCATGGCGCCCAAACACCGAGTGATGAGAAGTGAGCGAGGGTAGTCGTGGGCTCTGTTATCAAGAAGCGGCGCAAGCGGATGGCCAAGAAGAAGCACCGCAAGCTGCTCAAGCGCACGCGCGTTCAGCGTCGCAACAAGAAGTAAGCGGCAGCGCGCGAGCGTGTCCAGTGGCCCCCCACCGCACTCCGGTGGGGGGCCACTGCCATTCGTACGTCCGGGGCTGTCGTCACTTCAAGCATCCGGTCGGCACCACAGAGCGACGACGACCCGATAGGTTGGCCGTCGGGAGCAGGGCGAGAGGAAGGCGCTGATCTTGGGAAAGGTCGTGCTCGTGACCGGGGTGGCCCGTCAGCTGGGGGGCCGTTTCGTCCGGCGGATCCTGCGGGATCCGGAGGTGGACCGGGTCGTCGGCGTGGACGCGGTCCCGCCCGAGCACCACCTGGGCGGCGCCGACTTCGTCCAGACGGACATCCGCCAGCCCACCGTCGCGCGGGTGCTGGCCGAGTCGGGCGCCGACACGGTCGTCCACCTCGACGTGACCGGCACGCCGCTCGGCAGCGGCGGCCGGACCGCGCTGAAGGAGACCAACGTCATCGGCACCATGCAGTTGCTGGGTGCCTGCCAGAAGTCCCCGAACATCAAGCGGCTGGTCGTGAAGTCCAGTACGAACGTCTACGGTTCCGCGCCCCGCGATCCGGCGGTGTTCACCGAGTCGACACCGCCCAAGTCGCTGCCCAGCGGTGGCTTCGCGAAGGACACGGTCGAGGTCGAGGGGTACGTGCGCGGCTTCGCGCGGCGCCGTCCGGACGTCGCCGTGTGCGTGCTGCGGTTCGCCAACATCCTGGGCCCGGCCGCGGACAGCCCGCTCGCCTCGTACTTCTCGCTGCCGGTGCTGCCGACCGTGTTCGGCTACGACCCGCGGCTGCAGTTCGTGCACGAGGACGACGTCATCGAGGTGCTGCGGATCGGCTCGCACGAGCCGAGGCGCTCCACGCTCAACAGCGGGACCTTCAACATCGCCGGCGACGGTGTGCTGCTGCTCTCGCAGTGCTCGCGGCGGCTGGGCCGGCCGACCGTGCCGCTGCTGCTTCCCGCGGTCACCTGGGCGGGCTCGCTGGTGCGTACGCTGGGGATGACGGACTTCTCGCCCGAGCAGATCCGGTTGCTCACACACGGGCGGGTGGTGGCGACGGACCAGATGCGGGAGACGCTGGGCTTCACCCCGAAGTACTCGACTGCTGAAACGTTTGCGGACTTCGTGCGCAGTCGTGGCCCGGGGCTGCTTCCGCCGGAGAGGCTCGCGAGGGCCGTCGACCGGATCGCCGCGCTGCCCCTGCCGGGCAGCGGTCACCCCCCGACGCAGAGCGCCAACTGAGGAGCGCAGCAACGATGGCGGACGCCAAGGTCATTCCGTTCGACGACGACCACCGCTCGCGTGGAGGTGCCGCACAGCGCCCGTCGCGTCGCCGGGGCGCGGGGAGCCGCCGCCAGGGCGGTGCGCGGCCCGCGGCGGTCGGGGAGGCCGGGGAGGTCCAGCCACTGCCGGGCGT
>NZ_NCTE01001170.1:0-1088 GCF_002114215.1 Streptomyces sp. 13-12-16 | reverse complement strand
GGCGGGTCGCGAGCGGGCTGGCGTTCCTGCGTCGCAGGCTCACCGGGGACTACGACGTCGACGACTTCGGCTACGACGAGGAGCTCACCGACCAGGTCCTGATGTCCCTGCTGCGGCCGGTGTACGAGAAGTACTTCCGGGTCGAGGTGAAGGGCATCGGGAACATCCCCTCGGAGGGCGGCGCGCTGATCGTCGCCAACCACTCGGGGACGGTGCCGGTGGACGCCCTGATGATGCAGGTAGCCGTCCACGACCACCATCCGGCCGGCCGCCATCTGCGGCTGCTCGCGGCGGACCTGGTGTTCATGCTGCCCGTGGTCAACGAACTCGCCCGCAAGCTCGGGCACACCCTGGCGTGCGTGGAGGACGCCGAGCAGCTGCTCGGGCAGGGGGAGCTGGTGGGGGTGATGCCGGAGGGGTTCAAGGGCATCGGGAAGCCGTTCGGTGAGCGGTACAAGTTGCAGCGGTTCGGGCGTGGGGGGTTCGTCTCGACGGCGCTGCGGCAGGGCGTCCCGATCGTTCCGTGCTCGATCGTCGGGGCGGAGGAGATCTACCCGATGATCGGCAACGCGAAGACGCTGGCGCGGGTGCTGGGCTTTCCGTACTTTCCGCTGACGCCGACGTTTCCGTGGCTGGGGCCGCTGGGGGCGATTCCGCTGCCGACGAAGTGGACGATTCAGTTCGGTGAGCCGATTCCGACGGACGGGTATCCGTTGGAGGCGGCGGACGATCCGATGCTGATGTTCAATCTGACCGATCAGGTCAGGGAGCAGATCCAGCACACGCTGTACAAGCTGCTGGTGCAGCGGCGGTCGGTGTTCTTCTGAACGGGTGAACCGTTGTGAACGGGTGACCCTTTTGGCCCCGGGCGCGGGAGAGCTCGGTGCGGTGGGTCGGGTGGCGGGCGCGGGCCGGTCGTGGTTGACCGCGCGGTTCCCCGCGCTCCTGAAAGAGCGCGGTTCCCCCGCGCCCCTGGGGAGGGGGCGGGGGAACCGCGCGTTCTGTTCTACTCGTCGTCCTCGCTGTCGATGCCCAGGCCCGGGAGGAGGCCGGGGAGGAGGGGCGGGAGGGTGATGTCGGGGGCGGGG
>NZ_NCTE01001169.1 GCF_002114215.1 Streptomyces sp. 13-12-16 | reverse complement strand
GAGCCGCCCGGCGCCGCGTCGCCCGCCGCGACACCGGTCGTCCGGTACCCCTTGACCGCCTTGCCCGCAGGCCGCCCCGCCCCCGCGCGGAGCCAGTCGACGCGCACCCACAGCAACACCTCGTCCGCCTGCTCCAGGCGCCCGATCCAGGCCGCCTTCAGCCACAGCCCCACCCCGCACCCGGCGAGCAGCAGACCACCGGCGGCGGGTACCACGAACGACGTGCCCAGCGCGGCGACGAAGGCGAGCAGCAGCCACCAGCGGTGCCCGCGACGCCAGTTGCGGACGGTCACCGACCGGTCCTGGAGCACGTCGTGCCTGCCCGCCCGGGCCGCCGACCGGGTCAGGGCGCGGTACCGTCCCCGCCGCCCGTACGCCACGACGGCCACCGCCACGAGGAACAGCGCGGCGCCCGCCAGTACACCGATCCTGCGCCCGGTCAGTCCCGGCACCAGCGCCCCGGTGCCCGCCGCGACAACTCCCGGCCACCACAGTGGTGCGGCCCCGGCCCGTACGACGACGGCCACCCGGGCCAGTCCCTGTCCTCCACGCGTCACGTCCGGCCTCCCGTCCTCCGATGCCTGTGCATGTCCTGGACACCTGTGCATGTCCTGGGGGACGGACGCTAGCGACGCAAGGTGAGACGAGTCTGAGAACACGGACGGACCACCCCCGCCGTCACTCCCGTACCGTCAGTCCACGAACAGGCCGCGCGCCGCCGCCCTGGTGTCGAACTCCTCCAGTCGTGCCTGCGCGTCGGGCAGGTCGTCGCACATCGCCTCCAGCAGCACCCGGCCCAGCAGCATCGGCGCGCACGCCGTGTCGAAGGCCAGCCCGGTGCCGACGGCGGCGGGCAGCAGCAGGTCGGACACCTTGGCGACCGGTGCGAACGGGGAGTCGGCGACGGTGACCACGGTCAGCCCCGTCTCCTTGGCGTGGGCGAGGGCGTCGAGGACCTCGCGAGGGTGCCGGGGCAGCGCGAAGCACAGCAGGGCGCTCGCCCCGGCCCGCGCGGCGGCGTCGATCCGGTCGTGGAGCATCGTGCCGCCCTCGTTGAGCAGCCGTACGTCCGGGTGGACCTTGGCGGCGAAGTAGGCGAACCCGTGCGCCTGGGCCGCCGCGGCCCGCAGCCCCAGCACGGGCAGCGGCCGGCTCCCGGCCAGCACCCGGCCCGCCCGCCG
>NZ_NCTE01001168.1:6768-7594 GCF_002114215.1 Streptomyces sp. 13-12-16 | reverse complement strand
GGAGGGAGAGCGCCGGGGCCGTCCGCCGCCGCACCCCCGTGCCGTGCGGGCGGACGACGGTGAGGTCGGTGTGCGACGCGGAGGCGTCGGACGGCCCGGGCAGGCCTTCGCCGTCGTGGCCGCCCTCGGGATCGTAGAAGGCGACGCGCCCCTCGCGCGGGAGGGGTGCCGGGAGGAAGACGGCCGCGAGCCGGACGGGGACGTCCGCCCCGCCCGTGCCGCCGGTCCCGCCCGTGTCGCCGGTCCCGGCGGTGTCCCGCCCGGCCGTCACGGTCCGCTCGCTCATACGTCCTGCCACCTCCCGCCCGCCTGTCGGATCAGTCGTCCCCGACTCTACGGGCGGGGTCTGACAGTCGGCCCCGGCGGCCGGTGGGGCGGGCGGGGTCAGGGCACGGTGCGGGAGACGACGTACACCCTCGGGTAGCCCGGCTTGTCGTGGTTGACGACGACGTCGTGCGTGGGCGCCGGGTCCTTCTGCTCGTGGACGAGGCCGGACCAGGTGCCGGGTCCGTCGAACGTCCAGCCGGTGATGTCCCGGTCGCGCTCGCTGATGGTGATGTCGTCCTGCTTCAGGCCGCTCTCCCGCACCCCCATGCCGGTGAGGAAGGCGCTCAGGCCCGCGTCGGTGGTCTCGAACTCGACGTAGAGGCGGCTGGTCTTCCAGTTGTTGGTCTCGTAGGAGGCTACCCACCAGGCGGGGTGCGGGATGGGCACCTGGTAGAGGCGGCGCTGGAGCTTCGACGGCCAGCCCTCGGTGAGGCCGGTCGCGGAGTACTTCGCCTCCTTGTCCTTGCCGCTGGCCCGGCTCTGGTTCGCGGAGATCACC
>NZ_NCTE01001168.1:0-6552 GCF_002114215.1 Streptomyces sp. 13-12-16 | reverse complement strand
CGCCCCCCCGCCGGGGGAACTCGTCGCTCACAGCGACTCCTGGGTGGTGCGGCGGGCCTCCGCGTACCGCTCGTAGCGTTCGTACCGCTCGACCCGGCGGCGCTTGGCGCGGCGGAAGCGGCGGGCGACCAGCCGGGCGAGGTCGGCGGCGCCGACCATGCCGGCCTCGGGGCCGAGCTGGGCGCGGACGATGTGGGCCTCGGGGCGGTAGCCGCGGCCGGTGAGGTGCCGCTTGAAGGCGTCCCGCGCGGGGCCGATCAGCAGGTCGTCGGCGGCGGAGACGCCACCGCCGATGACGAAGCAGGAGGGGTCGAGGGCGGCGGCGAGGTTGGCGATGCCGACGCCGAGCCACTGCCCGATGTCCTGGAGCAGTTCGATGCACATGGCGTCGCCCTCGCGGGCCAGCTCGGTGATCATCGGGCCGCTGATGTCGGCGATGTTGCCCTTGACGTGCTCGATGATCCCGTAGGCGACCGGTGAGTCGGCGGCGGCCAGCTCGCGGGCCTCGCGGACCAGCGCGTTGCCGGAGCTGTACTGCTCCCAGCAGCCGCGGTTGCCGCAGGGGCAGCGGTGGCCGCCGGGGACGACCTGCATGTGGCCGAACTCGCCGGCCACCCCGTACTTGCCGCGCTTGACCTGCCCGTCCTCCAGGATCGCGCCGCCGATGCCGGTGCCGAGCGTGATCATGACGAGGTGGTCCTCGCCGCGGCCGGCGCCGAAGCGCCACTCGGCCCAGGCCGCGGAGTTGGCGTCGTTGTCCACCAGGACGGGGACGGCGAGGCGGTCGGCGAGGCGGTCGCGCAGTGGTTCGTTGCGCCAGGACAGGTGGGGGGCGAACAGCACGCGGTTGCGGTCGGCGTCGACCCAGCCGGCCGCGCCGATGCCGACCGCGTGCACGTCGTGCCGGTCGGACAGGTCCAGCACCAGTTCGACGATGGTGTCCTCGACGACCTTGGGGCTCTTGGACTTGTCCGGGGTCTCCGTGCGCAGCCGCTCCAGGATGTTGCCGTCGGCGTCGACGACGCCCGCCATCACCTTGGTGCCGCCGATGTCGATGCCGACCGTCGGCACGCGGGGCGCCGTCAGGTGGGAGCGGCGCTCACGGGTGCCGACGGTTCTCAGGACCGGGGCGCGGCGGGAGCCGATGGGGGCGGTGAAGTCGCGGTAGGTGCTCATCGTGTGCGATTGTGCCGCACGGCTCCGCCGGGTGCCGAATGGATCCCGGGGGTGTGGTGTGGAGCGTTGTCGGGCGCGGGTGTGTGTGGGGGGGCTGGTCGCGCCCACGCGGCGGAGCCGCACATCCATACGGCCCCGCGCCCCTAAGAGGGGCGTTGCAGCTCATGGCGCAGGTCGTCCAGCTCGTTTCCGCCGGCCATCTGCCTCGTCAGCTCGTCCAGGGTGATCTCGTCCCGTGTGTGGTGGCCGACCATCGTGCCGCGTTTCAGCAGGACGAACCGGTCGCCCACCAGGTGGGCGTGGTGCGGGTTGTGGGTGATGAAGACGACGCCCAGGCCCTCGTCGCGGGCCGCTGCCACGTACTTGAGGACCACTCCGGACTGCTTCACGCCCAGGGCCGCCGTCGGTTCGTCCAGGACGAGGACCTTCGCCCCGAAGTGCACCGCGCGGGCGATGGCCACGCACTGGCGTTCGCCGCCGGAGAGGGTGCCGATGGGCTGGTCGACGTCGCGGAGGTCGATGCCCATGCGGAGGAGTTCCGCGCGGGTGGTGCGGCGCATGCGGTCGACGTCCATGCGCCTGAAGGGGCCGGTGCCCTTGCGCGGCTCGGAGCCGAGGAAGAAGTTCCGCCAGACCGGCATCAGCGGGACGACGGCCAGGTCCTGGTGGACGGTGGCGATGCCCCGGTCCAGGGCCTCGCGCGGGGAGGCCAGGCGGGTCTCCTCGCCGTCGAGGGCGAGGGTGCCGCCGTCGTGCCGGTGCAGTCCCGCGATGATCTTGATCAGGGTGGACTTGCCCGCGCCGTTGTCGCCCAGCACACAGGTGATCTCGCCCGCGCGCACCTCCAGCGAGACGCCTTCGAGGGCGCGGACGTTGCCGTAGCGCTTGCTGACGCCGGACAGCTCCACGAGGGCCGGGCGGGGATCGGTCCGGGTCATTTCGAGGCCTCCGCGCGGCGGCGCACCCAGGTGTTGAGCAGGGTGGCGAGGAGCAGCATCGCCCCGAGGAAGAACTTGAACCAGTCGGGGTTCCACTCGGCGAAGACGATGCCCTTGCTGGTCATGCCGAAGAGCAGCGCGCCGACCGCCGAGCCGACGGCGCTGCCGTGGCCGCCGGTGATCAGGCAGCCGCCGATGACGGCCGCGATGATGTAGATCAGCTCGTTGCCGACGCCCTCGCCGGACTGGACGACGTCGTAGGAGAAGAGCAGGTGCTGGCCGCAGATCCAGGCGCCGAGGGCGACGCCCATGTAGAGGGCGGTCTTGGTGCGGGCCACGGGGACGCCCACCGCGCGGGCCGCGTTCTCGTTGCCGCCGACCGCGAGGATCCAGTTGCCGGCGCGGGTGCGCAGCAGGATCCAGCTGCCGAGGGCGACCAGGGCGAGCCACCACAGGACGGTGACCTTGATGTGCGTGCCGCCGACGGTCAGGGTCGACGCGAACAGGGCCCGCGCGGAGGTGAAGCCCTCCATGTCGGCGATGGTCCTGGTGGAGACGGTGCCGCTGATCAGCTTGGTGAGGCCGAGGTTCAGGCCGGTCAGCATCAGGAAGGTGCCGAGCGTGACGATGAAGCTCGGCAGCCTCGTGCGGGCCAGCACGATCCCGTTGAAGGCGCCGACGGCGAGCGTGACCAGCAGGGAGACACCGACGCCGACCCAGACGTTGGCGGTCATCTGGTAGCTGAACATCGTCGACACCAGGGCCGACGACGTGACCAGGACCCCGGCCGACAGGTCGAACTCGCCGCCGATCATCAGCAGCGCCACCGGGACGGCCATGATGCCGATGGTGGAGGACGCGTAGAGCACGGTGCCGAGGCTCGAGGCGCGCAGGAAGCCGTCGGCGGCGAGGGCGAAGCAGCAGAAGACGGCGATCGCGCCGACGAGGGAGCCGAGCTCGGGTCTGGTCAGCAGCCGCTGGAGCGGCGAAGAGCTGCGCAGAAACCTTTCATCAGAGGTGTCGGGAGATGCATCGGGAGATACGCCGGGGGTCGTCGTGCTCATCGGGTGCCCCGCCGCGTGTAGTCCTCGAGCGCGGCGGCGTCGTCCTCGGTGATGATCTGCGGTCCGGTGAGCACGGGCCGGCCGCCGCCGAGGACGTCGGCGTTGTACCGGTACAGCCACAGCAGGTCGACCGCCTCGTAGCCCTGGAGGTAGGGCTGCTGGTCGACGGCGAAGCCGAGGCTGCCGTCCTTCAGGCCGGCGGCGACCTTGGCGTTGAGGTCGAAGGTGTCGATCTCGGCGTCGCTGCCCGCGCCCGCGCGGGCCTTCACGGCGGTGTCGGCGTAGGGGGCGCCGAGGGTGACGACGGCGTCCACGGCGGCGTCGGACTGGAGCCGGGCCTCGATCGCCGACTGCACGTCGGGCATGCTCGTGCCGTTGACATGGAGGCGTACCAGCGTGCCGTCGAAGGTCTTCCCCACACCGTCGCAGCGCTGCTCGTGACCGACGTTGCCCTGCTCGTGCAGGACGCAGAGGGCCTTCTTCCGGCCCCGCTCGTTCAGCTCCTCGCCGACCGCCTCGCCGGCGATCGTCTCGTCCTGGCCGATGTGGGTGAGCGCGCCGAACTCCTTCGACTCGGCCGAGCCGCTGTTCACGGTGACGACCGGGATGCCGGCCTCGCGGGCGCGGGCGAGGGACGCCTTCATCGCGTCCGGCTTGGCGAGGGTGACGATGATGCCGTCCACCTTCTTGTCGACGGCCGCGTCCACGAGCTGCGCCTGCTGCTGGGCCTCGTCGTCGTGCGAGTAGAGGAAGCGGATGTTGTCCTTCACCGCGGCCTGCTCGGCGCCGCTGCGGACGATGTCCCAGAAGGTGTCGCCGTCTCCCGCGTGGGTGACCATCGCGAAGGTCCAGCGGGGGGTGTTCACCGCCGCCCGCCCCTGGGCCGCCGCGGCCGCGCGGGCGTCCTCCGCCCGTTTGCCGCCGGTACTGCTGCATCCGGCGAGCGAGAGACTCAGCGCCCCCGCCAGCACGATGCCCACCCAGGTCGAAAACCGTGACACGAGGACTTGCCCTTCTTGCTGTGCTCTTGCGTCTGCAAGGGGCTGATGACCGCACCGGCCCCAAACGCCCCATTCTCGAACACGGGCATCGGGCGTCCCCGCGCGGGGACCGGAAGCCGGTCACATTGTCCTGACATCAGGACGGCACCGTGTGCGCGTCGCGTCGGATTGTCAGGACCGTACAAGCAGCTGGAACTCGAACGAGTAGCGGGAGGGCCGGTAGGTGTGGGTGCCGAACTCCACCGCGCGGCCGGTGTCGTCGAAGGTCACGCGCTGCATGGTGAGCAGCGGGGCACCGGTCCGCTCGCCGAGGCGCTCGGCCTCGTCGGCGGTGGCGGCACGGGCGCCGATGGTCTGGCGGGCGCTGTGCAGGGTGATCCCGGCAGCCCGCATCAGCCGGTACAGACCGGTGGCCTCCAGCTGGCCGGTGTCCAGGTCGAGCAGGCCGGGCGGCAGGTAGTTGCACAGGTACGCCATCGGCTCCCCGTGGGTGAGCCGCAGCCGTTCGATCCGGTGCACCTCGCCGCCCTCGGCCACCCCGAGCGCGGCCGCGACCTCGGCGGACGCGGGGACGACGGTGTTGACCAGCACCTTGGTGGCGGGGCGCTGCCCGGCCGCCTCCAGGTCGTCGTAGAGGCTGCTGAGCTCCAGCGGGCGTTTGACCTGGCTGTGCACCACCTGGGTGCCGACCCCGCGGCGGCGCACCAGCAGGCCCTTGTCGACGAGGGACTGGATGGCCTGGCGGACGGTCGGCCGGGACAGGCCGAGCCGCGCCGCGAGCTCGATCTCGTTGCCCAGCAGGGTGCCGGGGGTCAGCACGCCGCGCTCGATGGCGGACTCCAACTGCTGGGACAGCTGGAAGTACAACGGCACGGGGGAGCCGCGGTCCACGCTCAGCTCGAGCTGTACGGTCGGGTCCACTTCTGGTTTCGGCACGGGCCGAGCGTAGCCCCGTGCGCTGTTGACGGGAAGTCGTGTAGTTCGGTTGTCCGGACATACGCATTGACAGGGGGCGGCGCGGGCCCCACTTTGTTTCCATGCGCATCGGGGTCATCGGCACGGGCCGTCTCGGCACCATTCACGCCCACACACTCAGCAGGCACCGCGACGTCGGCTCCCTGATCCTCACGGACGTCGATCCGGCGCGGGCGCGGGCCCTCGCCCACCGGCTCGGCGAGACGGCGGCACCCGGGGTGGACGAGATCTACACCTGGGGAGTGGACGCCGTGGTGATCACGGCGGCCACGTCCGCCCACGCCGATCTGATCGGCCGGGCGGCCCGCGCGGGCCTGCCGGTGTTCTGCGAGAAGCCCGTCGCCCTGGACCTGGCAGGCACGTTACAGGCGATCACGGAGGTCGAGACGGCCGGGACCGTCCTGCAGATGGGGTTCCAGCGCCGCTTCGACGCCGGGTACACGGGCGCGCGGGAGGCGGTGCGCTCGGGCAGGCTCGGGCGGCTGCACACCGTACGGGCGATGGCCGGCGACGCGGAGCCGCCGCCGGCCGGGTATCTGCCGCAGTCCGGCGGGCTGTACCGGGACACCCTGATCCACGACTTCGACATGCTGCGCTGGGTGACCGGCCGGGAGGTCACGGAGGTCTACGCGGCCGGGTCCGACGCCGGGCCCGCGATGTTCCGCGAGGCGGGCGACGTGGACACCGGCGCGGCGCTCCTCACCCTCGACGACGGCACGCTCGCCACGGTCACCGCGACCCGGATGAACGGCGCCGGCTACGACGTGCGCATGGAGCTCGCCGGGGAGCGGGACCAGATCGCCGTCGGCCTGGACGACCGTACGCCGATCGCGTCCACCGAGCCGACCGGGCCGCCGGCCGCGGACAAGCCGTGGACGGGGTTCCTGGAGCGGTTCGGGCCCGCGTACGAGGCCGAGCTGATCGCGTTCGTCGAGGTGGTGCGGGGCGAGCGGGCCAACCCGTGCGACGGGCGGGAGGCCCTCCAGGCACTGCTGATCGCGGAGGCGTGCGAGCTGTCCCGGCGGGAGCGCAGACCGGTCCGGCCGACGGAGCTGGTGAGCGGGGCGACGGCGGCGTACACCTGAGATCAGTGGTCCCCGGGTTCCTCCAGGAGGCCGGCGTCGTGGGCGAGCAGGGCGATCTGCACACGGTTGTTGAGGCCCAGCTTGGCCAGGATCCGGGAGACGTGCGTCTTGACGGTGGCCACGCTCATGTACAGCTCCGCGGCGATCTCGGCGTTGGCCAGGCCCCGGCCCACCGCGACGGCGACCTCGCGTTCGCGGTCGTTGAGGTCCGCGACGCGCTCGCGTGCGCGCGTGCGCCGCGTGTCGGTGGCGGCGCCGGCCGCGTGCGCCATCAACTGCCGGGTGACGGCCGGCGACAGCACCGGGTCGCCGG
>NZ_NCTE01001167.1 GCF_002114215.1 Streptomyces sp. 13-12-16 | reverse complement strand
GGTTACGGCTACCCGGGTGCGCAGCAGCCGGCCTCGTTCGGCGGTCAGCCGCAGCAGCCCTTCGCGGGCCAGCCCCAGCCGGGCCAGCCGCAGCCGGGCCAGCCGCAGCCGGGTCAGCCCGCTCCGGCGCCCGCCGGTGACTTCTCGCCGTTCTGGTTCGCCGTGCCGGTGCCCCGTCCGCTGTTCCCTGAGGACGGCTCGCCCACGCCGATCGCCGAACTGGCCCCCGGTACCTGGTACCTGGCGGTCGAGCAGCGCGGCCCGTCCCTCGTCGCCCAGACCCAGGACGGCCGCCGCGGCGTCCTCCAGGACACCTCGGGCATCCAGCGAGGCTGACCGGATCCGGCCCCTCCTCGTCGCGGCCCCCCGCCCTTCCGGGCGGGGGGCCGTTGTCGTTCCGCCGGCCGGCGACGGCCCCCCGGAGAAGCGCCGGACGGGAACTGCGCCTGTGCCACTGCCCGTTCCGGGAAGCGGCCGAGCGCCGCCCGGACATCGTCCGCGCCATCCGCCCGGGCCTGGTGGCCCGGTCAGCGCACGCGGAGGACGCCGTGCGCACCGCGTTCCGCGTCGCTCATGACGTGTGTGACGAACGGGTAGTCGCCGGCCTCGGGCAGGGTCAGCTCGACGAACCCGCCCGACGCGGGGGCGAGATCGAGTACCTGCGCGCCACCGCGTTCCGCACCGCCCGGCCGCAGGTCGTACGCGCCCTCACGGAACACCGTGTCGAACTGCCCGCCCACGACGTGGAAGGCACTGGGCACGTTCGGTCCCGCCGTCAGCACCCAGATCCGCACCCGCTCGTCGGCCTTCGCCGTCAGCGGGTCGTGGTCGTACTGGCTGGCGTACCCGTTGAAGGCGACCATGTCGGGTTCCTTGGCGTTCACCTTGCCGGCGTCGGCGGTGCCGTTCTGCTCGCCGAGGTAGAACTCCGACTGGACCAGGAGGTATTCGCGGTCCACGTCCGGCAGGCCGGGCGGGTCGACGACGACGGCGCCGAACATGCCGTTGGCGATGTGCAGGGACATCGGCACGGTCGAGCAGTGGTACATCCACACCCCGCTGCGGGTGGCCTCGAAACGGTACGTCAGTGACTCGCCGGGCTGGATCGTGCGCATCGGCTCGTCCGGTGCCAGCGCCCCGGCGTGGAAGTCGACGGAGTGGCCGATGGTCCCGTCGTTGACGAGGGTGATCTCGAAGGTGTCGCCGACCCGGCCGCGCAGCACGGGGCCGGGTGCCGTGCCGTCGAAGGTCCACAGCGTCTGCCGTACACCGGGGGCGACTTCGGCCTCCGCCTCCTTCACGGTGAGGGTCCGCTTGTGCACCCGGGGGCCGGATCCTCCGGTGGCGGGCGGCAGTCGGGCGTCGCGGGCGGTGAAGCCGTCGGCCGGTTCGGCCATCGGATCGAAGGCGTCCGCGGCGGATCCGCCCTCGTTCCCGGACGCCGTCCCCCCGTGGTCGTGCGCGGTCTCCCCGCTCTTCCCGTTCCCCTCCTCCGACGCGGTACCGCCGACGCCGTCGCCGGTGACCCGCACCCCGAAGACCATGCCCATCTGCCGGTGCCCGACCACCGAGCACCAGCCGTCCAGATCCCGGCCGACCACGCCCGCGTCCAGCGTGGCCCGCTTCCCCGGGGCGATCCGGTCGGTACGGGCGCCGGTCTCCAGCACCAGGTCGTGCGTGTCGGTACCGGTGTTGTGCAGCCCGATCACCAGGCGGTCGCCCGCGGGCACGTCGACGGAGGCCGGGGAGAAGCGCATGTTCCGTACCGTCACCTCGACCGTGGTCGTGCGGCCGGTCGGCGTCACCTCCCCGCCGTCCGCGCCCGCGGCGGCGGACCGTTCCAGGATCGGCAGCGACCGCACGTCCGCCGCGCCGCCGCCCGCGACGGCCAGCATCACCACGGCGAGCCCGATGGCCACACCCCCGAGCACGCGGTGCGGGGACGCCGACGTCTCCACCGGGGCCGGCCCGGCCGTCCCCTTCCGGCGGTCGCGTACGCCCCGTACGACCGTGAGCACCAGCAGGACGAGGAAGTACAGCAGCATCACCAGGAGCAGCACCGAGCAGACCACCCGGACCACGGACGGCACCGGGAGGACGCAGAGCAGCAGCGCGGCGTTGGTGACGGTCAGCCGGGCGGGCCAGGCCCGTTCGAGTCCGGCGGTGGCGGCGCGTACGGCCGTGGGGCCGCCACCCAGGACCACGGGGACGAGGAAGCTGAGGGCGCCGAGCAGCACCTGGGCGATCCAGCCGGCGGCGAGCGGGGCGGTGAGCGCCGACGTACGCTCCCCCACCGTGATCCAGGACGTCGTGGAGAGGAGGATGCCGGCCAGGAACAGCAGGGCCCCCGCGAGCCAGAGGCTGCCCGCGGCCACCGACCAGGCGGCGAAGGAACGCGGCACCTTGGCACGGGCCTCGCACGCCCAGGGGACGCCGGCGACCACCAGCCCGGCGGCGTGGACGACGACACCGGGAGCGGCCAGCGGCGGGGGGCCGAGCAGTGCGGCGGCGACGGCCATGCCGAGCCCGGCGAGCAGCACGGGGAGGGCCCTGCGTCCGGCCCGTTCCGCGCCGTC
>NZ_NCTE01001166.1 GCF_002114215.1 Streptomyces sp. 13-12-16 | reverse complement strand
GGGGACTTCCTGGACTGGGTGGCCGGCCGCGTGGACGAGGCCGCCGCGGCCGGGGGCGGCCACGACGCCCCGGCCTGACACGCGCACGCGCCCCGCCCGCCGTCGCCCCCGGTTCAACGGCTCGACAGCCGTCGGCCCCGTTGCCTAGGATTCTCGGCGCGGCATCGCGTGTCGGTCACCGGCCGGGTGAGGCATGGAGGCGCCGCGGATGCCCATGGAGGCATTGCCCTCGTGTCAGTCGAGTTCAACCACACCATCGTTCTCACCCGTGACCGGGAGAAGTCCGCCCGTTTCCTCGCCCACGTCCTGGGTCTGGAGGTCGGGGAACCGGCCGGAATGTTCCTGCCGGTGACGACCGCCAACGGAGTCACCCTGGACTTCGCGACCGTCGACATCGACATCCCGGCGCAGCACTACGCGTTCCTCGTCTCCGAGGACGAGTTCGACGCGATCCTCGCCCGGCTCGTGGACGCCGGGATCCCCGTCCAGGCCGATCCGCACGGCAGGCACCCCCGCCGTATCAACCGCAACGACGGCGGTCGCGGCGTGTACTTCCGGGACCCTGCGGGCCACGGCCTCGAGGCCATCACCCTCCCGTACGGCACCGACCCGGCCTCGCCGCTGAACGGCGTCACCGAGGAGGTCCCCGGAGCCGTGTGACCGCGTGGCCGGGACGGGGGCGGGCGTGTTCCGCGCGCCCGCCCCGCCCGGTCGGTTTACGCGCCGCGCAGCGGGCTACGCGACGGACACGGGGGTCCAGGCCGGCCACGTACCGGGAGGTGCCCATGACCACGCGGATACGGGACGTGATGTCCGCGGACACCGCGTCCGTCGAACCCATGACGACGGTGGCGCGGGCCGCGCGCCTGATGCGCGAGCAGGACATCGGCGACGTCCTCGTCGCCTACGACTGTGATCTGTTCGGTGTGCTCACCGACCGCGACATCGTGCTCAGGGGCGTCGCCGAGGGACAGGACCCGGAGGCCACCACGGTCGGTTCCCTGTGCACGCGCCCGCCCCTGGTGACCCTCGACCCCGAGGACACCACCGATCACGCCGTGGAGCTGATGCGGCGGCACGCCGTCCGGCGGCTCCCGGTGGTGGAACGCGGCGGCTGTCCGGTGGGGGTGGTGAGTCTCGGGGACCTCGCCACGACGGAGGATCCGCACTCCGCCCTGGCGGACATCAGCGCGGCGGCGCCCACCCACTGAGCGCGGGTTCTTCGCCCCCGCCGCCCCTTCCCTCCCCCGCTCTCGGCTTCGCTCGAGCAGGGACCCCCGTCGTCCCCGGGGGCGCTGCCCCCGGGCCCCCGCTCCTCGAACGCCGGCGGGGCCGTTCCGGCTGTCATCCGTCCACCGTGAGCGCGCACGTCCAGCCGTACGGGCCCGGGTGGATCCGTAGTTCCTCCCAGGCCACGGCCGTCGGCATCCGGCCGGTGACCCGTACGTCCGTCAGGGCGGCCACCGCCAGGCGTATGTCGAGACCGTCGTCGGTCCCGTCCGCCTCCACGTCGACCGGTACCTGGCCGTACTCCTCCAACCGGTACAGGATCTCGTCCAGCAGCGCCGCCAGCAGGTCGTCGTCACTGGCCCCGGCCAGCCGGACGCGGCCCACGCCCGTCGGCCGCACCCCGGAGACGTCGGCGAAGCACTCCACCATCGCCGCCACCGCCTCCGCCAGACAGTTCTCCCGGCTCGCCGCCCACGCCTCGATCCGGAACTCGTCCTCCCGCGCCACCGCCCGGTGCCCGCTCTCGTCCGGCCGCAGTGCCTGCCCGTAGTCGCTCGTGTCACCGACCATGGAACCCGCCTGCCCGACGACCGCGCACCCATGCCGGGCGCCGGGCGCTTCGAGTGCCGGGGAGCGGGGTACACGGGTGCGGACCGGGTGCTTCAGGTGCCGTCTCCGGTGTGGAGGGAGGGCATCCGTCATGCGGTTCCGTGATCGCCGGCAGGCCGGCCGCGAACTGGCCGCACGGCTGCGGGAGAGGCAGGACGAGGGAGCCCTGCCCGACCCCGTCGTGCTGGCCCTGCCCCGCGGCGGTGCCGCCGTGGCCGTCGAGGTCGCCGGGACACTGGACGCCCCGCTCGACGTCCTCGTCGTACGGAAGATCGGCGCCCCCTTCCACGAGGAGTTCGGCGTCGGCGCGATGGCCGGCGACGGGGTTCCGCTCTTCGACGAGGACGCCCTGCGGCGGCTGGGCATCGACGAGGCCGACCTCGCGCCCGTCGTCGAGCGCGAGCGCACCGAGCTGCGCCGCCGTGAACAGTGCTACCGCCAGGGCCGCCCGGCCCCCGGACTGCGCGGACGGACCGTGATCGTCGTCGACGACGGGCTGGCGACCGGCTCCACCGCCCGCGCCGCGCTGCGCGCCCTGCGGGCACAGGACCCCGGGCGCCTCGTGCTGGCCGTTCCGGTCGGCTCGACGGAGGGCGTCGCGCTGATGCGTTCCGAGGCCGACGAGGTGGTGTGTCTGCACCAGCCGGCCGCGTTCATGGCCGTGGGCCAGTGGTACGAGGAGTTCGGCCAGTTGACGGACGAGGACGTCCTGGACGCGCTGCACCAGCGGCAGCCCCGGTAGGGCCCGTCCGGCGGATCGCGCGGGGGTGCGGGAGCCGGCACGCCCGGCCGCGGCGTCGTCGCCGGCCCCGTGCCCGGCCGTGCTCGTGAGGCGGGGATCCGGCGCGTCGGCGTGC
>NZ_NCTE01001165.1 GCF_002114215.1 Streptomyces sp. 13-12-16 | reverse complement strand
CTCGGCCGCGGCCGGCCGCGGGGTGCGCCCGCCGGGGGCGACCGGGGTGGCGGGGGCGGTGTGGACCAGGGTGCGCAGGGCGTCGTCCACGTCGAGGTGGGTGCCGTGGAGCCAGTCGGCCAGTTCCTCGTCCGCGAACCGGTAGCCGGTCGTACCGGCCGGGACGAGGAGCCCCTCGGCGAGCACGGCCGAGGCCCAACCGGTGCCGCCGCCGAGCCGGTCGGGGGCGGGCCCCCGGGGGAACACCACGTCGAACGTCTCCCGGTCCAGACCGCCCGCGCCGAGGCTGCGCCGGGCGGCCTCGTGCACCTGTCCGGCGACCTTGGCGGCGAGCCGGCGCACGGCGGTGCCGCGGATCCCGTTCCCGTCGGCGAGGCGGACGGCGATCCGCAGGCACACCAGGTCCAGGTGGGCCGAGAAGACGTCGTCGCGGCCGACGGGGGCGTCGGGGGCGGTCTCGGCGAGGGCGGACCGGATGTCCGCGAGCATCCGCAGGGTCAGGGGGTGGCGGGCGTCGGCGTCGGCCACCGCGCCCTCGGGG
>NZ_NCTE01001164.1 GCF_002114215.1 Streptomyces sp. 13-12-16 | reverse complement strand
ACCAGTACGTCGACGCGGTGGTCGCGCAGGAGGGCCGTCTCGTCGGCCACGGTGAAGGGACCGCGGGCCAGCAGCACGTGCGTGTGCGGTGGCACGGGCGGCTCGGGGGGCTCGACCGACCGGACGACGAAGCGCAGGTCCGTCAGGTGGGCGAAGGCCGCGAGGCCGAGGCGGCCGGTGGTGAGGAGGACCCGGTGTCCGAGCCGGGGCAGCAGGCCGGCGGCCGCGTCCAGCGACGGGACCGGGTGCCAGTCGTCGCGCGGGCCCGGCTGCCAGCCGGGGCGGCGCAGGACCACCAGGGGCAGCCCGGTGGCGGTCGCGGCCCGTACCGCGTTCGCCGTGATGGTCTCCGCGAAGGGGTGCGTGGCGTCGACCACCACGTCCACACGCTGCTCGCGCAGCCAGTCCGCCAGTCCTTCCGCGCCGCCGAAACCGCCGACGCGCGACCCGCCGGCGACCGCGCCCGGCCGGGTCACGCGTCCGGCGAGGGAGGTGGTCACCCTGAGGCCGGGACGGGCGGACAGCTCAACGGCCAGTACGCGTGCCTCGGTGGTGCCGCCGAGGACCAGGACGTGGGAGGACATGGCGCCGAGGGTACGAGGCCCGGACGCCACGGCCGGCACCGGACCGCCCGACGAAGATCGGCATCCGGCCGCACGCACGTACGCACACGTCCTACGATGACGCCGGGTGACTGGAGGAAGCATGGCCGTGGACTGGAGCAGGCGGGGCTATCACGCCCAGCGATGGGCGGCGCGGGGGGCGCTGGCCGCCGCCGCGCTCGCGGTGGCGGCCCCCCTCGTCTACGGCGGGCTGCGCGGTCTGCTGCTGCTGGTGTGCGGGATCGCGGGGATGGGGCTCAGCGCGGCCGCCGTGTGGTGGACGCTGACCCTGCGGGGCCCGCTGCGCTGGGTGTCCGCGCTGATCGCCGTGTGCGTGCCGGCCGGTCTGATCGCCCTGTTCGCCGTGACCCTGTTCTGGTCGCTGCCGGTGTCCCTGGCCCTGTGGGGGCTGGCGGTGTGGAGCGGGCGGTTCGCGCTGCGCGGCACGGGCGGCGGGCAGGCCCCGGTGCGGG
>NZ_NCTE01001163.1 GCF_002114215.1 Streptomyces sp. 13-12-16 | reverse complement strand
CGGGACCGCGCTGGCAGCGCTGGGCCTCGGGCCCCGGTAGCCGCGGGCCCCGGCCGCGCAGACGGCCGGCCGGGGCGCCGGTACGACCGGCCGTCAGCTCACCGCCTGCTTCACCAGCGCGGCGATCCGCTCCGCCACCTGCGGCGTCACCTCGGTCAGGGCGAAACCGGCCGCCCACATCGTGCCGTCGTCCAGGTTCGCCCGGTCACTGAAGCCGAGTGTGGCGTAACGCGCCTTGAACTTCGCCGCGCTCTGGAAGAAGCAGACGACCTTGCCGTCCAGCGCGTAGGCGGGCATGCCGTACCAGAGCCTCGGTGCGAGGGCCGGCGCGGCGGCCGTGACGGCGGCGTGCACCCGCTCGGCCATGACCCGGTCCGAGTCCTGCATCTCGGCGATCTTCGCGAGCACCTCCCGCTCCGCCTGCGCCGCCCTGTCCGCCTGCGAACCGCGCCGCGCCGCGGCCTTCCGCTCCTGGGCGTGCTCCTTCATCGCGGCCCGCTCCTCGGCGGTGAACCCCTCGTACGTGCTGCTTCGGGCGTTTCCCATGATTCCTCCCGTGGCCGGCGGGTCACGACCGGACTCGGTCCCCGCTGTGATCACAGCCTCTCCCACCCGCTCTCCGGGCCGCCTCCGTGCTGGCCACGGAAACCACCACGGACTCAGGCACGGGGCGGTGAGCGGCACTTGGGAGAATCGGGACGACGCGCCGCGCGACGCCTTCGGCACCGCACCGACGATACGATCATGACCATGACGGCACCTGAACCGACCATCCTCGCGACCTCCGGAGGACATCGGGTCGGAGGACGGACCAGGGTGATGTTCGACGCCCTGGTACATCACGCGGTCGACCTCTCCGGAGTGCACGGCCGACGCCCGCGCATCATGTACGTCGGGACCGCCATCGGGGACGCCGAGCACTTCACGACCCGTATGACCGAGGCCGCACGGGTGGCGGGGTTCGATCTGACGCCGCTGCACCTGTTCCCCATGCCCAACGTCGAAGACGTCGAGGGCTCGGTCCTCGACCACGACGTGGTCTGGGTCATGGGGGGCTCGGTGGTCAATCTGCTGGCGGTGTGGAGGGCGCATGGCCTGGACCGCGTCATGCACCGTGCCTGGCAGGCCGGTGTCGTGCTCAGCGGGGTCAGCGCGGGCTCCATCTGCTGGTTCCGGGGAGGCGCGACCGACTCGTTCGGGCCGGAGCTGCGCCCGGTCACGGACGCGCTCGGTTTCCTGCCGTACGGCAACGGCGTGCACTACGACTCGGACGAGGGCCGGCGACCGTTGACGCACCGGCTCGTGGCGGACGGCACCGTGCCCACCGCTCACTGCACGGACGACGGAGTCGGCCTGGTGTACCGCGGAACGGAACTGGTGGAGGCGGTGACGGAGATCCCCGGCAAGGGCGCCTACATGGTCAGAAGGGACGGGTCCGGGGCGGTGGAGGAACGCATCGAACCCCGCAGGCTGCCTGCTTCCGGGCGATGACCGGGCCCCGTACCCG
>NZ_NCTE01000119.1 GCF_002114215.1 Streptomyces sp. 13-12-16 | reverse complement strand
CGGCCCGTCGGTGCCCGCCTGCCGCGCCGACACCGTCGCGAGCTTCTCGCCGTCCCCGCCGCCGCGCGGCGGACCGGCGTCGTCCGGCCCGCTGTTGCGCCGCGAGTCCTTGGGCTCCAGCGGTATCGGCGACCCCCTCAGCGGCTCGTCCGCGGTCCTGGGCAGCGTCAGCCGGAACTGCGAGCCGCCGCCCGGCTCGCCCCACGCCTGGAGCCAGCCGCCGTGCAGCCGCGCGTCCTCCAGGGCGATGGACAGGCCCAGTCCCGTACCGCCGGTGGTACGCGCGCGTGCCGGGTCGGCCCGCCAGAAGCGGCTGAAGACCCGGGTCGCCTCACCGGGCTTGAGCCCGACGCCGTAGTCGCGCACGGCCACCGCCACCGCCCCGCCGGCCGCGGCGAGCTTGACGACGACGTCCCTGCCCTCGCCGTGCTCCACCGCGTTGACGACCAGGTTGCGCAGCACCCGCTCCACGCGCCGCGCGTCGGCCTCGGCGACGACGGGCTGCTGGTCGCCGACGGTCCTGATCCGCGTGCCCTTGCGCTCGGCGAGCGGCTCCGCCCCGCTGACCACCCGCCGTACGACCTCGCGCAGGTCTATCGGCTCCGCCTCCAGCGCCGCCGCGCCCGCGTCGAACCGGCTGATCTCCAGCAGGTCCGCGAGCAGCGACTCGAACCGGTCGATCTGGTCGGCGAGCAGTTCCGCCGACCGCGCGGTCACCGGGTCGAAGTCCTCGCGTGCCTCGTGGATGACGTCCGCGGCCATCCGCACCGTCGTCAGCGGCGTCCGCAGCTCGTGCGACACGTCCGACACGAACCGGCGCTGCATCCGCGACAGGTCCTCGAGCTGGTTGATCTTCAGCTGGAGGTTCTGCGCCATCTTGTTGAACGCCTCGCCGAGCCGCGCGATGTCGTCCTCGCCGGTGACCTTCATCCGTTCCTGCAGCCGCCCGGCGGAGAGCCGCTCGGCGATCCCGGCCGCCATCCGCACCGGCGTGACGACCTGGCGCACCACCAGCCAGGCGATCGCCCCGAGGAGTACGACGACGAACAGCCCGGCGGTCGCCAGGGTGCCCTTGACCACGCTCAGTGACTTCTCCTCCTGGGTGAGCGGGAAGAGGTAGTACAGCTGGTACGGGTCGCCGTTGGGGTCGTTGACCTGCTTGCCGATGACCAGGCCGGGCTGGGAGGGCTTGTTGGTGTCGTAGACGATGCGCGTGTAGCTCTGGGCCGCCGACGTGCTGGTGTCGATCTTCTCCCGCAGCGCCGCCGGCACACTCGCCGTCGGGTTGACCTCACCGGAGGCGCGCGGTCCGCGCCCGCTGCCGCTCTCGTCGCCCGCGGGCAGGGTCACCACGGCGAAGGCGCCCTGGCCACCGCTGGAGAGCGACTCCACGAGGTCGCTCATCCACTGGATGACGCTCTGCGAGGAACCGCCGTCCACCGCCGCGCCGTCGTCGCCCGTGACGCTCACGTCCTCCTCGGCCTGCTGCTTGGCCACCGCGAACCCGCCGGTGGCCTGGCTCTGCGACGCCGTCGCCTTGGCGTCCAGCAGACCGTTGCGCACCTGGCCGATGACGACGAAGCCCAGCAGCAGCACCACGCCCAGCGACATCAGCAGCGTGGTGGCGACGACCTTGAGCTGGATGTTGCGCCGCCACAGCCGCATGACGGGCAGCAGCGGCCGGCGCACCCAGCGCACGAACAGCCGGATCACCGGGCTGCCCTGGACCCCGCCCTGCAGCAGCCCGCCGTCGAGCAGGCGCCCCCAGCGGGAGCCCGGGGTCTTCCGGCCGACAGGCCGCCCCGGACGGCCCCCGGACCGGCCGGGCGCCGAAGCGGCACTGTCACCGGACATGTCAGCTCGGTCCTGCCTTGTACCCGACACCACGGACGGTCACCACGATCTCCGGCTTCTCCGGGTCCTTCTCGACCTTGGAGCGCAGCCGCTGCACATGCACGTTCACCAGCCGGGTGTCCGCGGCGTGGCGGTAGCCCCAGACCTGCTCCAGCAGCACCTCGCGCGTGAACACCTGCCACGGCTTGCGGGCGAGCGCGACCAGCAGGTCGAACTCCAGCGGCGTCAGCGCGATCGACTGCCCGTCCCGCTTCACGGAGTGCCCGGCCACGTCGATCACCAGGTCACCGATGGCGAGCTGCTCCGGCGCCGGCTCCTCCGACCTGCGCAGCCGCGCCCGGATACGGGCCACCAGCTCCTTCGGCTTGAACGGCTTCACGATGTAGTCGTCGGCCCCGGACTCCAGGCCCACCACGACGTCGACGGTGTCGCTCTTCGCCGTGAGCATCACGATCGGCACCCCGGACTCCGCCCTGATCAGGCGGCACACCTCGATGCCGTCCCGGCCGGGCAGCATCAGGTCCAGGAGCACCAGATCGGGCTTGGCCTCACGGAAAGCGGCCAGCGCCTTGTCGCCGTCGGCTACGAAAGACGGCTCAAAACCTTCACCGCGCAACACGATGCCGAGCATCTCGGCCAGTGCGCTGTCGTCGTCGACGACAAGGACTCGTCCCTTCATAAACGACATCATCCCATTAGCTAATCGTGACCTGGCGTGACCTGGCACACAGCGTGGCCAGAGCCTCGGCCGTCACGGGCGAAACGGCACCTTCTTCGGTGACGATCGCCGTCACCAGTTCCGGCGGCGTCACATCGAACGCCGGGTTGTACGCCTGGGTCCCCAGGGGCGCCACCGGAATCCCCCCTCCTGCTTCCGTTCCGGCCACCGGCACCTGCGGTGCCGTGACCTCGGTCACCTCATGACCGGGACGCTGCTCCACCTCGATGGACGCCCCGTCCGGCGTCCGGGGATCCACCGTCGTCACCGGTGCCACCACGATGAACGGCACATGGTGGTACCGCGCGAGCACCGCGAGCGGATAGCTCCCCACCTTGTTCGCCACCGAGCCGTCGGCCGCGATGCGGTCCGCGCCGACGAGCACCGCGTCCACCTCACCCGCCGCGAACAGCGATCCCGCCGCGTTGTCGGTGAGCAGGGTGTACGCCATGCCGCTGCGGGCCGCCTCGTACGCCGTCAGGCGAGCACCTTGCAGCAACGGACGCGTTTCGTCCACCCACAGGCGCCGGAGCCGCCCCACCCGGTGCGCCGCCAGCGCCACCGCGAACGCCGTCCCCTCGCCGCCCGACACCAGCGAACCGGTGTTGCAGTGCGTGAGGATCCGGTGCCCGCCGCCGGGCAGCAGCTCGTCGAGGAGCGCCAGCCCGTGCTCGGCCATCCGGGCACTGGCCTCGGCGTCCTCCCGGTGCAGTTGCCGTGCCGCGGCCAGCGCGGCCCCGGCCGCCTGCCGGGCGTCCCCGCCGCCGGCGAGGACGGCCTGGTGGG
>NZ_NCTE01001162.1 GCF_002114215.1 Streptomyces sp. 13-12-16 | reverse complement strand
ACCGGCTGACGCTGCTGAGCGTGCACGCGGGCGCCCTGGAGTTCCGGCCCGACGCCCCGCGCGAGGAGGTCGCGCGGGCGGCCGGCGTCATCCGGGAGAGCGCGCACGAGGCGCTCCAGGACCTGCGGGAGATCATCGGCGTGCTGCGGACCGGCGACGCCGACGACGCGGGCCGGCCGCAGCCGACGCTCGCGGCGCTCGACACCCTGGCCGCCGAGTCCCGGCAGGCCGGCATGAAGGTCACCCTGGACCAGCGGGTCACCGACCCGGCCGCCGTCCCCGCCTCCGTCGGCCGCACCGCCTACCGCATCGCCCAGGAGGGCCTGACCAACGCCCGCAAGCACGCCCCCGGCACGGAGGTCACCGTGTCGGTCACCGGCGGCCCGGGGGAGGGCCTCACCGTGACCGTGCGCAACCCCGCGCCGGAGGGGGACATACCCCGGGTGCCCGGCGCCGGGCAGGGCCTGATCGGCCTCACCGAACGGGCGACACTGGCGGGCGGCACCCTGGAGCACGGGCCCGCCCCCGACGGCGGGTTCGAGGTACGGGCCCGGCTGCCGTGGGGGTGAACCGGAATCATCTGGTCCGTGTTTCCCCGCTCCGTGCGGCCGTGATTACGTACGCGCCATGACTGCGATCAGAGTGCTCCTCGTCGACGACGACCCGCTGGTGCGGGCCGGGCTGTCCTTCATGATGGGCGGCGCGGACGACATCGAGATCGTCGGTGAGGCCGCCGACGGCGGCGAGGTCGAGGCGCTCGTCGACCGCACCCGGCCGCACGTCGTCCTCATGGACATCCGGATGCCGGCGGTGGACGGTCTCACCGCCACCGAGTCGCTGCGCCGGCGCGAGGACGCCCCGCAGGTCGTGGTGCTCACCACCTTCCACGCCGACGAGCAGGTGCTGCGCGCGCTCCGCGCGGGCGCCGCCGGGTTCGTCCTCAAGGACACC
>NZ_NCTE01001161.1 GCF_002114215.1 Streptomyces sp. 13-12-16 | reverse complement strand
GATGCCGTGGCGGGCCTTCCAGCCCAGTTCCGTGGCCGCGCGGTCGGCGGAGGCGACGACGCGGGGCGGGTCGCCGGGGCGGCGCGGGGTGACCACGGGCGGGCGGTCGTGGCCGGTGAGGGCGTTGACGCGGTCGATCATCTCCCGCACGGAGACGCCCTCGCCGCGGCCGATGTTGAGGGTGAGGTCCCGGCCGGGGGCGGAGCGCAGCGCGCGGGCCGCCGCGACATGGGCCTCGGCCAGGTCGACGACGTGGATGTAGTCGCGGACACAGGT
This sequence comes from Streptomyces sp. 13-12-16, assembly GCF_002114215.1. GTDB lineage: Bacteria > Actinomycetota > Actinomycetes > Streptomycetales > Streptomycetaceae > Streptomyces. Next base: position 1,031 of record NZ_NCTE01001161.1, on the reverse strand, counting down.
GCCGTCGGGGGTCGGGTAGTCGTCGCCGAACACGCGCGGGGGCAGGCCGGCCGTCAGTCTCTCGAAGATCATGGGAATGAGGTTGGAGACGCCCGTGTCGGCGAGGTCCGGGCGGGCGGCGCCGGCGACGTTGAAGTAGCGCAGGCAGGCCGTGGAGAGTCCGGCCGCCCTCCCGGCCGCGCGGACCAGCCACTCGCCGGCCAGCTTCGTCTCGCCGTACGGCGACATGGGCACGCACGGGGTCCCCTCCGTCACGAGGTCCACGTCCGGCGTGCCGTACACCGCCGCCGAGGAGGAGAAGACGAAGGAGCGGACCCCGGCCGACGTGACCGCGTCCAGCAGGACGCGCAGGCCCTCGACGTTCTCCCGGTAGTAGTGCAGCGGGAGGGAGAGCGACTCGGCGACCTGCTTCTTCGCCGCGAGGTGGACGACGCCGGTGACCTCGTGGTCCGCGAGGGCGCGCGCGACCCGCTCACCGTCCAGGGTGGAGCCGACCACCAGCGGCACCCCGTCCGGCACCCGGTCGGCGAGGCCGGTGGACAGGTCGTCGTACACCACCGCCCGTTCGCCCGCCTCGGTCATCGCCCGTACGACGTGCGCCCCGATGTAGCCGGCGCCGCCGGTGATCAACCAGGTCATGGACGGCCGTCCCCTCGTCGTTGGCCCGTGCTTCCGCGATCGAACAGGTCGGCTCTCAGTGAAGCAGGCGCCACAGCCTTCCGCGCAGCACCGGGACGGCTCCGCGTACGCCGGCCGCCACGCGCAGGGCCAGCGCACCCGAGTTCGTGGCGTACGGCCGCACCAGCACCACGCCGTGCCAGGGGCTCGGCATCACACAGCGGCGCAGCAGGCCCGGCCCGGCGAGCGCGTGCGCCGCCACCCGGCGGCTCGAACCGTCCCGGAAGCGCACCCGCAGCCGCAGGTCCCAGGTGCCCGTGCCGAGCGTGGCCAGCCGGTCCGGCCGTACGGTCGTCTCCGCGACCCAGGTGCCGTCGGCCGCCGTCCGCAGCGGCACCGTGCGGCGGACCCGG
>NZ_NCTE01001160.1:2241-2793 GCF_002114215.1 Streptomyces sp. 13-12-16 | reverse complement strand
CGGGCGCACGTCGGCGAGGCCCTGGGCCTCCCGGGCGGCGATCTCCTTGAGCCGCAGCGACAGCTGGAGCGTGCTGGGCCGCTCCTCGGGGTCCTTCGCCAGGCACGCGCGGACGAGGGGGGCCAGGGCGTCCGGGACGCCGTGCAACTGGGCCTCCTCGTGCACCACGCGGTACAGCATCACCTCGGAACTGCCGTGTCCGAAGGGCGAGTCGCCCATCGACGCGTACGCGAGCGTGGCGCCCAGCGAGAACACGTCGGTGGCCGGGGTGACGGCCGCGCCGCGCACCTGCTCCGGGGCGAGGAAGCCGGGCGAGCCGACCGCCGTGCCGACGTGCGTGAGCGTCGACGCGCCGGTCGCCCACGCGATGCCGAAGTCGATGATCCGCGGCCCCTTCGGGGACAGCAGGATGTTGGACGGCTTGAGGTCCCGGTGCACCACACCGGCCTCGTGCACGGCGACCAGCCCCTCGGAGAGGGCCGCGCCGACGGCGGCGACGTCGGCCGCGCCGAGCGCCCCCTCGTCGGCGACCTTGTCGTGCAGCGAGGGCCC
>NZ_NCTE01001160.1:1368-2081 GCF_002114215.1 Streptomyces sp. 13-12-16 | reverse complement strand
CCGCCGGGGAGGGGGCGGGCCGCCGAGACCTCGCGCGCGAACCGGGAGCGGAACTCCTGGTCCTCGGCCAGGTCGGGCCGGATGACCTTCAGCGCGACCCGTTGCCCCTTCTTGTCGGAGCCCAGGTAGACCACGCCCATCCCACCCGCGCCGAGCCGTCGGTGGAGCCTGAAAGAGCCGACGACGCGCGGGTCCTCGCGCCTCAGGCGCATCATCGCCATGTTCATCCCCGCTGCCCGGTCCTGTGACGTGCCACAGCTTACGTTTCCACGGCCGCCCGTGCGCAGAGGCCGCGCCCTCTCGGAGCGGTGGATTGTCAGTGGTGGGTGGGAGACTTGAAGAGTGGTCAGGGAACGCGCGGGCAAACCTGGTTCGCGCGGCTGGTGCTTCCAACCACCCGACGGCGAAGGGGGATTGATCGCATGAAGGGTGACCGCGTGGAGATCGTCGTGGACGCGGGAGACACGACGCGTACGTACGAGGTGGTGGCGAGCAGGGCGGGGCGCCGGGTGGAGACGGCGGTGCGGCGGGGGGTCGTCGAAGTGAGCGAAGTCACCCGGAGCGGCACGGTCGTGCGGACCGCCCGATTCATGGCGAACCGGGTGCTCGCGCTGGTGGAGCAGCCGGTGCCGCGGGAGGACGGCTCGGAGAAAGCGGGGCAGAGCGGGCGGCCCTTCGGGGATGTCCCTGAGGCGTAGGACCCCGTCTCCACC
>NZ_NCTE01001160.1:0-1160 GCF_002114215.1 Streptomyces sp. 13-12-16 | reverse complement strand
GGGTGCAGCACTCGTCCCCCGAGGTCAGACGCCCGCCGCTGTCAACGACAACAGAAACGGCCAGGAGAGGGACCATGGCGTACACGGCACCGCGGACACTGATCCGCACGCGGGAGCGCGGCGAGGGGCGTCGTCATCCGCTGGTGGCGACACTGATGGCCCTTCCTCTGGCGGTCCTGCTCCTCCTCGTCTTCGACGGGTGGGAGACAGTGGCCACACAGGCGTCGTCCGTGGGCGAGATGCTGGGGCGCTGAACAGCGACCCCAGGCCCGGAAGAGCGGTCCGGGCGGGGACATCCACCCATGAAACCCCGTGGGGACGGGGGTGCGGCGGACGGCAAAAATGCCGGCGCAGCTGGGGAGCTGCGCCGGCATTGCTTTGCCTGCGCGACTTCGGGGGCGCGGATCTTGTGCTTGTGGTGCCTGTGCGGCTTTCGGTCCGGTGGGCGGGGTGCCTGCGGCGCCTGTGCGGCTTCGGTGGGGATTGGGGTAGCGCGCCCATGGCCGGCGGGTGGGTCGGGGCCGCGTCGGGGGTGTCCGTCCTCGGACTGGCGCGGAACAGGTATTCCTGATGGCCGGGGGCGCGGACGCGCCAGCCACTGCGGGCGGCCACCCCCGCCCCGTCCCCTCCCCGCCGTACGCGGCTGCCTACGGTCACTCCCGCGATCCGCGACCAGCCGCATGCCCCGCCGCTACCGCGGGCAGTCGCTGCCGCATGCCCCGCTCTCCGCGGGCAGTCGTGCCTCCCCCAGTGCCTCAAGGGCCTGGGAGGTGCCTCCAGGGCGATGGGGGCGCCCCCGCCCGAGCGCAGCCGAGGGTGGGGGAGGGTGGGCGCTGGGGGTACCCCCTCTGGGGGAGGCACCCCGCAAGCGCCGGGCTGCGCAAACACCCCCCGGCCCACCCCGACGCGGTGCACCCCACACGGCACCGGGCCGTCTAGACGCGGGGGCACCCACACGGCACCGGGCCACCTAAACGTAGGGGCACCCACACGGCACCGGGCCACCTAAACGTAGGGGCACCCACAAGCTCAGGGCCACGCCCCAGAGACCGCCCCGTACCCTCGCCCCGTGACCACGGACCTCCTCCCCGCCCTGACAGCCCACGTCACGGCAACGGCCCACGTGAGCCCCCGCACCTGCCACTGCACCACCGCCACCC
>NZ_NCTE01001159.1 GCF_002114215.1 Streptomyces sp. 13-12-16 | reverse complement strand
CAGGCGGCAGGCGGCAGGCGGCAGGCGGCAGGCGGCAGGCGGCAGGCGGCAGGCGGCAGGCGGCAGGCGGCAGGCGGCACGAGTGTCCCGGAGGACGTCCGGGAAGAGCCGTGTCACACGGGTGCATGAAGGCGGTGACAGAGGTCACTCGCTTTTCGTGTGCACGGATTGGCCGATTCCGTCGTCTCATCCAGTAGCCGATCCGATCCGCCCCGGTAGCCTGTCCAGCCGTCACGAGGGAGCAAGGCGTTGTCCACCGTCATCGAGCAGACCGTCGAGGCCCGTCTCGTCGCCGCCGCGCCGCGGATGCCGAGCATTCCCGCCACCCTGCACTACGACCGCGACGATCCGTTCGCCGTCCACATGACCTTCCCCGCGCCCGCCACCCTGGAGGGCGTCGAGGTCTGCTGGACCTTCGCCCGCGACCTGCTCGCCGCGGGGATGCAGGAACCCGAGGGCGACGGCGACGTACGGGTCCGGCCGTACGGCTACGACCGCACCGTGCTGGAGTTCCACGCCCCCGAGGGGACCGCCGTCGTGCACGTCCGCTCGGGCGAGCTGCGCCGGTTCCTGGAGGCCACCGGCGAGCTGGTGCCGACGGGTCTGGAGCACCTCCGGCTCGACCTGGACCACGATCTCGCGGAGCTGATGCGCGACGCGTGACGTGTCCGGCTAACGCCCTCCGCTCATCAGTGCGTTGAGCGTGCCGTATGCCAGCCCGCCGGTCTGCGCGTCGTACGTCCCCGTGTCGAGCAGCTCCCGCGCGGCGCGGCGGACCAGGGCGTGCGCGGCCTGGGCGATGCCGGAGCCGACGCTCACGCGGGCGACGCCCAGGGCGGCCAGCTCGCCGACCGGCGGGGCG
>NZ_NCTE01001158.1:679-1328 GCF_002114215.1 Streptomyces sp. 13-12-16 | reverse complement strand
CGGCACGCACTGACCGGCCGCGGTGTGAGGACCGGCTGGCCCGACGGCGTCACCGTCCACCGCCTGACCGCCGCGGGGCGCCCCGCCCGCACCGCCGCGGGCTCCGTCGCCCCCGCGGCACCGCTCACGGCCCCACGGCCCGAGGACATCGCCTACACCATCTTCACCTCGGGCTCCACCGGCAGCCCCAAGGGCGTGGAGATCGAGCACCGGGCCGCGCGCACGACCGTCGACGACATCGTCGACCGGTTCGCCATCGGTCCGGACGACCGGGTGCTGGCGCTGTCGGCGCTCAGCTTCGACCTGTCCGTGTTCGACATCTACGGCGTCCTCGGCGCCGGCGGCTGTCTGGTGCTGCCCGATCCCGCCCGGCAGCGCGACCCGCAGCACTGGCTCGAACAGGCCGGCCGGCACGGCGTCACCGTGTGGAACACCGCGCCCGCCCTGCTCGAAATGCTGGTCGAGTACGCGGAGATGGAACCTGAGGAGGCCACCGAGGCGCTGCGCACCCTGCGCCTGGTGATGCTCTCCGGGGACTGGATCCCCCTGACCCTGCCCGACCGGCTGCGCCGGCTCGCACCGCAGGCGGAGGTGATGAGCCTGGGCGGAGCCACGGAAGCGTCCATCTGGTCCATCACTTACCCGGTGA
>NZ_NCTE01001158.1:0-463 GCF_002114215.1 Streptomyces sp. 13-12-16 | reverse complement strand
GGGGCGGGCCCGCGGCTACCCCGCCGATCCGGTCCAGACCGCCGAGAGGTTCGCCGTCCACTCCGTGCTGGGCCGTCGGCTGTACCGCACCGGGGACCTCGGCCGGTGGACCGCCGGGGGCACCATCGAGTTCCTCGGGCGCGTGGACCGGCAGGTGAAGATCCGCGGGCACCGCATCGAACTGGGCGAGGTGGAGGCGGTGCTGGCCCGCCATCCGGCGGTCCGCCAGTGCGTGGTGTCGTCGGTGCGCGGCTCCGACGGACGGCCACGACTGGTGGCGCACCTGTCGCCCCGGGGCGCGAGCGAACCGCCGACCGCCCAGGAGCTGGCGGACGTCCTGCGCGAACGGCTGCCCGACTACATGGTGCCCAGCCGGTTCGTGGTCCTGGACCAGCTGCCGGTGACGGCCAACGGCAAGATCGACCACACGGCGCTGACCGCCGCACCCACCGATGACCGGACC
>NZ_NCTE01001157.1:11420-13301 GCF_002114215.1 Streptomyces sp. 13-12-16 | reverse complement strand
GGGACGGAGTGGTCGTGAGGCTGTCGGGGTGGCCCTGGCCGGGGACGGGACTGGTGCTCATGGGGTTCCTTTCCCTGATGGGACGTCACCACTGGTGCGGTGGCCGGTTGTTGAGGGTGTAGGGACCGCCCGACCCACTCCCCCCGCGTGACTCACATCACATTCTTTTGTGGGGCCGGGGAGGGGGGAGAGCCGCGAGCCGCGCCTACGACCTAGGGAGCGCAAGGGCGGAACGGGGCCCGCTGGGGCTGGCGAGAGCTAGGGAGCGGATGTGCCGGATGGACAGTGCAAGGGGTACGGACCCCACACCATGACGCAGGACGGACACCTGTCGGTCACGACCGCGGACCGGGAGCTGCGCGCCCTGGAGAAGCTCCTCGCCGACGACACGGGCGAGGACGCCACGACGCGGGCCCAGCTCCCCGGCCGGGACGCCGCCCTGGTCGCCTTCCTGCGCCGCTCCGGGTTCGAGGGCTCGCACTACCGGCAGTTCATCGCCGAGTTGATGACGTACGGCTGGCGCACGCTGAGCCACTGGAGCGCGAGCGGCCACATCTTCCGGCGCACCGCCCGCATGGGCCGCCCCGTACCGTCCACGATGCTGCCCGAGACGTGGGCGTACGAGGACCGCACCCAGGTCGTCACCGACACCGTCCTCAAGGGCAGCATTCTCTTCCGCGAGCACGGCCTGGTCCGCGGCAAGTGGAACCCCGAGGGCGGGGCGAGCCTGACCACCTACTTCGTCGGCGCCTCCGTCCTGGCCTTCCGCCCCGTCTATCTCCGCTGGTACCGGACCCACCACCTCGGACAGGCCGAACTCGACCACCGCGGCGCCGACGGCGACGACGTCCTCTACACCCGGCACGACATTCCCGACCAGCGCGCCACCGATCCCCAGCGTGCCGCGGCCACGCGGGACCACATCAGCCGTCTGCGCCCGTTGCTGCCCGACGAGCAGCTGCGCGAGGCGCTGGGCTGGGTCACCCTCGGCTACACCCATGCCGAAGCGGCCGTCAGGGTGGGCATGACGCCCAAGGCACTCGAGCGGCGCCTGGCCCGCGTCCGCACCAAGGTTCTGGCCAGTGGCCTGCAGCAGGTCCGGCCGGTGGAGGGGGGAGCACGATGAGTGCGCACAAGGACGACACGAGGCCTGCCACCACCGCCGACGACGAGTTCGCCGCCCTGATGGCCGCCTCCAGCCTGCGCGCGCCCCGCGTCCGCGCCCTGGACGAGACCATCCCCGAGGACGCGCGGCGGCGACTGTGTGCCGCGGTCGACGCGGCCCCCACCGGCAGTGCTCGGCACGTCCGCACCGACGAGCCGGACAAGCCGGAGGAGCCGGACGAGCCCTCGTCCGTGTCCGGGAACAGCGGCGACGACGAGCACACCCGCCCGGACGACGCGTCCGGAGGCCACGCCGTGCGCAGCGGCCCGGCCGCGCTCCACGGAGCGCCCCCACGGGTCCGCACGGACAGGCCCCCGGCCTTCATCTCGTTCAGCCACGGGGAAACAGAGGTCGGCACGCCCTGGCGCGAGTCCTTCACGACACGTGTGACGAGGCCATGGCCGTACCTCCAGGAGTCTTCGCTCCTCTCGCCGCATCCGCCGGGCGACCGGCGGATGCGCGACCTGTGGACCGACGGCCGGCACGTCACGGTGTCCGCGCCGCGCCGCGACTGGGACGAGCTCTGCCGGGCAGACATCGTCATCGTGGTGCTGGGGCACACCCCGCCGGTGCCGCCCCTTCCCGAGGCCCACCTCATCATCCACCACGAGGTCCGTCGGCTCGCCGACGCACCGTCCGCTCCGGAACCCCGCTGGGTGCTCGGACCTGCCGTGGGACCGGCCGGTCCCCTCGCTCCGGAGCAACCGTGGTGGAAC
>NZ_NCTE01001157.1:1087-11297 GCF_002114215.1 Streptomyces sp. 13-12-16 | reverse complement strand
CGCCCACCCACTCGTCGTTCATACGGCGGGGACCCGGTGGCCGAGTCGCCCGCCATGGGCGAAGACGTGGGGAGAAGACCGGACACGCGCCCTCGCGCTCTGCCCACACCTCGCCGTGCCCCAGGACACCGGGGCCGCCTTCGGCAGCGTGGTCACGTCCTGCGGGGACGGGTCCGGCGGCATGAGCACGGGTGGACGGAGGCCGCCGGCCGCGGCATGCCTGACCGAACTGCTGCACGTGCCGTGGACTTCCACCGTGCGCGTCCTGTGCCCATGGCGGCCCGGTGAAGAAGAGCCACGCCCCTGGGCGCCGGGTCCGGGATTTTCCTCCCACGGTGCCGCAGGTCCGCCGTCCGTCGTCGGCCGGACGGTCCTGGCGGACGCGACACGCTCAGGCGCGGACGTGCCGATGGACACCGGGACGGGAGAGGTCTGCCTCCTGGTGGCGGTCGGCCCGGCCGTGGGACCGCACCCGGTGCACCGGCGTGCCGTCCTGCTCCGACTGCCGCTCCTACCACCCCTGGACGGTTACGCACCGCGTCCGGGCAGCAGCCTGCTGCTGCCGAGAACGACCACCGAGGGCGCGGCCGGCCGTCGGCGGCAGGAGGGGCAGCACACCGTCGCCGCAGCCGCCGGTCGGCTCAGGCTCTGGAGGAGGCAGGCGGGCGACGGGCTCGAGCAGCACGCCCGGTTCTCGATGCGTGCGCACCTCACGGAGCAGGACACCGGACAGCGTCTCCCGGTCCGGCTGACCTATCGCACCGCCGATCCCCACGCGATCACGGCTGTCTTCAACCACGGGACCGACGACGAGAGGGAATGGGTCTTCGCTCACGAGCTGCTCGTCGACGGCATGCACGAGAGCGTGGGGATCGGGGACGTCATCGTGTGGCCTTCGCAGGACGAGGAAAACGGGCGGCGGCGCGTCTTCGTCCGTCTGCGGTCACCGGAGGGAACGGCACTGCTGTCCGCGGCGCGTGACGACGTCGACGCCTTCCTCGACGCCGTCCGCCCGCTGACACTCCGTCCGTCGGCGGCCCTGTACGCCCGTGCCCTCGACGCGTGGGAGCGTGAGCTCGCCGAGTTCATCTGCCCCGGGCCGGGGGACCGGTGATCCGGGCCGGGGATCCGTCGGCCGTGGGCGGTGACTCCGTCGAGGGCCCGCCGGCGGTCCTCACGCGACGATCGAGGTGACGGTCGGTCAGATGGCCTTCTGTGTACGGGCCTTGGCGCGGGCGGCGTGCAGGGGGTTGTTCGTCCTGCCCCGGGCGGGTTCGATGTAGTGCTTGAGGACCGTGGGGGAACCGGGCTTCCACCGGCCCTGGGCGGTCGGGTCCCCTCCCGCTTCGGAGATCTCCTGTGCCGGGCCCCGGCGCAGGCCGTGCGCGGTCACCGCGCGGCCGCCGGGGGCCCTGACCCCGGCGAGCCGGGCGCGGGTCTTGACGATGTTCCCGATCGCGTCGGGGCTGAGGAAGTCGCCGCGCGGCCCGGAGCGGGGGCGGATGGTGCCGCCGCGGGTGATGTGCCGGAACAGCGGGCCGGACGTGATGCCGTGGCGGCGCAGTTCCTCCAGCCACGCGCGGACGCGGACGACGGGGCAGAGGGACGGGGTGTCCGGGTCGGCCGGTACGAAGGTGTCCTCGCCGTGGGCGGCCTGGTCGGTCTTGGAGAACGCCACGCGCACGGTCACGCCGTCGTCCTCCACGGCCAGGTGCTCGACCAGGAGGTTGGCGAGTTCGCTGCGGCGGGACAGCATCCCCCATCCGAGGGTGAGCAGCGCGGCGTCCCTCAGGGCCTTCGGCCGTTCGCGTTCGTCGGCCGCGGTGCAGGTGGCCACCATGGCGGACAGGGCCGCGGTGCGGATCGGCGGCGCCTTCCTGGGCGCGCGGCGCCGGGCCCAGTCCCGGGCGTGCCCGCGGAGGAGCTGCCGGGCCTCCTTCATTCCGGGCTGCTGTCCGTCGGGGTGGGCGGAGCGGATCGCCGACATGTGGACCTGGACGGACGCGGGTGCCAGGTCCCGTTGCACCAGGTGTCCGACGTACTCCACGAACGTCGCCGTGGTGCACGGCATGGGCACCCGGCCGCTCTCGGCGCACCAGGTGTGGAACTGCCCGAGGGCCGAGCCGTACGTGCGGGAGGTGTTGGCGGGCGGCGCCCCGTCGATCAGGTCGGCCGTCTCCTGTGAGATCCGGAAGTCGGCTTCGGTGTACGTGGGTTGGCCGGCCGTCGTCGGGATCGGGGCGTCCGGCCGGAGGAGCGTGTGCCGGCCGATGAGGGGGCGGTGTGCCGCCGGCGTGTCCGGGAGGGCGGGGAGCGCCCGGTCCCCGTCCTCGTCGACCAGCTCGGCGTCGACCACTTCCACGGCGACGGAGTCGGCCATGTGCCCCTCCCTCAAGACAGCCTCGTATAAGGGAAATTATACGAGGCTGTTCGCGCAGTGCCGCCGCGCCACCCGAACACATGCAGAATTCCGGCCGGTTTCTCCGGGACCTGTACGGCGAGGGGTTCGACGGGTCATACTCCCATGCAGATCCCGGAGAAGCGGGCAAGTATCCGTCGGAAGGCTCCATGAGAATCACCATCGAAGGCGCCTCGGAGGAGTTCGAGCGGAAACTGCTCGAACTCCTCGCCGAGCACCGCCACGAACTGACGGTCACCGCGGACACCGAGTGGACCGTCGACCGGGCCGAACGCTACCTCCGCTCGCTGCCCGCCGGCGCCCGCCGGTTCGCCCAACTCGTCGTCGACCGCCACGGCATCGCCAGCGCCGTCCTGCTGCGCGAACAGCTCGGCAAGCTCAACGGGCCCACCGTCGCCCTGTCCCGTGCCATCCCGCGCGGGGTGCGCGAAGGCTGGTGGCCGGAAGGTACCCGGGCGCCCATCACCGTGCTGTACGACCCGGAGAACCCCTCGTGGCAGAAGGCCGTCGCCTACCGGATGAGCACCGAGGACGTACCCGTCTTCCGAGCCGCCCTCGACCGCATGACCACCACCGAACGGGAAGCCGGAGAGGCGAGTGCCGGTACCGGGGCATCCCGCGCGCCGGACGTCCCCGGCCGAGCAGAGGACCGGTGACGGCCGGGGTTGTTGAGCCTGCCCCGAGCTCCGGCACAGGGGCGGGTTCCGGCCTCAGTCCTGTGCGCGGTCGGGGCAGATCCTGTTCGGCAACTCCCCGGAGAGGGCGGTGCGTTCGTCGGGTGTGAGGTCCCGGCCGACGACACCGCAGAGGTGTTCCTTCCAGAGCGCGGGGTCGATCCGGAAGAGCGTCAGCAGGCCTCCGGAGTCGGACGGGTCCTCCAGATCACCCGTCACCGGCATGCTCATCAGGGTCCTGCCGTCCTCGGTGGCGTCCAGGAAACGCTGGATCCCCGAGAAGACGAAGGTGTCCCGGTACTCGGGATCGTCGGCCCGGAGACGGACCATGGTGTTCTCGTAGGCGAGGAAGAACCCGGATCCGCCGGAGGTTCCCATGGTCCAGCGGTGGGGTTCGAGCGGTCCGAACGGCCCCAGCACCTTCCTCGGCGGTGATCCCTTCTCCACGGACCAGAGCTCGACGATCCTGCCGGTGGTGAGCACCGCCATGTAGCGCGTGTCCGGCAGATACTCCGCGGTGAGCAGGTCCTCGGCGAGGTCGAGGCGCTGCTTCCCGTCCTCCCGCCCCGTCCGCAGGTCGATGGTGTGCACCTGGGGCTCTCCCTGCACGCTCACCGTGACGCGTGCCGGGTCCAGATGGGCCCCCATGGTGAAGAACGGGTCCTCGGCGGTGCTGAGTCCGAGGTCGCGGAGTTCCACGGCGGACGAGAGACGGCGCCCTCGCCGTGCGTCCCAGTACTCGAGGACCGAACCCGACAGGGTGACCACCCTGTCGTCGCTCTGGAACATGATGTCGATCGTGCCCGGTTCTCCGGTCACCTCGTCGAGGGGCGGTGCGGACACGGTGAACTGGCTGATCCGGCGCAGGGTGGGAAGGGCGCGGACCGTGATCCTGTTGCGGTCCGAGAGGTCCGCCACCAGGGTTTCGGCCTTGTCGGTGACGAGGGGCTGCTCCTCCGGGGGTGGTGTTCCGGACGTCCTGGCCCGGGCGAGGGTGCGGGCCCCGGGCTTGGTCTCCATGATGCGGAGCACCTTGCCGCCGTCGGTGCGGGCCAGCATCCGGTCACCGTCACCGAGCAGCGCCGGATACCCGTGTGCCGGCCGGGAGGGACCGGCGGACATGCTGACGCCGGTGACGGTGCGGCCCTCGGCGAACGGCATCACGGTTTCCGACCCGGACATCAGGAGGGGCAGGCGTTCGACGCCGATCGTGGTGGCGAGGCGCTGGCGGGGCACCAGCCGTTCCGGCGCCTCGTCACCGTGGACCGCGATACGGGACCAGTCACCCGAGTCGGACCCGTCGACGACGAAGTAGCGGCCGGTGGTGTCGAACGCCGGCTTCACCGGGCACGACTGCCTCAGCTCCTGACTGCGGAGGACCCTGCCGTCCGACACCCGGACGGCCCGGTAACGAGAGGCGTTCTCCCCCTTCTCGTCGCACACGACAGCCGTTCTCCCGTCCCAGGAGACCTCGGGGAGACTGGTGAAATCGTGGGCCAGTTCACGGACGGACCCGCTGGCGACATCAATGGCCCGCAGGAAAGAACGCTCGCCCAGAGCTGTGAGGCCCTTGTGCACGACCAGGGTCCCGTTGTCCGGGCCGAACCAGATCCTGCGTACTCCGGTGATGGACCCCGGCACCTCGTGAGCGCGGCCGCTGGAGAGATCCCACACCAGGAGGGGCAGACCGTCGGACACCTGGGAGGACTCCACCAGATACCGTGAATCGGGGGAGAACCGAGACCCTTTGACCGCGAGGACGGCGCCTTCCTCGTTCCGTGCCTGTGCGTGCCGGAGCGGATGGGCCGGGCCTACCAGGTGCTTCCCGGAAGTGGTCACCTCGTGCCAGGCGAGGAGCGCGTCGGCCTCGCGCAGGTAGGCGATTCTCCGGCCGTCGCCGCTCACCTGGGGGTTGCGGATCTTCCGGCCCAGCCGCAGGTTCTCCTGCCGCACACGTCCGTCGTCGGACCGGACGAACAGGGTCGCGCGGCCGCCCATGGTGGTCACCAGGGTCACCTTGCCGTCCGCGCTCATACTTGCCTGGTCGATGTCCGAATCCAGTCCGGACAGCACCCACTCCGCCTTCATCAACTCCGAGTACCGTCGCATCAGCGCGTTGCGGGCCTCCTGCGTCGGGGAGGTGTCGTAGCCCGCTATCGCGGCCAGGGCGGCCTGGGTGGGATTGCTCTCGGCCAGCTCGTCGGCCTGCACGGCCAGCGTCCTGGACCGGCCTTCCGCCGCCCGCTCCTCGCTCACCCGGGACTCCTGGACGAAGAACACGCTCAAGGCGGCGATGATCGTGAGAGCGAGGCCACCGGCCGCCCAGGCCAGCCGGATGCGCCGCTGCCGGGCACGGTGCTGTTCTTGTACCGCGCGGCGCTGCCGGTCCGCGAGGTCGAGGAGTTCGGTCTCGGCCGCCGTCAGTTCGTCGGTGCGTCCGGCGAGGCGGCTCTCGAGGGAAACGAGTTGCGCGCCCCGCGGCAGGAGCTCGTCGGCACGTCCCGCGCTCTCCCAGCGTTCCCGGTCGTGCTGCAACTCCGCGCGCGCGGCAAGGAAGTCCCGGTCCTCACGCACCACCTCGGACAGAGCCGGCCAGACCGTGATGAGGGCTTCGTGGGCGAGTTCCACGCTCTCCGGCACACCGGCCCCGCCGTGGAGCACCAGCAGACGCTCGTCCTTCCCGGCGAACAGCACGGCCAGGCGCCAGCGCCGCTCGCCGGCCTCCGCCCGGGTCAGCACCCGCCGCAGTGCGGGGGCGCCGCTGCCCGGCACCACGCGTACCAGTCCGGCGAGGAGCCGCCGCGCGTCCGTGACGGCTTCCGTGGGGTCAGGGGTCTCCGGGGCGTCCGCGGGGTCCGGGGAGCCGGTCCCGGTCCCGGTCACGGACGGGACGTACTTCCGCCATGCCTCCTCCGCGTGCCTGCGCAGGGCACCGGAGACGCCGCCGGCCCTCTCGTACGTTTCGACCCTCAGGCGGCCGCCCGACTGTTCCTGCCACAGGTGCCGCAGGACGAAGGAGAGGAGGGGGAGGGCGCCGGGTTCGCTGCCGGCGTCCTGGAGGATGCGGTGGGCCAGCCCGGGTTCGTAGGAGACACCGGGGACACGGTCCACGGGGCGGGTGATGACGGTGTGGAGCTGCTCCCGGGTCATCGGGGTCAGCGGCAGGACGGCTCCCCGTTTCAGCGCCGGTCCGAGGTGTTCGTGGCTGAGGGCGGCGTCGACGAAGTCGGCGCGCAGGGTGAGCAGCACCCGCATCCCGGCGGTGCGCCGGGCGGGGAACAGCACCGACAGGAGGGCCGTCAGGTCTCCCTCGGGCAGGTCGAGCAGTGCCTCGGCCTGGTCCAGTACGACGAGGAGGTCGGTGGTGGCGCTGCCGGTGAGCCGGTGGACGGTGTCCGCGAGGCCCGCCCCGGTCAGCCAGGTGGCGACCCGCTCGACGCCGGGGGCGCGCGGTGGCCCGAACCGTTCCCGGCGTGCCAGTTCGAGGAGTGCGACCGCCAGGGCACCCACCGGGCGGGAGGTGCGGCCGCAGTGGACGACCACCACCTCGTGGCCGGCGCGGCGCATGACGGGCGCCACCCCCGCGAGGGCGAGGGAGGACTTGCCGCACCCCGAGGGTCCGCACAGCGTCACCGCCGCACGGTCACCGCGCAGTGCGGTGACCACGGCCTCCGTGTCCTCCTCGCGGCCGAAGAAGACGTCGGCGTCCTCCTCGCGGAAGGGCTCCAGGCCGCGGAAGGGCGTCGGGGCCAGGAACGCCCCGGCGAGGGCGGGGATCTCGTCGGCGAGCGCCCCGAGGTGCAGCATGTACGCCTGCTGGTCGTCCCGGGCCGGCCCCGCGGCCACGATCATGCCGACGACGGCGCCGAGTGCGTTGTCCCAGACCGGGCTGCCGCTGAATCCGGCGGTGACCCGGACCGTCTGCCCGTCGGCCCGGGACAGCTGTACCCAGCCCTTCCCCGCGGGGCCGAGGAGACTGCCCCGCTGCCACACGGGCCGGTCGGAGCTGTCGGTGAAACCGACGATGCGGGACCCGTGTTCCCACAGACGCCGGGACAGGCTGGTCGGCAGTGACCGCGCCCCCGGCACCGGACCGAGCAGTCGCAGCACGGCCACGTCGCCGCTGCGGTCCTCCCGGATCGGTACCCAGTGCGTCACCTCCGCTTCGACGTCGTGCCCCGGGGTTCCCGGCCCGGTGAGGAGCGGCAGGTCGACGGTGACCCGGGCTCCGAGGGGCACCTCGGTGTCGCGGGGTTCCCCGAGCGCGTCGCACACCACGTGGGCGCAGGTGAGGACGAGCCCGTCGCCGACGAGGAATCCGGTACCGGCGGAATCGCCGTGTCCGTCCCGGAGACGGACCGTCCCGGCGGCGAGGACGGTGTCGGCGTCCTCGTGCTCGCCGGGCCCGGCGTACCCGGATCCGGCCGCGGTACGGCCGGGATCGTCCTGGTCGTGCACAGGGACCTCCTCGGTGCGGTGGGGGGAGCGGGAGGGTACCGGCGGTGCGACGGCGGGTGCCGGTCTGCCCTACGGGATTCAGCCCCCGGAGGCGGGTCCACCCGCCGGGCCCCGGCCCGCGGACTCCGGGCCTGGTGCGGTTTCCGGTACCGCGTCCGTACCGGCGGGGCCGTTGTGCCAGGTGAGGCTGACGGAGAAGTTGGCCTCCGCGGAGGAGCCCGCGATGAGGACCTTCGCGTCGGCGGAGAGCGACATGCCGAAGGCGAGGGTCGCCTCGTCCGGCGGCCGGAGCATGCCGCGGCAGCGGCCGACGAAGGCGTCCGCGACCGGCCGTACGACGTCCAGCATCTGTTCCAGGGACTGCTCGGCCCGGGCGACGGCACGGCTGCCGCGTCCGACGCGCACGACCTCCTCCCCGACGTCGTTCACCTGCACTCGTACGACCTCGCCACCGCTCCCCAGCGGCACGTCGACCATGTACACGGTTTGACCTTCCGACAGCGGCATGACGTCTCCGGATCGTGAACTGCACCTCTGTGCAAACGAGTTGGACGGCCCGGAGGTGCGCGGAGAGGTTACCCGGCGGAATACCGGGAGTCACGGGGCCGACGAGGGCGGTGTGTCGGCGTCCCCCTGCCCCTGTCCGGGGCCACGAACGGGCAGGTGACGCGGCTCCACCGAACTCGGAACACCCCGGAGTCCCCACCGAACCGGGAACGGTTCACCCCTCCGTCGCGGAAGATCAGGGGCGGGCCACAACTTTCCCTCCGCGCCGTGGATCCAACCTGTGACCGCGACCCACCGTCGCCCCGCACATCGGAGCAGATCATGACCCACAGACGTTCCACGGCCGTCGCCGCCGCATCGTTCCTGCTGCTGAGCGGTATGGCCCTCACCGCCGCGCCCTCGGCCTTCGCGGGCACGCCCGGAGGCACCTACGCCGACGACCGCAACAGCGACTTCGACGGCGACGGCTACGACGACGTCCTGACCGGCGCCCCGGGCGGCACCGACGGCGGCAGGAAGGGGGCGGGCTACGTCACCGTCCAGTACGGCGCCGCGAGCGGCATCGGCACCGCCGGCAGCGTCCCCCGGGTCCGCACCGCCGTCTTCGGTCAGGCGACCGCGGGGGTCCCGGGCTCCGCCGAGTCCGGTGACGGCTTCGGCGCCGCCGTGGCCACGGGGGACCTCGACGCCGACGGCTACGACGACGCGATCGTCGCCGCGCCGGGTGAGGACGAGGGTTCCGTGAGCGACGCGGGCCGGGTGACGGTCCTCTACGGATCCCGGACCGGGCTGACCCCCGCCCGCAGCGTCAGCCTGAGGTCGCAGGCGCCCGCGGCGAACGCCCGGTTCGGCCTGGCCCTCGCCGCCGCCCGGCTCTCCGGGACCACACCGGGCGACGTGCTCGCCGTGGCCGACCGCACGGGCGCCTCCCTGTTCGTCCACGGCACCGGCTCCCTGGAAGGAGCCGGCCGGCTCGACACCGCCGGTGTCCCCGGCCGCGAATCGATCCGGCCCGTCTCCCTGACCACCGGGAACTACGACGGCGACGGATACGCGGACCTGCTGGTGTCCGGCGACAGCCTGGAGGAGGACCCCAGGCCACGTTCCTCCCTGTACATGGGCGCCGCGGACGGGCCCGCCTACACCCGCGACCTGGCCGGCGGTTCCGCCACGGCGTCCGGCGACATCAACGGCGACGGGTACGACGACCTGGTCTACGGCAGGCCCGACAAGCCCGAGGACGTGCACGAACCCCTCACGGGCGGAACCGTCGGCGTCTACCTGGGCTCCGAGGACGGCATGGAGAACGTGGACGAACTCGGCACCCCCGCACAGGTGTGGGCCCAGTACACCGCCGGTGTGCCGGGCACCGCCGAACTGGGCGACGGCTTCGGCGCCGACGTCTCCCTCGCCGACATCGACGGCGACGGTCACGCCGACCTGGCCGTGGGCGTGCCCGGTGAGGACATCGGCACCGTGGCGGACGCGGGCGGGGTGCGGATCCTGCGCGGTTCGGCCGCCGGGCTGACGGCGGTGGGCGCGAAGTCCTTCGACCAGAGCTCGGCGGGCGTGCCCGGCACGGCGGAGGAGGGGGACCGCTGGGGCGGACAGGTCCGGCTCGCCGACACGGACGCCGACGGCCGCTCCGAGCTGCTGGCCGCGGCGCCCGGCGAGAACACCGGCGACGGGGTGGTCTGGTGGCTCGCCGCCTCCACCACCGGGACGGTGAGCACCGGATCGTGGTCGTACGGCGGAGGCTCACTCGGCGCTCCCGGAACCGACGCGCGCTTCGGTGCGTCGATCGACGAGTGAGCCGGCGCCTGCGCCGCTCTCCCTCCTGCCCCGGGCGGCCGAGCGCCTGGGGCGGGCCGCGGCCGGGGGACGGTGCGCGGCAGGGTGGTGACACCGCGGCGCACCGGCTCGTTCCCGAGCACCACGAGCACCACGAGTACCGACGTCCGCGCCGGGCCGGGCCGGTCGCCGTGGCCGCCGCCTACGTCGGTGTCACGGTCATCCCCCGCCCCGTACCAGCGCCCAGGTCAGATCGGCGACCTCGGTCACGCTCATGCCGTTCTCGCCCTCGCCGTCGAACTCGCCGCGGACCCAGCGGCCGATGACCGCCAGCAGGGCCCCGCCGAGGAAGTGCGCGCGC
>NZ_NCTE01001157.1:0-952 GCF_002114215.1 Streptomyces sp. 13-12-16 | reverse complement strand
CGGCGGGGTCCCGGTCAGCAGCTGCTCGGACCACGCCTGTGCCAGGAGCCGTTCGAGGCGGGCGGCGAAGCGCGGGCTGCCGTCCTCGCCGAGCATCCGCCGGTAGACGGCGCGGTGCTTGTCGACCTGGGTGAACAGGCTGACCAGGTGCACCGGATTGGTGTCGGGCAGCGCATGCGCGTCCGTGGTCAGCCGGCAGGCGCGGGCCGCCTCGACCACACCGTCCATCGTCGACTCGGTGGCGTCGAGGAGCAGGTCCTCACGGTCCTTGTAGTGCAGGTAGACCGTGGCCCGGTTCACCTCCGCGCGCTCGGCGATGTCGCTCATGGTGATGCCGTCCAGGTCCTTCTCCATCGCGAGGTCCAGGACCGCGGAGCGCAGCAGCGCCCTGGTCCGCCGGGCGCGGGGGTCGCGTGAGGCGCCCCGGGTGTCGGAGGTGTTCGGCATGGCATCACGGTTCCACAGCACACGACATCAACGCAACACATGTCTGTTAAGCGAAACGTGTCGCACAACCGTCAGCCGGTTCCACGCCGCCGGGGGCGTGCGCCGCTCACCCGGCCTTCCCGTACTCGGGGTTCATCGCGGCGGCGATCCGCAGATGCCGCGCCGCCTCCTCCCCCTCCCCCCGTCGCTCCAGGGTCCGGCCCAGCAGCAACCGGGCGTACGCGTCGTCCGGGTTCTCCGCCACCAGCCGCTCCAGCCCGTCCCGCGCCCGCGACAGCTGCGCCGAGTGGTAGTGGGCACGCGCGGCGAGCATCCGTACGCTCCGCTCCTCGGGGTGCTCCTCCATCAGCGCGCCCAGCAGCGTCAGACAGCCCAGCGGATCGCCCTTGTCGAGCAGCGCCTCGGCCAGCCGCAGCCGCTCGACCTCGGCCGGCAGCTCGCGCCGCGGCTCGGCCACGGCCCGCGCCACGAACCGCGCGATCACCTCGGGCGCGTGCGCCCCGGC
>NZ_NCTE01001156.1 GCF_002114215.1 Streptomyces sp. 13-12-16 | reverse complement strand
CGGGGAGGGGGAGTGGCGACGGTGCGCCGGGACGGCCGAAGGCCCCCGTGCTGGCCGCCGCCGGAATCGCCGGGGTGATCCTGCTCGCCGTACCGCTGCTGATCATGGCCGGCAACGACCGGGACGGGCGGCCCGATGACCACGCCACCGCGGCCGCCGACTCCCGGGAACTGCTCGACGGTCAGGAGGCGCAGCAGCCGCCGGGCGTTTATGTCGCGGAGCCCCCGAAGGACGACGCTCCGGCCGGCTCGCCGAAGGACGAGGAAGGCGACGGCGAGGAGGACGGGAAGAAGACGGAGGACGGGCGGAAGGAGGGGAAGGGCGACGGCGAGGCGTCCCCGGACGGCTCCGGCCCCGTCGCCGACGCGAGCCCGCAGGCCGGCTCGCGGAGCAAGGAGGAGCAGGACACGGCTGAGGCTCCGGCCCGGCGGAGCGAGAGGAAGGCGGACGAGACGGTCACCGTCGCCACCGCCCGGATCGTCAGCGCCGACACCGGCAAGTGCCTCACCGCGAGTTCCCGGGGCGTCGGGGCGGAACTGGTCATCCAGCCCTGTGGGGTCTCGGCGGGCGCTCAGATCTGGTCCTTCCACGACACCGACAGGACCCTGCGCATCGGCGAGGACCTGTGCATGGGACTGGACGGCGGGGCGGTGGAGAAGGAGACGGCCGTCCTGCTGCAGCGGTGCGACGGGTCGAGCGGACAGAAGTTCAAGATCAACGGTACCGAGGACCTGGTGTCGCTCAAGGCCGGCGACAAGTGCGTCGACGTGTGGTGGGGCAAGGAGGCCAACGGCACACCGGTCAAGCTGTGGCCCTGCACCGGCACCGCCAACCAGACCTGGCGGCGCGGCTGACCCCGTCCTCCGGGCGTTCCCGCGCGAGCGCCGGGGCCCTCCCACCGGGCCGGCCGACGCGGTGCCGGCCGGCCTTGCCGACCGGGCCGACGGCCGACGTCGTACCGGACACAGCGAGGCCCCCTCCGGCCGCGAGCAGCGGCGCGGGGGGTGACAGGGCGGGGCATGCGTCTGTACGAAGAACGACTCGGCGTGCCGCACACGTGGTTCTGGCTCGCCGCCCTGCCGGGTGTGATGGCCGCCCTCGTCCTGTTGCCCCTGGGGCCCCTGGCCGCCGCCGGCGGACCGGCGGTCGTGGTGGTCCTCACCGCGCTGGGGCTGCGCTCCTACGGCGCCGCCCGCATTGTTGTGACGGACGGTCACCTCACGGCGGGCTCGATGCGGCTGCCCGTCACCTCCTTGGGGATGACCGGGATCCTGGATGCCGAGGAGGCGTTCCTCTGGCGCACCCGACGGGCGTGCGGCGATGCTGCTGCGCAGCTGCGTCCCGACGGCCGTGCGCGTCGAGACCGACGATCCGGGCTCTCCCGAGCCCTACCTCTACCTTCCACCCGCCAACCGGTCACGCTCCTCGCGGTGCTGTCCTTCGCCCGTCGCTGACGGCCGGGGCGGACGCGGAGCCGGTGGCCGAGGACGAGGACCGGTACGGCCGGGACCTGACGGGGCAGGGCCGCACGCGGTACTCGTCCGTCGGCACGGACTGGACGGAGCCCTCACCGAGGGCACCTTTTCCCGCGTACGGTTCAACGCCTCCCGTCACACCGGGGCGGATCCTCCACGGCTGACACCGGGCCCGCACGGCGCTCACGGAGCGGCCAGGAGCGAAGCGATCCGCCGAACCACCAGGACCACACAAACCTCGACGGCGTCATTGCTTCGTTTGTGTTCGAGTCCTAGGGTGTGGCTGGCTCAGTAGTTGCTCCGTCACCAGTAGTTGTGACGTCCCCCTGCCGTAACGGCTTCCGTCCGGTGGTGCGTCGAGGGGGAGTCCGACGTGCCCTCAGTCCGCGCAGTGCTCTGTCGTACCGAGGAAGGCCACGGTCATGCCGCACCCGCACCCGCACCCGCACCCGTCTCCCGCCGGCCGGTCCCCCCACCCCGGGCGGCCGGTCGTCAGCCGCCGCCGTCTCCTGGAGTCCGGCGCCGCCGTGCTCGGCGCCCTCGCCCTGTCCGCGTCGCCCGGCGCCGCGCAC
>NZ_NCTE01001155.1 GCF_002114215.1 Streptomyces sp. 13-12-16 | reverse complement strand
GGCCCACCGACGCGCTGGGCCCGCGGCTGTCCTCGTACCTCGGCGGCGCCCCGGCCCAGGGGGGCTGGGCGGCCGCGGCCGTCCTGTCCGCCGCCCTGCTGGCCGCGCGCCGCCCCGCCTTCCACTTCCTGGAGAAGAGTTGAGCACGGCTCCGCACACCGCTTCCCGCCCCGTGCCCGGAACACCGGCCGCCACCGTCCGGACCACCGGCCTGCACGTCCGGCACCGCAGAACCGTCGCCCTGGACTCGGTGGACCTGGACTTCGGCCCCGGCGTGCACGGTCTGCTCGGTCCCAACGGGGCCGGCAAGACCTCGCTGATCCGCGTCCTCGCCACGGTCGCCGAACCGTCCGGCGGCCGGGTGGAGATCCTCGGCCACGACACCCGCGACCACCGGCGGCGCGGCGAGGTCCGCCGCCACCTGGGCTACCTGCCGCAGGACTTCGGCTACTACCCGGGCTTCACGGTGCGGGAGTTCGTCGCCTACGTGGCCTGGCTGAAGGAGATGCCCGCGGACCGCGTCCCGGCCGCCGTCGAGCGGGCCGTCGCCCGCGTCGGCCTGGCCGACCGCATCGACGCGAAGGTGCGCGGACTCTCCGGCGGCATGATCCGCCGCGTCGGCATCGCCCAGGCCGTCGTGAACGAGCCCCGTGTGCTGCTCCTCGACGAGCCGACCGCCGGCCTGGACCCGGAACAGCGCGTGGAGTTCCGCGAGCTGCTGCGCGAACTGGGCGCCTCGTCCACCGTCATCGTCTCCACGCACCTGGTGGAGGACGTGGCGGCGGCCTGCACGGAGGTCACCCTCGTCGACGCGGGCCGGGTCGCCTACCGCGGGACGCCCCCGGCACTCGGCGCTCTCGGCGAGTCGGCGGGCGGCCCCGGCGACCACCCGATCGAGCGCGGCTACACGGCGGCGCTGCGGGCCCACCGGGCGTCGGCACCGGGAGGGACGTCCCGGTGACCCTCGTGACGGAACGGGCCGCGCGGCAAGGGGCCGGGC
>NZ_NCTE01001154.1 GCF_002114215.1 Streptomyces sp. 13-12-16 | reverse complement strand
GGCCGACGGCGCGTCCGCACCGGGCGCGGAGCCCGCCGGCGTGCGCCGGTCCGTGCCCAGCAGGGCCGTGGTCACCAGCTCCTCCCAGGAATCCGGGAGAGGCGCGTCCACGGCGGTGGTCGTCCTGCTCATGAGCTTCCTTTCCGACGGGTGTCCCGGCACGGTCGAAGACTCACACGCGTCGAGTGTCCAGTGATGTCCGAAAGATTCCTGAGGCGGGCGGGAACGGGGGCGAGCGCGCCGCTCAGCACAGCGGCACCACCTCACCGGGTCCCTCCGGCCATACCGCCAACGGAGTGAATCCCCGGTGGCCGCACTCGCCGAAGACCCTGACCGGGGCGCCGCCCGACAGGGCGACCAGACGCCACAGCCCGGGGTGGGACCGCGCGGCCGGCGTGAGCGGCAGGGCCGCGTCCTCGTCGGCGTCGGCCAGCTGCCAGCCGTCACCGTCCGGAGCCGGTATCACCCGCTCCAGCGTCACCGGGACCGAGTCCAGCCAGGGGTCGTCGCGCAGCGCCTCGCCGTAACGGGCGGCCGCCCGGGCCGTCGTCGTCCCCGGTGGCCGTACGTCCGTCGGCGCGGGCGGCGCGAACCGCTCGCCCAGGGCCATCCGCGGCTGTCCTGCGCCCGGGTACGCGGACAGCTCCGCGTCGAGGGCCAGCCCGACCGGCAGCGCGAGCT
>NZ_NCTE01001153.1 GCF_002114215.1 Streptomyces sp. 13-12-16 | reverse complement strand
CGGACGTCGGCACTCCCGCGGCCGCTGGCGGGTGGGGTGCCGGCCCCGTCGCCGTACAGTGGGGAGGACGGCCCTCACCTGCCGGGTTCCGTGGAATCCGGCCGGCGGGCGTTCCGTATCGTCTCCGCTCCCGAGAAGCCGGCCCGCACATGCCTCACCATCCGTCCTCGTCCCCCGGCTCCCAGGAGCCGCTCTTCGGTCTCGGCGAGCTGCCGGCGGCACCGGTGGCCGGGACGGCGGCGTCCGCTTCCGCCTTCCGGGACTCCGCGCAGGCGCGCCGGCTTCTCGCGATCCGGGAGATCCACGCCGAACCGGCCGCCGCCGCCTCACCCCGCGGGCGGCAGATCCTCGCCCGGTTCCCCGGGGCCCGGCTGATCGAGACGGACTCCCACTGGCGCATCCCCGAACTGCACGGCAACGAGGGCAGCGCCGACCGCTGGATGCGGATCAAGCGCGAGACCCTCGTACTGGGCGTGAAGAAGACGCTCACCACCCGCCCCAACGGCCGCTCCGCCGACTGGATCGCCCCCGGCCCGTCCAACGGCTGCGCCCTGTCCTGCGTGTACTGCTACGTCCCCCGCCGCAAGGGCTTCGCCAACCCGATCACCCTCTTCACCAACATCGACCGGATCATCGCCCACCTCGGCCGCCACGTCGCCACCCAGGGCCCCAAACCGGAGCCCAACCAGTGCGACCCCGAGGCATGGGTGTACGACATCGGGGAGAACGGCGACTGCTCCGTCGACGCCCTCGTCTGCGACAACACCGCCGACCTGGTGCGCGCCTTCCGCGACTGGCCCACCGCGAAGGCGTCCTTCGCGACCAAGTTCGTCAACCCCGACCTGCTGGAGCTCGACCCGCGCGGCCGCACCCGGATCCGGTTCTCGGTGATGCCGGCCGACGACTCACGCCTGCTGGACCTGCGCACCAGCCCGGTCGACCGGCGGATCGCCGCCGCCGCGGACTTCCTCGACGCCGGGTACGAGGTGCACTTCAACCTCTCACCCGTCGTCGTCCGCCCCGGCTGGCAGGACGCCTGGGCCGGGCTGCTGCGGCACATGGACGACGTCCTGCCCGAGCGCGTGAAGCGGCAGGCCCGCGCCGAGGTCATCATGCTCACCCACAACGCGGACCTGCACGAGGTCAACCTCCGCTGGCATCCGCGCGGCGAGGACGTGCTGTGGCAGCCCGACGCGCAGGAGACCAAGCGCTCCCAGAACGGCGCCCTCAACCTCCGCTACCGCGCCGGCATCAAGCGCCGCGCCCTCGCGGACCTGCGTGAACTGGCCACCCGTCACACACCGTGGCTCGATATCCGCTACGCCTTCTGACGGACCGGTACCCACCCGCTCCGGCTTTCTCCCAGGTCACCCCCTGATAACGGGAATTAAGGGTAGGCTAACCTTGCCATGTGATTCCTGCTGAAGAGGCGGCCCCGGGCCCGCGCGGCCATCAACTGTCGGCCACCGATGTGACCGTGGCGTACGACGGCGCCGACGTCGTGCACGACGCGGCGCTGACCCTGCGCCCCGGCGAAGTGACCGCCCTGGTGGGCCCGAACGGCAGCGGCAAGTCGACCCTGCTGCGCACCGTCGCCCGGCTGCAACGGCCGCGGAGCGCCACGCTCACGATCGACGCCGGCACCGACGCGCTGGCCCTCGGCCCCCGGGAGTTCTCCCGCCGCGTCGCCCTGCTGCTCCAGGGACGCCCCACCCCCAGCGGTCTCAGCGTGCGGGACGTCGTCGAGTTCGGCCGCTACCCGCACCGCGGCCGATGGGGCGGTACGGACCCCGGTGGCCGTGCCGCCGTGGACCGCGCCCTCGCCCTCACCGGCGTCGCCGAACTCGCCGACCGCGGAGCCGAACACCTCTCCGGAGGGCAGCTCCAGCGCGTGTGGCTGGCCGGCTGTCTCGCCCAGGAGACCGGCGTCCTCCTCCTCGACGAACCGACCACCTACCTCGACCTCCGCTACCAGGTCGAACTCCTCGACCTCATGCGCGACCTGGCCGACGAACACGGCATCGCCGTCGGCGTCGTCCTGCACGACCTCGACCAGGCGGCGGCCGTCGCCGACCGGATCGTGCTCCTCGCGGCCGGACGCGTCGTCGCCGAGGGCCCGCCCGAGGACGTCCTCACCCCGGAACGCCTGACCGAGGTCTACGGCATCCGGATCGAGGTCGACACCGACCCCCTCACCGGCCGGCTGCGCACCCGCGCCATCGGCCGTCACCACACCCGAAGCGAAAGGCTCGGCACCACCTCATGAGACGACTCCTGCTCACCGCGCCCCTGGCCACCGCCGCCACCCTCCTGCTGGCGGCCTGCGGCACCACCGAACCCGCCGCCGACGACGCCGGCGCCAAGGAGTCCGCGCAGGCCATCACCCTCACCGACGCCACCGGCGCGAAGGTGGAACTCGACGGCCCCGCCAAGAAGGTCGTCGGCACCGAGTGGAACGTCGTCGAGCACCTGGTCTCCCTCGGCGTCGACCCGGTGGGCGTCGCCGACGTCAAGGGCTACAAGACCTGGGACGCCGCCGTCCCGCTCAAGAACGAGCCCGAGGACATCGGCACCCGCGGCGAGCCCAGCATGGACACCATCGCCTCGCTCAAGCCCGACCTCATCGTCACCACCACCGACCTGCAGCCCGACGCCGTCAAGCAGTTGCGCAAGGTCGCCCCGGTCCTGGAGGTGAAGTCCGCCGACGCCGCCGACCCGATCGGGCAGATGCTGGAGAACCTCGACCTCATCGCCGAGGCCACCGGCACCACCGAGCGCGCGGCCACGCTGAAGAAGGACTTCGACGCCAAGCTCGCCGAGGGGCAGAAGGCCCTCGCCGACGCCGGCCTGGACGGTGCGGAGATCGCCTTCGCCGACGGCTACGTCGCCTCCAACCAGGTCTCCCTGCGCCCCTACACCTCCGGCTCGCTGATCGGCGCCGTCAACGAGCGGCTCGGACTGAAGAACGCCTGGAAGCTGAAGGGCGACGAGGCCTACGGCCTGGCCTCCACCGACGTCGAGGGACTGACCGGCCTGGGCAAGGTCCAGTTCGCCTACATCGGCAACAAGGACGACGCCAGCAGCGACCCCTTCGGCAAGGAGCTCGCCGACAACTCCGTGTGGAAGTCGCTGCCGTTCGTGAAGTCCGGTGACGTCCACCGGCTGGACGACGGCATCTGGATGTTCGGCGGCACCGGCTCGATGGAGGCGTACGCCGACGCCCTCGTCGCCTCGCTGACGAAGTAGCGCGATGGCCGTCACCGCCACCACTCCCACCGCCCGTCCGGCGACGGTGTCGTCCCGGACGGGCGCGGCCGCGGTGACGACCGCGCTCGTGCTCCTGGTCGCGGCCCTCGCCGTCGTCGACATCACCCAGGGCACCGCCGCGGTCGGCCCGGCCGAGGTCCTCAAGGCCCTCACCGGACGGGCCGACCCGGCCGACGCGTCCGTCGTCATCGCCTCACGGCTGCCCCGCATGACCGCCGGGCTCCTCGTGGGCGCGGCCCTCGGCATGGCCGGCGTCGCCCTGCAGGCCGTCAGCCGCAACGTCCTGGCCTCCCCGGACACCCTCGCCGTGAACGCGGGTTCCTACTTCGCCCTCGGCATCGCCGCCGTCACCGGCGTGTCCCTGCCGCTGCTCGCCTCCTCGGGCATCGCCTTCGCCGGCGGGCTCGCGGCGGCGGCCGTCGTCCTCGGGCTGTCGGGGCTCGGCGCCGGCACCGTACGGCTGGTGCTCGCCGGTACCGCGCTCACCCTCGGGCTCACCGCCCTCACCGAGGGGCTGCTCCTGCTGTTCCCGCGGCAGACCGAGGGCCTCTACCAGTGGAACCAGGGCAACATCGGCCAGAACGGCTTCGACGGCGTCCTCCAGATGCTGCCCGTCGCCGTCGTCGGACTCGCCGGCCTGCTGCTCGTCGCCCGCCGGGTCGACGCCCTCGCCCTCGGCGACGACGCGGCCCGCGGACTGGGCGTCCCGGTGCGGGCCACCCGCGTCACGGCCGTCGTCCTGGCGACCCTGCTCTCCGCGGCGGCCGTCACCCTGGCCGGTCCGATCGGCTTCGTCGGCCTGTGCGCCCCGG
>NZ_NCTE01000011.1 GCF_002114215.1 Streptomyces sp. 13-12-16 | reverse complement strand
ACGTCCCGCCCGAGCCGCACGCGGAGACGAGCAGCGCGGCCGCGGCGGCGCCGGCGGCGGCCAGGAGGACGCGACGGCGTGCGCGGGGGGCTCGGTTCGAGCGCTGGGGGGCGCGGCTGGCGGCACTCATGTGAAAAGTTTCGCATGCCCGTTCCCGGGATCTTGAGCACCCCCCTTGCGGGCGGAAACCCGCATATCAGGCGGCGTTGCCGGGGCCCGTTCCGGTGGTGGTGCCGGTGTCCTTCGCGAACGCCTTCCAGCCACCGGCCGGTTCCTCGCCGACGTCCAGGGTGCGGAACCGCTCCAGTACCTCCGGCTTCTGCACGTCCAGCCAGTCGGTGAACTGCCGGAAGGAGACGAGCCTCACGTCGCCGCCCTTCTCCTTCTCCCGCGCGATGTGCTTGAGCGCTTCCTCCACGGCGTCCATGTAGATGCCGCCGTTCCACTGCTCGAAGTGGTTGCCGACGAAGAACGGCGCGCGGTTCGACTCGTACGCCCGCTTGAAGCCGGATATGTACGCCTGGGCCGCCTGCCGTCGCCAGCCGGGGTGGTTGTGGGCGGGCGCGTTGGTCGAGTTGACCGACTGGTTGGCGAGGATGTTGTAGTCCATCGAGAGGACCTCGAAGGAGTGGCCGGGGAACGGTATCTGCTGCAGGGGGAGGTCCCATATGCCCTGCTTCTTCGACGGCCAGACCTGGCGGCCGCCGGGCGAGGAGGAGTCGTAGCGCCAGCCGAGCTCGCGGGCGGTGGGCAGCAGCTTGTCCTGGCCGAGCAGACAGGGCGTGCGGGCGCCGACGAGCTCCTTGTCGTAGTCGAAGGGGAGCGGCTCCAGGTCGGTCCAGCCGGAGTTGGTCCGCCACTCCTTGACGAAGGACTTGGCCTGCTCGATCTCGCTGCGCCACTGCTGCGGGGTCCAGTTGCCGACGCTGCCGGAGCCGGCGCAGAAGTGGCCGTTGAAGTGGGTGCCGATCTCGTGCCCCTCGAGCCAGGCACGGCGGACGTTCTTCAGCGTGTCCTTGATGTGGCCGTCGGTGAGGTAGCCGATGTCGGAGGCGCCGCGCGGGTTGTTCGGGGGGTCGTAGAGCCGCTTCTTCGACTCGGGGAGCAGGTAGAGGCCCGAGAGGAAGAAGGTCATGGACGCGCCGTGCTCCTTGGCGAGGTCCAGGAAGCGCGGGAAGAGGCCGTTGCCGACCTCGCCGGCCCCGTCCCAGGAGAAGACGACGAACTGCGGCGGGGTCTGGCCCGGCTCCAGCGGCACCGGCGCCTCGGGCTGGTGGGGCTGCTTGCCGGTGAAGGAGGTGGAGCCGTCGCCGATCGGGCGGGCCGTCCTGGTCGGCTTCGGGTCCGGCTCCGGTGTGCCGGACCGGCCCTCGGAAGGACGGGAACCGCCGGGGCCGTCCGAGTCCTTGTGGCCGCCGCAGCCGGCCAGCGAGGCGGCGGCAGCGGCCCCCGCCCCGAGCCCGAGCATTCCCCTACGGGTGAGACTGCGCATGGCAACCCCGTTCGTCACGTCCTCTGGTGGTCACTCACTCAGAGGACGCGACGGAGCCGGGGGTTCCCGGACGGATGCGGGGGTTTCGCAACGGTTTTCGAAAGCGTGGTTCCCGTCGGGCGCCGCGCCGGTCCGGGACGGCGGGCCTCACGCCGGTCCCGGACGGCGGGCGTCACGCCGGTCCCGGACGGCGGGCGTCACGCCGGTCCGGGACGGCGGGTGTCACGCCCCGAAGGCCTTGCTCTTCCCCTTCACCGGCTTGGCGCCCGCGAGCAGATGCGCGGGGACGAGATCGCGGGCCGGCTCGCTGTAGCCGACGGAGACGATCCTGTCGCCCTGGTAGGTGAAGGTGGTCAGCGAGGCGAGCGTGCACTGCCGCTTGCGCGGGTCGTGCCACAGCCGCCGCTTCTCCACGTACGACCGCACGATCCAGATCGGCAGCTGGTGGCTGACCAGCACCGCCTCGTGTCCGCGCGCCGCGTCCTTGGCCGCGTTCAGCGCGCCCATCATGCGGATGACCTGGTCGACGTACGGCTCGCCCCAGGACGGCTTGAACGGGTTGACGACGTGCTTCCAGTTGGCCGGGCGGCGCAGCGCGCCGTCACCGATGCCGAAGGTCTTGCCCTGGAAGACGTTCTCCGCCTCGATCAGCCGCTCGTCGGAGGCGATGTCCAGGCCGTGCGCCTTGGCGATGGGCTCGGCCGTCTCCTGCGCCCGCTCCAGCGGGGAGGCGACGACGTACGTGATGTCGCGGGAGGCGAGGTGCTCGCCGACCCGGTCGGCCATGCGCCGGCCCAGCTCGGAGAGGTGGTAGCCGGCGAGACGGCCGTACAGCACGCCGTCCGGGTTCTCGACCTCGCCGTGCCGCATGAGGTGGACGACGGTGACGTCGTCGTCCTTCTTCACGGTGCTCACGCGGTCGCCTCCGCTGCCGCTCGGGCCGCCGCCGGAAGGGCGTCGGCGATCCGCTGGACGGCCTTCTCGTCGTGCGCGGTGGACACGAACCAGGACTCGAAGGACGACGGCGGGAGGTAGACGCCGTTCGCGAGGAGGGAGTGGAAGAACGCGGTGAAGCGGAACGACTCCTGCGCCTTCGCCTCCTCGTAGTTGCGCACCGGGCGGTCGGTGAAGAACACGGAGAACATGTTGGAGGCGTTCTGCAGCGTGTGCGCGACGCCCTCCTTGGTCAGCGCCTCGGTGACGAGGGACTGGATCTGCCCGGAGACGGCGTTCACCTTCTCGTACGCGGCGTCGTCGAGCAGCCGCAGCTGGGCGAGCCCGGCGGCGGTGGCGACGGGGTTCCCGGAGAGGGTGCCGGCCTGGTAGACGGGCCCGGCGGGGGCGAGGTGGCCCATCACGTCGGCGCGCCCGCCGAAGGCCGCGGCCGGGAAGCCGCCGCCCATCACCTTGCCGAAGGTCATCAGGTCGGGGCGGACGCCGTCGACGCCGTACCACCCTTCCCGGCTGGTCCGGAACCCCGTCATGACCTCGTCGGAGATGTACAGCGCGCCGTTCGCGGCGCACGCGTCCTTCAGCCCCTGGTTGAACCCGGGCAGCGGCGGTACGACGCCCATGTTGCCCGGCGACGCCTCGGTGATCACGCAGGCGATCTCACCGGGGTGCGCGGCGAAGGCGGCGTGCACGGCGTCGAGGTCGTTGTACGGCAGCACGATGGTGTCGCCCGCCTGGGCGCCGGTGACGCCGGGCGTGTCGGGCAGCGCGAACGTGGCCACCCCGGAGCCGGCGGAGGCGAGCAGCGAGTCGACGTGCCCGTGGTAGCAGCCGGCGAACTTGACCACCTTGGTGCGCTGCGTGAAGCCGCGCGCGAGGCGGATCGCCGACATGGTGGCCTCGGTGCCGCTGGAGACGAGCCGCACCTGCTCCAGCGGCTCGATCCGGGCGGTCATCTCCTCGGCGAGCGCGACCTCGCCCTCACCGGGCGTGCCGAAGGACGTACCGCGTGCGACGGCCTCCTGTACGGCGGCGATCACCTCGGGGTGCGCGTGTCCGAGGATCATCGGCCCCCAGGAGCAGACCAGGTCGACGTACTCGCGTCCGTCGGCGTCGGTCAGGTACGGGCCGGTGCCCGACACCATGAACCGGGGCGTGCCGCCGACGGCGCGGAAGGCGCGCACCGGCGAGTTCACGCCGCCGGGCGTGACGGCCGCGGCACGGTCGAACAGCGCCTGCGAGGCTCGGGCTTCGTATGAATATGGCAGTTCGCTCATGACCTGCGACTTCTCCGACCTTCTCCGACATTCCGGGGGCTTCCCGGCTCCGGGTGCGTATGACGTGTCCAGGGTAGGCCAGGGGCGGCCTGCGGCATCCGGCCCCCGTTCGGCCGTGATCTGCGAAACTGACGTCTGATACACACAGCTCACACGGCCGGGGCCGGCCGGAGGCTGCGGACACCCCGCGGGCAGATGTTTCACCGCACGTTTCGGCGGGCGGCCGTGGGGGAGGTCACTGACACGATGATCGGGTTGCGCGGCGGGGGCCACGCGTCCTAGAAAAGCAGTCGGGTGGAGATATGCATCGCGGTGGCGGACTGGGCGAGGGGACTGATGACCTGGGTCCTCGACGTGCCCGGCGGGGAAGGCACCGGCGGCGCGAGGCGGAGGACACGGACGAGACGCGTCGCACACGCGGCGAGCCGGAGCGGATCGACCCCCTGAAGGGGGCGGGGAGCAGGAATGGTGGTCGGGTGGGGGTGACGTACAAGTACTTCGGCGCGCCGGACGGCGCCACCGCGGCCCGCGTCCCGATATCGATGCGCCCCGAGGAACTCGGCGGCGACGAGCTCGGCATGAACGGCATGTTCACCAAGATCAAGCCGGAGACCATGGCCGCGATGGTCCTCACGGGCATCGAGGGCGTCCCCCTGCACAAGGTCCCACCCCTGGAACTGGTCGTCCTGCACCCCGACTACGCGGTCGTGAAACTCCCCATGACGGTCGTCGACCCCCTGCGCGGCATAGGCGAGGAGGCGGTCGGCGCGGCGGCCTTCATCTGGTCGACGGTCCCGGACCGCGGCGGCCCGCGGGACGCGTTCAACGTGTACCAGTTGCTGCACGAGTGGCAGGACTTCAGCCACCGGCTGCACGAGGCGGGGCATCAGGCGTACTGCCTGGTCTGGCCCTGAGCCGGGGTTTCGTGGGGGTCGGGCGGGGTCTTCGGGCCTCGCCCTTCTCCGCGCCGGGGTGGGGTCTTCGGGCGGCCGGGGCACGGTGGTCCCCGCCGCGGCTCCGATGCGCCGGGGGGATGCCCCGGGCGCGTTCCGTGGCCGGGGCCTCGCCCGCCCCGGGCGGGCCACGTCACAAACGCGCGGCCGTCCGCCAAGATCACTTGTCCCGGTGATCCCGGTGGACGGCCGCGGTCCGCGGGCCCGTCGAGCGGCCCGCGTTCGGGGTCACTTCCGGAGGAAGGCGAGGAGCGCGGCGTTGACCTCCTCCGCGTGGGTCCACAGCAGTCCGTGCGGGGCGCCCTCGATCTCCACGTACTCGGCGGACGGCAGCGCCTTGTGGAAGGGCCGCCCCGTCGCCTCGATCGGCAGGATGCGGTCGCCCGTGCCGTGCAGGATCAGCGCCGGCACGTCGATGGCCGGGATGTCGGCCCGGAAGTCGGTGTACCAGGTGGAGGGCGCGGCAGCCGCGGCGTGGGAGCCGCCGCCCGCCGCGACGTTCCAGCTGTTGCGCACGGCCTCCTCGCTGATCCGGGAACCGAGGTTCTCGTCCAGGTTGTAGAAGTCCTTGTAGAACTCCGTGTAGTACGCGTAGCGGTCGGCCTTGACGGCCGCGACGACGCCGTCGAAGAACTCCCGGGGAGCGGCCCCGTCGGGGTTGTCGTCGGTCTTCAGCAGGCAGGGCTCCAGCGAGGCCAGGAAGGCGACCTTGGAGACCCGGGCGGAGCCGAAGGTGGACACGTACCGCGCGACCTCACCGGTGCCCATGGAGAAACCGACCAGGACGGCGTCCCGGAGGTCGAGGGTCTCCAGCACGGTGTTCAGGTCGGCCGCGAAGGTGTCGTAGTCGTACCCGGTCGTCGGCTGTCCGGACTGCCCGAATCCGCGGCGGTCGTACGTGATCACGCGGTGGCCCGCGTCCAGCAGCGCCGCGCTCTGCCGTTCCCAGGAGTGTCCGTCGAGCGGGAACCCGTGGATGAGGACGACCGGCTGACCGGTGCCGTGGTCCTCGTAGTACAGGTCGATGGCGGTGGAGTTCTCCTGACCCACGGTGATGTAAGGCAAGGTCTCTTCCTTCGTTCGGTGGGGCTGGTGCGCGTTCGGGTGCGCGGCACGGGACGGGACGACGCTAGGACCGCCCCCTCCCCCCGTGTTGTCCTCGAGCGCATCGCTTCTTGCCCGTGCGCGCCGGAGGGCGGACGCACCGTGGCCGTCACCGTGCGGAACGCCCCGGCGTCCTCCGGATCTCCGCCGTCTCCCTCTGCGGCAGCGTCCTGACCTGCGCAGGCGCCGCCCGGTGCACGCAGGGACCGGTTACAGTGCACGGAGAGACAACGGCTCGCCGGCGCACCGCCTCCCCCGCAGTCGCACCGCGCTCGTCGGACCCGGCCACAGGCTCCGGCTTCACGCACACCCGCTGCGCCAGGCGGCGGTCCCGGCGGACGAGCCCGGACGGGAAGGGTCATTCATCCATGGGAGGGGAGGGCGGTCCGCTGTCCCGCAGCGGTCTGCGCGGTCGGGAGGACGAACTGGGGGAGCTCGAAGCGCTGGTCGCCTCCGTGGCCCGCACGGGAAGCAGCGGACTGGCCCTCATCCAGGGCGAGCCGGGCATCGGCAAGACGACGCTGCTCGCGGCGACCATCTCCACGGCCCGGGAGGCGGGTTACTCCGTCGGCATCGGCAAGGCCGACGAGCTGCACCGCATAGTGCCGCTCTCGTCCTTGGCGGCGTGTGTCCTGCACGGTGACCGGCCACTGCTGTCCGCCGACACCTTCGCCGACCTCGCCCGCAACCACG
Organism: Streptomyces sp. 13-12-16; assembly: GCF_002114215.1. GTDB lineage: Bacteria > Actinomycetota > Actinomycetes > Streptomycetales > Streptomycetaceae > Streptomyces. The sequence continues at coordinate 6,152 of NZ_NCTE01000011.1, read as the reverse complement.
ACCAGCGGATCTGGCTGGTGGAACGCCTGGCGGGGGCGATCGAGGACCGAGCGGGCGGCATGCCGGTCCTGATCGGCCTGGACGACGTGCAGTGGGCCGATCCGCTGAGCCGGTTCGCCCTGCAGCAGCTTCCGGCCCGCCTGCGGACGTCGCCGGTGCTGTGGCTACTGGCCGGGCGCCGGGAGCCCGCGGGCCCGGCGGAGGAGATCGTCGCGGCCGCGGACGGCAGCCTCCCGGCGGTCACCGTGGCCCTGGGACCCCTGTCCGGCGCGGCGATCGCCCAACTGGCCGACGACACCCTCGGTACGGCAGCCGACGAGCGGGTACGGGACCTGCTCGACGGAGCGGGCGGGAACCCGTTCCTGGCCGTCGAGATGCTCACGGCCCTGCGCGACGCCGAACCCTCGGACGACCCCGTGCCCCGCGGACTCGTGGTGGGGGTGCGCGGCAGGCTCAGATCACTGCAGGCCGACACGCTGCGCTTCCTCCAGATGGGCGCCGTACTGGGGCGCAGGTTCGACTTCCACGACGCCGCCGCGCTCTGCGGCCGGCCTGCCGCCACGCTGATCACCTCCCTCGACGAGGCCGTAGGCGCCGGGATCCTGGACGACGACGGCGACCGTCTGGTCTTCCGGCACGATCTGCTGCGCCAGGCGGTGTACGTCGACATCTCGCCCTCGGCCCGGAAAGCCCTGCACAGGGAGGCCGCCCGCGGTCTCGTCGCCGCGGGGCGCCCCCCGGTCGACGCGGTGCCGCACATCCTCAGGGGGGCGACGCCCGGGGACGAGGAGGCCGTGTCGCTTCTGCGGCGCGCGGCCGAGGACGTCCTGCCGGTCACGCCGGGGCTCGCGGCCGACCTGATGACCCGCGCGCTGGAGCTGGTGCCGTCCGCCCGGCCCCTCAGGTACGCCGTGGGAGAGCAGACGATCCTCTGCCTGACCCGGGCCGGCCGGAACGGGGAAGCCCTGGCCACGGGCGACCGGCTGCTGGCCGAGAGGCCGCCGCTGGAGGAGTTCGGTCGGCTCCAGGCCGGCCTCGGCGGGGCCCTGTGGAACATGGACCGCGCGGGGGAACTGCGGCGACGGGCCGAGGCGGCCCTCGCCCTGGCGGGTGCCGCCCCTCGGATCACCGCGAGGCTGACCGCCCTGCGCACTCTGGCCCTGTCCCGGGACCACGATCTGGTGGCCGCGCGCGAGGCCGGTGAGGCCGCGCTGCGGGCCGCCGTCCAGGCCGGTGACCGGGACGCGCACACCCTGGCCCTGTCCGGGCTGGGCGAGATCGCCCAGAACGCGGGGGAGAACGCGCTCGCGCTGGACCGCTTCGCCGCGCTGAGCGCCGTCGATTCCGCCTTCCTGCCCGAAGAGATCGTCGCGCACCTGCACATGGACGACTTCGACGCCGGTGCACGGCTGCTCCTGCGGGCGACGGAGGCCGGTACGACGCGTCAGGCGATGCTGCTGTGGGCACAGGGCCAGCACGACCTGGGTCTGGGCCGGCTCGACGACGCCGACGCCGCCTTCGCGACCATGGAGCGCCTGGAGAACGAGGTCCACGCCCCCGTCCAGCAGGTGAACGGCCGTGTGATCCGCTCCTGGATCGCCCTGCTGTGCGGTGACCGGGACGCCGCGCGGCTGCATCTGGCCGCGGCGCGGGAAGGGCTGGAGGCCAAACCCAACCCGGGCAACACGGCCGCGGTGCGCTTCCTCGAAGCGCTGCACGCCGACGCCGACGGGGACACCGGCCTCGCCGTCGACAGGATCCGCCAGGTGGAACGGGAAGGCCCCTTCATGCGCTGGCGCGTCCTGCGCGACTGGACGGGCCACGCGATCCGCATGGCACTGAGCGGTGCCGACGGGGAGCTGGCCGGGGAACTGGCCGCACAGGCCGCGGCCCACGCCGGACGCAACCCCGCCGTGCCGACCGCCAGAGGTGTCGCGGCGCACGCCCTCGGACTCGTCAGGAACGATCCCACCGCGCTCGAACGCTCCGTGGAAGTGCTCGACTCGGGTCCTCGCCCTCTCGTCAGGGCCGCCGCGGCGGCGGATCTCGGACGGATGTTCCTGGCGGCGGACCGGAGACGTCAGGCTGTGACCGCGCTGACCCGGGCCCGCGACACCTTCACCGCGGCGGGCGCCCGCGCCGCGGCGGCACGGGTGCAGCGCGACCTGGAGAAGACCGGGGCCGGCGGTCGCAGGCCGGCGAACGTCCAGCGGCCCGTGCAGGGTTGGGAGGCCCTCACCGCGTCGGAGAGGAAGATCGCGCGCCTCGTGGCCCAGGGCCACACCAACCGGTCGGCCGCCGACCTGCTCGTCGTCTCCCCGCACACGGTCAACACCCACCTGACGTCCGTGTTCCGCAAGCTGTCGGTCAACTCCCGGGTGCAGCTCGCCAATCTGGTCACGACCCTGCCCGAGGACTGACGGGCGGGCTGGTACGTTCACGCGATGCGCCGCCGCGACCGGATGCGCTTGGCTGAGGGATCCCCCAACCGGTCGGAGGTCACCGGCATGCACGGACCCAGCCACGCATCGCCGGCCGTCGTGCTCGTGCACGGTGCGTTCACGGACGCGTCGTCGTGGGCGGAGGTCACCGGCCTCCTTCACGACGACGGACGGACGGTGCTCGCCCCGGCGAACCCGCTGCGCGATCCGGCACAGGACGCCGCCCGGATCAGGAGCGTGGTCCGGGGCATCGGCGTCCCCGTCGTGCTGGTCGGCCACGGCTACGGCGGAGCGGTCATCACACAGGCCGCCACCGGCACCGACAACGTCGTGGCCCTGTGCTACGTCGCGGCCTTCGGTCTCGACTCGGGCGAGTGCGTCCTGGACGTGGTGAACCGCTTCGCCCCCGCGCCGGTGGCCGGTGCGATCGTCACCACGGACCTCCCCGCGCGGACTCCCGGCCGCCCGGAACGCGGAATCCGCCTGCGTGAGGACCTGTTCCCCCAGGTGTACGCGGCCGACCTCCCGCCCGACGTCACAGCGGTGCTGGCCACAGCCCAACGCCCGATCGCCTGCCGCGCGTTGACCGGCCGGACGGGCAGTCCCGCCTGGACCTCCACGCCGTCCTGGTACGCGATCGCGACCGCAGACCGGATGCTCAACCCCACCGCCCAGCGTTTCATGGCCCAGCGCATGGCGGCAGCCGAGCACGTGGTGGACGGATCGCACGCCGTGCTTCTGTCCCGGCCCGACGCCGTGGTGGCGATGATCCTCGAAGCCGCCGAGTGGAGCCGGTGCCCCTGACCGCGACGACGCCCCTTGCGCGAAGCCCTGCCTCCTGAACACCCGCGTCGTGAGCCCGCCGAGACCGTTTAGGATGCGTTCGAACGGAAGTCACCGGTCCGGGCGACCCCGACGGCCCTCGGAGTCCCGCCTCCGCGCTGCGGCCTCAGCCCCGAACAGCCACTCGGTAAGGGCATCAGCATGATCTCAGCGGCCGGACGGCGGACCTGGCGCGTCTCCACCCACGCGGCCGCCGCTCTGACGCTCACCCTGGCCGTCACCGGATGCGCCGACGGGTCCGGCACCGGGTCCGCCGCGGGTGAGGTCACCTCCATCACCGTACTCGACTACTACACCGACGAATCCGAGCACGCCCAGTGGAACGAAATGCTGGGAGCCTGCGGCAAGGCGGCCGGCGTCGAGGTCGAGCACACGAGCGTCCCACCGGCCTCCCTCGTGCCCAGAGTGCTGCGGCAGGCCTCCTCGCGGACCCTCCCCGACCTGTTGATGCTGGACAACGCCGACCTCCAGCAGATCGCCCGGACCGGCGCGCTGACCCCGCTGGACCGGTACGGCATCGACACCACCGGCTTCGCCGAGGGCATCCTGTCGGCGGGCACGTACGAGGGAGAGGTGTACGGGCTGGCTCCCTACGTCAGCACGGTCGCCCTCTTCTACAACAAGGACATGCTCGCCGAGGCCGGTGTCGCCGTACCGAGGACGTGGGACGACCTGAGGGAAGCCGCTGCCGGGCTGACGCGCCCGGGAAGATACGGCATGGCGGTCGACGCGAGTGCCACGTTCGAAAGCAGCTGGCAGTTCCTGCCCTTCCTGTGGTCCAACGGCGGGGACGAGAGACGACTGGACACCCCGCAGGCCGCGCAGGCGCTGCGGCTGTGGGTCGATCTGGTGTCGAGCGGGTCCATGTCGAGGTCGGTGCTGAACTGGACCCAGGCTGAGGTCCACGACCAGTTCGCCGCCGGACGGACGGCCATGATGATCAACGGTCCGTGGCGGATCCCCGCGCTGAACGCGGACGAGGACCTGAACTGGGGAGTGGCTCCCGTCCCCGTGCCCCGGACGGGGCAGAAACCGGTCACCCCTCTGGGTGGTGAGGTGTGGACCGTCCCGCAGGGCCCCTCCGAGGCCCGGCAGCAGAAGGCCGCCCAGGTGCTCGCCTGCCTGAACAGTCCCGCGAACACGCTCACCCTGGCCGAGCAGCACTTCACGGTTCCCTCCCGTACCGAGGTCGTCGCCCGGTATGCCGAACGGAACCCGTCGCTGGCCGTCTTCGTGGAGAGCGTGGAAGGAGCGCGCACCCGCACCGCGGAACTCGGCGCCAGGTGGCCCAGGGCAGCGACCGGGATCTACACCGCGATCCAGTCCGCGCTGGCAGGGGAGCAGACGCCGGAACAAGCCCTCCGGCACGCCCAGCGGATCGCGACCGGCGACTGACCCGTCCGGCCCCGGGAGGCGGCGTCCCGCGTGGACTCCTGCCGCCGCACCGGACGTTGCCCGGCGCCGCATCACCGGGGAGCCCTCGGGTGACACGACGCCCCTTCCGGTCGGGGACTCGATCTAGCGGGTTCACGCGATGTGCCGGACCGGTACCCGCTGGCACGGTGATGAGGAAGGCACACACCGGCCGAAGGACATGAGGACAGTGGTCCCGGACACCCGAGAACAAAGAACCCCCCGCGGTCCCCGCACCGTCGACCCGCCGCACCGGCGGGCGTGCCCGCGCGCGACTCTGTCCCGGACGTTCGGCACCGTGGACATGACCGTCCCCGAGGACACGGACACCGGCACGGTCAGTACGACACCGCTCGGCCGGCTCCGGGCCGTCACCGTGACCGGGGACGCCCTGACCGCCGTACGAACGCGCCGGCTCGTCGCACGGGACGGCCGAAGCGGGTACGTCGTGGTCACGTTGCTGGACAGCGGGGCCGGCCGCTTGGAGCAGGACGGCCGGGTGGCGCTCCTCAGCGCCGGGGACATCTTCGTCCACGACATGGCACGCCCTCTGCGGCTGTCCCTCCCCCGGCCCTTCCGGACCAAGTCCCTCGTCCTGCCGAGGGACGTCCTGAGTCTGAGCGAGCCCGACATGGCTCACGTGACCGCCCGTCCCCTCGGTCCCGGCACGCCTCTCGGCGGTCTGCTCTCGCCCTTCCTGGCCGGACTCGTGGACGGCGCCGGGAACTGCGCGCCGCGCACCGGCGAACTGATGGCCCGCAACGTGGTGGACCTGCTCGATGTGCTGGCCGACGAGGTGCTCGGCCGGACGGCCGAGGACGCGCCCGGCGGGAACCGGGCACTGCTGCTGCGGATCCGGGCGTTCATCGACCGGCACCTCGCGGACCCCGGCCTGACCCCGCAGACCATCGCCGAGGCCCATCACATATCCCTGCGCTACCTGCACAAGCTGTTCGAGAGCGAGGACGCCACAGTCGGCCGGTGGATTCAGCGCCGTCGCCTGGAGGCGTGCCGACGCGACCTGACGCTGCACGGGAACGCCACGATCGCCGCGGTGGCACACCGGTGGGGCTTCACCAGCGCCGCGCACTTCAGCCGGGTGTTCCGGACCGCTTACGGCATGGCACCCCGCGAATGGCGTGCGGCCCGGGAACCGGCGCCGCAGCGCACCTCGCCCGAGGACGCCTGAGGAACCGGCCGCCTTCCGGGGGGAGATGAGGGAACGTTCCGTCGACGCGGCGGAGCCGCCGGTCACCGCGTTCCTGCGGCGAACCGTCCCGCTCGTACCGCAACGGCGGCACGGAGGAGACGCCGAGCAGGGCGAACCGCCCGGCCCGCAGCCACCGCGCGCCCACGGTCCGCGTCCGGCCGCCGACGCCGCGGACGGATCGGGCGGTCCACAGCGCGCGGAAGACACGCGCCGCGAGCGGGGACCGGGCCGGACTCGGCCGTCGA
>NZ_NCTE01000118.1 GCF_002114215.1 Streptomyces sp. 13-12-16 | reverse complement strand
GCGGGTCGGTCTCCGCACCGCCTGTCCCATTCGTCGCCTCCCCGTGTGTCGTGGTGTGTTCATTGCACACCCGTACAGGCGTCCTGCCGGGTGAATGCTGAAGGTTTCCCGGCACCTGGACCGACGGTACGTCACACTCCTTGCGCCGTCGCACGGTAGCCTCGCCATCAACGTGGTCCGCCCGGACCGCGCCTGTTCCGTCCGGAGGTTCCGGTGACGACTCGTGGAGTTCTGTACGTGCACTCCGCGCCGCGCGCGTTGTGCCCGCACGTCGAGTGGGCCATCGCCGGGGTGCTCGGCACGCGCGTCAGCCTGGACTGGATCCGCCAGCCCGCATCCCCCGGCACCTGGCGCTCGGAGTTCTCCTGGCAGGGCCAGGCCGGCACCGCCTCCAAACTCGCCTCCGCGCTGCGCGGTTGGCAGATGCTGCGCTTCGAGGTCACCTCGGAACCCTGCCCCACCGCCGAGGGCGAGCGCTACAGCTGCACCCCCGACCTGGGCATCTTCCACGCCGTCACCGGCATCCACGGCGACATCCTCATCCCCGAGGACCGCCTGAGGGCCGCCCTGACCCGCTCCCGGACCGAGCAGACCGACCTGGAATCGGAGATCGCCAAACTCCTGGGCAAACCCTGGGACGACGAACTGGAACCCTTCCGCTACGCAGGCGAAGGCGCCCCGGTCCGCTGGCTCCACCAGGTGGTCTAGAGAAGCGCCCCTGCAAGGGGCGCGAGGAACTGCGCGACAAGCCATGACGCGCCCGCACCCGCCCGATCTCCCCGCCAGGGGTCGAAGGGGCGAAGCCCCTTGAGGACGGGACGGGCAGGGGCGGCGGGGGCGAAAGAACTCCCGGCACACCCCCACGGCGCCGCACGGCAAAGGGCCCCCACCCCGCCAGGGGTGAAGGCCCTTCAGACCGACCCCGGTCACACGGACCGGAACGCCAGCACCACGTTGTGCCCACCGAACCCGAACGAGTCGTTCAACGCGGCGATCCGCCCGTCCACGGGCAGCTTCCGCGCCTCCCCACGAACGACGTCCGCGGCCGCCTCGGCCTCGGGGTCGAGGTTCTCGACGTTGATCGTCGGCGGAGCCACCCGGTGGTACAGCGCGAGCACGGTGGCCACGGACTCCACCCCACCCGCCCCGCCCAGCAGGTGCCCCGTCATCGACTTCGTCGCGGAGACCGCGAAGTGGTCCGCGTGGTCCCCGAACACCTTCCGCAGAGCCTTCAGCTCCGCGATGTCACCGGCCGGCGTGGACGTCGCGTGCGCGTTGACGTGCACGATCTCCGCCGGGTCCAGGTCCGTGCGCTCCAGCAGGTTCTGCAGGGCGTGCGAGATGCCCCGCCCCTCCGGTTCCGGCTGCACGATGTCGTGCGCGTCGGCCGAGATCCCCTGACCGACCGCCTCCGCGTAGACCCGCGCACCACGCGCGGCCGCGTGCTCGGCGGACTCCAGGACGATCACGCCCGCGCCCTCACCCATGACGAAGCCGTCCCGGGCGACGTCGTAGGGACGCGACGCGCCCTCGGGGTCGTCGTTGTTCTTGGACATCGCCATCATGTTGCCGAACGCGGCGATCGGCAGCGGGTGGATCGCCGCCTCCGTGCCGCCCGCGACGACGACGTCGGCACGACCGGTGCGGATCATCTCGATGGCGTAGCCGATGGCCTCCGCACCCGACGCGCACGCCGAGACCGGCGTGTGCACACCGGCGCGGGCGCCCACCGCGAGACCCACGTTCGCGGACGGGCCGTTCGGCATCAGCATGGGGACGGTGTGCGGGGAGACACGGCGTACGCCCTTCTCCTTCAGCACGTCGTGCTGGTCCAGCAGGGTCGTCACGCCGCCGATGCCGGAGGCGATGACCGCGCCCAGCCGGTCCGGGTCGACGCTCGGGTCCTCACCGGCCCTGGCTTCGAAACCGGCGTCGGCCCACGCCTCCTTGGCCGCGATCAGCGCGAACTGCGCCGAGCGGTCCAGGCGGCGGGCCTGCGGCCGGGGGATGACCTCGGTGGGCTCCACGGCCACCCGGGCCGCGATACGGACCGCCTGCTCGGCGGCCCACTCCTCGGTGAGGGGCTTGACGCCGGAACGTCCGGCGACCAGGCCCTCCCAGGTCGAGGCTGCGTCGCCACCCAGCGGTGTGGTTGCGCCGATACCGGTGACGACCACGGTGCGATTGGTCGGGCTCATCGGAATTCATTCTCCAACGGATCTACGAGGATTCGTACGGCGCCACCGCCGGGTGGCGGGGCCGGGGTGCCCGGCCCCCGGGCCTCCCGTACCGACGGAAGGCGGACGGAAGGCCCGGCAGGGCTCAGGCCTGGTGCTCGAGGATGTACTTGGTCGCGTCGCCGACCGTCTTGAGGTTCTTGACGTCGTCGTCCGGGATCTTGACGTCGAAGCGCTCTTCGGCGGCGACGACGACCTCGACCATGGACAGCGAGTCGACGTCCAGGTCGTCGGTGAAGGACTTGTCCAGCTCGACGTCCTCGACCGGGATGCCGGCGATCTCGTTCACGATCTCCGCGAGACCGTCGACGATCTCTTTCTCCGTGGCGGCCATGGTGGCGCTCCTTCGTTGTGATTCTCAGAGGATGGGGTGGTGGTGCCTCGCGTACCGGACGCATGATCCGGCACGCAGTGCCTAGGGGAGGGTAACGACCGTAGCGGCGTAGACGAGACCCGCCCCGAAGCCGATGACGAGCGCGGTGTCGCCGCTCTTCGCCTCGCCGGTCGCCAGGAGCCGCTCCATCGCGAGCGGGATCGAGGCGGCCGAGGTGTTGCCGGTGGTGCGGATGTCACGGGCGACCATGACGTGCTCCGGCAGTTTCAGGGTCTTCACCATCGAGTCGATGATCCGCACATTGGCCTGGTGCGGGATGAAGACGTCCAGTTCGTCCGCGGTGATCCCGGCCGCGTCCAGCGCCTGCTGGGCGACCTTCGCCATCTCGAACACGGCCCAGCGGAACACCGCCTGGCCTTCCTGCGTGATCGCGGGGAACTTCTCGACGGTCCCGTCGCGGTAGTCCGTCCACGGCACGGTCTGCTTGATGGTCTCGGACTTGTCGCCCTCCGAGCCCCACACGGTCGGGCCGATCGCGGGCTCCCGGGAGGGGCCGACGACCACCGCGCCCGCGCCGTCACCGAACAGGAAGGCCGTGGCCCGGTCCTCCAGGTCGGTCAGGTCGCTCAGCCGCTCCACGCCGATGACGAGCACGTACTCGGCGGAACCTTCCACCACCATGCCCTTGGCCAGCGTGAGCCCGTAGCCGAAGCCCGCGCAGCCGGCCGAGATGTCGAAGGCGGCGGCCTTGTCCGTGCCCAGCTTGTGGGCGATCTCGGTCGCGACGGCCGGGGTCTGGCTGAAGTGCGAGACGGTCGAGACGACGACGGCGCCGATCTGCGAGGCGTCGATCCCGGCGTCCGCGATCGCCTTGCCGGACGCCTCGATCGACATCGCGGCGACGGTCTCCTCGTCGGACGCCCAGTGCCGGGTCTCGATCCCGGAGCGGGAGCGGATCCACTCGTCGGACGAGTCGATCGTCTCCAGGATCACCTCGTTCGGCACGATCCGGGTGGGCCGGTAGCCGCCCACGCCGAGGATGCGCGCGTACGGGGCGCCCTTGCTGGGCTTGATCTTCGCCATGCGGGTCGGCTCCTTAGGGGCGTCAGGCGTGCTCGGCGACGAGCTCGCGGGCCGCGTCGAGGTCGTCGGGGGTCTTCAGGGCCAGCGTCTTCACACCGGGCAGGGCGCGCTTGGCGAGGCCGGTCAGCGTGCCGCCGGGGCAGACCTCCAGGAGGGCGGTGACGCCGAGCTCCTTGAAGGTCTCCATGCACAGGTCCCAGCGGACCGGGTTGGCGACCTGGCCGACCAGACGCTCGAGCACCTCGGCGCCGGTCGCGACCGCCCCGCCGTCCTTGTTCGACACGTAGGTGACCTTCGGGTCGCCCGGCGTCAGGGCCTCGGCGGCCTTCGCCAGCGTGTCCACGGCGGGACCCATGTGGTGGGTGTGGAAGGCGCCGGCCACCTTGAGCGCGACGACCTTGCGCACGCCCTCGGGCTTGTCCGCCTCCAGCGCGGCGAGCTGCTCCTTGGTGCCGGCCGCGACGATCTGGCCCGCGCCGTTGATGTTGGCCGGGGTCAGACCCAGCTTCTCCAGGTGCGCCACGGTCGTCCGGGGGTCGCCGCCGAGCAGCGCGGCCATACCGGTCTCGGTGATCGCGGCGGCGTCGGCCATGGCCAGACCCCGCTTGCGGACCAGGGAGAGCGCGGCGGTGTCGTCGAGGACGCCCGCGAAGGCGGCGGCGGTGATCTCGCCGACGCTGTGACCGGCGACGGCACCGGGTGCCACGTCTCCGAGTGCGGAGGCGGACAGCAGCCCGGCCGCGACCAGCAGCGGCTGGGCGACGGCCGTGTCACGGATCGCGTCCGCGTCGGCCTTCGTGCCGTAGTGGACGAGGTCGAGTCCGATGGCGTCGGACCACGCGGCGACGCGCTCCCCGGCACCGGGGAGGTCGAGCCATTCAGTCAGAAAGCCGGGAGTCTGGGCACCCTGGCCGGGAGCGACGAGTACGAGCACTCTCACACTCTCTCTTGGGGACGGGCACGGCCGCCCGTGGGGACAAGGACGAAGAACAGGAGGCGGTTTTGTGGGGCCCCGACAAAAGGCTAGGGATGGAGATCGCCGTCGGCCAGACGCCCCAGGATCAGCGCGATCCGCAGCGTGAACGCAGAGCGTACATCGGAGGGTGACCATCCGGTGACGTCAGTCACACGTCGAAGCCGGTAGCGGACGGTGTTGGGGTGAACGAACAGCATTCGCGCCGCGCCTTCGAGACTGCTCGCCTGTTCCAGATAGACACTGAGCGTCTCCAGCAGCGCGGCCCCGGCCTGCTCCAGCGGTCTGTAGATCTCCTCCACCAACTGCTCGCGGGCGGAGGGGTCCGAGGCGATCGCCCGCTCCGGCAGCAGATCGTCCGCCAGCACCGGGCGCGGGGCGTCCTGCCAGGCGGAACACGCCTTGAGTCCCGCCGCGGCGGCCTGCGCGGACCGGGTCGCGGCCAGCAGGTCGGGAACCACCGGGCCGGCGACGACCGGCCCCGCCGCATACGGCCCGATCAGCGACTTCGCGACGCCCAGCGGATTGTCGCTGCCGCCCGCGATCACCACCAGCCGGTCGCCGAGCACCCCGGTCAGCACCTGGAGCTTGGCGTGCCGGGCGGCCCGCCGGATGGCCTCCACGGTCAGCTCGGAGTCCCCGTCGGGCGCGGTGCCCAGCACCACGCACACGTGCTCGGGCGAGTTCCACCCCAGGGCGGCGGCCCGCGACACGGCCCCCTCGTCGGCCTCACCGCTGAGCACCGCGTTCACCACCAGCGACTCCAGCCGCGCGTCCCAGGCACCCCGTGCCTCGGCGGCCTGCGCGTACACCTGGGCGGTGGCGAAGGCGATCTCACGGGCGTACACGAGCAGCGCCTCACGCAGCACGCTCTCGTCGCCGGGCGCCGCCACCTCGTCGATGGCGGACTCCATGACCTCGATGGTGGTGCGCACCATCTCCACGGTCTGCCGCAGCGTGATCGCCCGGGTCAGCTCGCGCGGCGCGGTGCCGAACACGTCGGTGGAGATGGCCTGCGGGGCGTCCGGGCGCCGGAACCACTCGGTGAACGCGGCGATGCCCGCCTGCGCGACCAGGCCGATCCAGGAACGGTTCTCCGGGGGCATGGCCCGGTACCAGGACAGCGTCTCGTCCATCCGCGCGATCGCCTGCGCGGCGAGACTGCCGGACGACTTCTCCAGCCGCTTCAGCGTCGCGGCATGCGGATGGGCGGGGCGTGCGGCGGCTTCGTTGGTACTGGTTTCTGGTTCGGGCACGGGGACAAGACTGCCTTATCGGTACGGCCGCGCGTGTCGCCGGGTCTACGGTGGACGACGTGATGGACGTACGGCGCGCGCACGAGCGCTACCAGGGCGGCGATCCGGCGACCGGGATCGAGACGTGGCACGCCTTCTCCTTCGGCCCCCACTACGACCCGGACAACCTGCGCTTCGGCGCGGTGATCGCCTGCAACGAGGAGCACCTCGCCCCCGGCGCCGGCTTCGACGAGCACCCGCACAGCCACACCGAGATCGTGACGTGGGTGGTGGAGGGCGAGCTGACCCACCGCGACTCCACGGGCGAGGAGACGGTGATCCGCCCCGGCGACGTGCAGCGCCTGAGCGCCGCGTCGGGCGTCCGCCACGTGGAACGCAACGCGGGTGACCGCCCCCTCACCTTCCTCCAGATGTGGCTGGCGCCGCTGGAACCCGGCGGCGACCCGCACTACGAGGTCGTCCCCGGCATAGCGGACTCCACCCCGTACGCCCTTCCGGAGGCGGGCGCGATGCTCCACGTACGCCGGCTGACGGCGGGCGAACGCACGGCCGTCCCCGACGCCGCGTACGTGTACGCCCATGTCGTCCGCGGCCGTCTCCGCCTGGACGACGAGGAACTGGGCCCGGGCGACGCGGCCCGCATCACGGACGCCAAGGACGTCGAGGCGGTCGCCGTGGGCCCGGCGGCGGAGCTGCTGCTGTGGGAGATGCGGGGCTGACCGGGGCGACCGGCCGGTGGGTCGCGACGGCGACGACCCGTACGGGGTCCTGTGGGCCCTCCCCGCGAAGGACCAGCCGCCGACGGGCGGGTGCCGGCACGGGGAGCCGGGGCCGTCCGGTGGTCGTGGGGGCCGCCGGACGGTGCGCGGGGCTCAGCCGCGCAGTTCCGCCAGCACCGCGTCGGTGAACGGCGGCCACGCCTCGACCGCCCAGGGGCCGAAGGCGCGGTCCGTCAGGGCCACGCAGGCCACACCCGCGTCGGGGTCGGTCCACAGGAACGTGCCCGACTGGCCGAAGTGGCCGAAGGTGCGCGGCGAGGACGACGCGCCCGTCCAGTGCGGGGACTTGGAGTCACGGATCTCGAAGCCCAGGCCCCAGTCGTTGGGGTTCTGGTGGCCGTAGCCCGGCAGGACGCCCTTGGTGCCGGGGTACTGGACCGTCATCGCCGCGGCGACCGTGCGCGGGTCGAGGAGGCGCGGGGCCTGCACCTCGGCGGCGAAGCGCAGCAGGTCGGCCACCGTGGAGACGGCGTCCTTGGCGGGGGAGCCCTCCAACGAGGTTCCGGTCATGCCCAGCGGCTCCAGCACCGCCTGCCGCAGGTACTCCGCGAACGGGATCTCCGTCGCCTTCGCGACGTGGTCGCCGAGCTGCTCGAAACCGGCGTTGGAGTACAGCCGCCGCTCACCCGGTGCCGAGGTCACCTTGTGCTCGTCGAAGGCCAGCCCCGAGGTGTGTGCGAGCAGGTGCCGGACCGTCGAGCCCTCCGGGCCCGCCGGTTCGTCCAGCTCGATCGCGCCCTCCTCGTACGCCACGAGCACCGCGTACGCCGCCAGCGGCTTGGTGACCGAGGCCAGCGGGAAGCGGTGCCCGGTCGGGCCGTGCGTGCCCAGGACGGTGCCGTCCGCCCGTACGACACCCGCCGCGGCGGTGGGAACCGGCCAGTTCTCGATCAACGCGAGGCTCTTCAGCGACATGCCGTCGAGCCTAAGCGCTCAGAGGGCCGGCTCCGGCAAGGGGTCCGGTTCGGGCCCGGAGCCCCTCGCGACGCACGACGGCTCGGCCCGCGCGGACGCGGTGGGACGGACCCGCCGGGCGCCGCGCTCGCGGAACCACGCCGGCAGCGCCTCCACGTCGGACAGGGGCATCGGGGCGATCACCACCCGGCGCGGACGCAGGACTTCCTCCGCGTCCCCCGGCGTACAGGGGGGCATGACCGTACGCCAATCGGCCACCCGCCCCCGCGCCCCGTCCGTTTCCCGCCTTCACCGCTTGCTTGGAGTGCACTCCAGCGTTCTAGCGTGGTGGCCATGACGGTGACGGAGACGGAGACCACCACAGGGACCGGCGCGGACCCCTGCGCCGGCCCGCCGCAGGGGGATCGGCGGCCGGACGGCGCGGACAGGTACACGATCAGCGAGGTCGTCGCCCTCACCGGGCTGACGGCGCACACCCTGCGCTGGTACGAGCGCATCGGGCTGATGCCGCACATCGACCGGTCCCACACCGGCCAGCGGCGCTACAGCAACCGTGACCTCGACTGGCTCGCCCTCGTCGGCAAGCTCCGCCTGACCGGGATGCCGGTCGCGGACATGGTGCGGTACGCGGAACTGGTCCGCGCGGGCGATCACACGTACACCGAGCGTTTCGAACTGCTGCAGCAGACCCGCGAGGACGTACTGTCCCGGATCGCCGAACTCCAGGGCACGCTCGCCGTGCTCGACCGGAAGATCGATTTCTACGCGGACGCCGGGCGCGCCCTGGCGTCGGAGAGGACACGATGACCAACGGCAGGATCGGCACGGCGGCACTGGGCGAGGGCGGCCCCGAGGTGGGCGTGCAGGGCCTCGGCTGCATGGGCATGAGCTTCGCCTACGGGCCCGCGGACGCGGACGCCTCCCGGGCGACCCTGGAGCGGGCCCTGGAGCTCGGCGTCACGCTGTACGACACGGCGGACGCGTACGGCGCGGGGGACAACGAGCGGTTCCTCGCCCCGTTCTTCACGGCGCACCGGGACGAGGTGGTCGTCGCCACCAAGTTCGCCCTGTCGATCCCGCCGGAGGACCCGACCCGGCGGATCATCCGCAACGACGCGCCGTACATCCGCGAGGCCGTCGAGGCGAGCCTGAAGCGCCTGGACGTCGACGTGATCGACCTCTACTACATGCACCGGCGCGATGTGAACGTGCCGATCGAGGAGACCGTCGGCGTCATGGCCGAGCTGGTGCGCGAGGGCAAGGTCAAGCAGCTCGGTCTGAGCGAGGTCACGGCCGACGAACTGCGCGCCGCGCACGGGGTGCACCCGATCGCCGCCGTGCAGTCGGAGTGGTCGCTGTTCAGCCGGGACATCGAGGCGAAGGTCGTACCCGCCGCGCGTGAACTGGGCGTGACCCTGGTCCCGTACTCCCCGCTCGGCCGTGGCTTCCTGACCGGCTCCTTCGCCGACGCCGACCAGGACCTGACGGCCGACGACTTCCGCCGCCGGATGCCCCGCTTCACGGGCGCCAACGCGGCGGCCAACGCGGCGCTGCTGGAACCGGTCCGCTCGGTGGCCGAGGCCCACGACGCCACCCCGGGCCAGATCGCCCTGGCCTGGGTCCACCAGCGGTCGGAGGTCCACGGCCTCCCGGTCGTCCCCATCCCGGGCACCCGCAAGCCGGCCCGGGTGGAGGAGAACACGGCGGCGACGCACATCACCCTGACGCAGGAGGAACTGGCCCTGCTGGAGCCCATCGCGGCCAAGGTGACGGGCACCCGCTACGCGGACATGAGCTTCACCTCTGCGGGAAGGGAGTAGGGCAACACCCCCCAGGGGCGCGGAGCCGTACCGATGTGCGGCTCCGCCGCGCGGGCGCGACCGGCCACGGACGACCCGAGGCGAAGAACGACCGCCCCCGGCAGAGGCAAGGAACGACCGCCCCCGGCAGACGCTAGAGCTCCGCGAGCAACTCCGCCTTCTTCGAGGAGAACTCCTCGTCCGTCACCAGCCCCGCCTGATGCAACTCCCCGAGATGCCGGATCCGCTCGGCGATGTCCGCGGGGTCACGGCGCGCCCGCGCCGTGGATACCGCCGGCACCGGCGCGCAGTTCCGCACCGCCGCCAGCACGGCCGCCGCGAACGGCAACGACTCGTGCACGGGCCCGTACCCCAGTCCGAACACCACGGCGGCCGGATCCTGGTCGGCCTGCGCCGGCGGGGCCCCCGCGTCCCGCCGCAGCAACCGCAGGTGCCCCTCGAACACCTCCGGCGACCGCCACTCCACCCCGCTCAACTCGCCCACCGGGAACCGCTGGTCCCCGGCCTTCCACTTCGCCGACGACGCCCCCGTCCAGAACCACCGGAACGCCACCGCCGTACCGTCGAAGGTCGCCTTCCCGTCGTACGCCTTGAACTGCAGCGGCACCTCGGGGGCGGCCACCAGATGGCGTTCGGCGGGGCCGGACTCGGTGAGCTGCGCGCGCAGTTCGTCGGCGTAGTACTCGGCGAGCGTCTCGCGTTCGGCGGGCAGCACCAGCCGGTAGGGGTCGCTGCTCTCCTTCAACTGCCCGGAGGCGGCCTCCATCAGCGGATCGGCACCGGGCCGGAGCTCGATCCGCAGGACCACCGTCCCGCGCTTCCCGGGCGCGAGGGTGACCCCCTCGATCGCCTCCAGCGGAACACGCCGCTCGCCGAGCGCCTGGAACAGCTTGGGTGTTCGAATCCCCCGTTCGTAACGGATGAGCACGGAGTCGGACCCGAACTCCCAGGCGGCATGAAATCCGGCCAGTACGTCACCCATGCGGCTCATCGTATGCGGCACGAGCTTCTCCGTCCCTTCCCCACGCATACCGCAGTATCTCCGCCTCTACGCGCGTCCGGTAGTGGTCGTACCGGACAAACCCGTCCGGCAGAGGTCGTCCTCGCCCGCACAGGACACCGCGCGGTATGCGCCAACACCGATCTCGGCGAAGTTCCGCAGACTGTCCGTGCCCGGTTCGAAGTACCCGGCGTGGCCCTCGGCCTCCCGTGCCGACAGCACCCGCGCGCCGAATTCCGCGGCCACCGGGTCGGCCCCGTGGCCCAGACCGCCCAGCTCCAGGTACGGCACGTCCTGGATCCAGTCGTCGGCGTCCCGCATCGCCCACACCCGGGCGGTGGTGTGCAGTTGGGCGGCGTTCTCGACCCGCATGCCGGGGCTGCCGGCCACCGCGATGTCGGACACCCGCTCCGGCAGGGCGTGCGCGGCGATCCCGCACACCACGGAGCCGTAGCTGTGGCAGAACAGCGAGACCGGGGCGATCCCGGGCAGTCCGCGCACCAGCGCCTCCAGCCGCACCGCGCCGTCCTCGGCGCGCATCGCCGTGGCCGCGTCCATGCCGAGCCCGTGGGGGGCCGTGTAGTCGGCCCAGGCGATCACGGCCGTACGGGTCGTGGGATCGGCGGCGCGCTCCGCCGCGTACAGGGACTTCGCCATGCCGACGGGGGCCGAGTGCGCGCGGTTCGTGCGCTGGAAGGTGAGCAGGTCGGTGTCGGCACCGGGGACGACGACCGAGACCCGCTCGGCCCTGCGCAGGTCGCCGAAGACCTCGGCGACCCGGCCGGAGCCCGACGGGTCGAAGGCGAGGATGTGCCGGCCGGGACGCATCAGCGCCTCGAAGCGGTCCATCCGGCGTGCCGCCTGCCGCTGGCCCGAGGCGGTGAGACGGCTGTCGTGCACACGTTCGAGTTCGACCTTGCGGGCCTGCTCCAGCGCGATGCGGTTGGCCTGGTAGCGCAGTTGGACCGGTGCGCCGTTCATGTTGCCGACCGCGAGCGGATAGCGGCGGGCGAGACTCGCGCGCTGCCCCACGGTGAGGGAGGCGAAGAACCGGGTCAGCCGCGCGGGCGCCGCGTCCGGGTCCGGCAGCCGGTGGCCGGCCATCCGGCCGTGCTCCCACGCGTTGAGCGACGCCTGGAGCGGAGCGGGGTGGCGCTGATGGCGCAGTGCCGTCCAGCCCGTGGTCGCCAGCATCACGAAAACGACGGCGAGCGCGAGCAGCATGCGCCAGACGTTCAGTTGCGGGGAGGTGTCGAAGGAAGTCACTGAAAGGACACACTAGGAGAACGGGAGGGTCTCGCGTGAACCAAGTGACCGGGATCACGTTTCGTTGTGCCGGTTCAGGGATCAATCCGTACGCCAGTTCTCCGCGAGCGCCGGTCCCACGTGGTCCAGACAGGTCGTCATCAGGTCCCGCATGGCCGCCGCGCTGAAGTCGTCCCCGGCGGACCAGCGCCGCTCCGCCACCCGGATCACCCCGCCGAACGCGGCCACCAGGATCCTCGGCCGGGGGTCGGCGTCCACGTCGAGCCCCTCGCGCTCGGCGATGATGCGCGCCAGCTCCTCCTCCAGCTCCGTGGCGCGCCGCAGATGGGCGGCGAGCAGGGCGGGCGTCGACTCGATCACCCGGTAGACGCGCATGTGCAGTTCCAGGGGGACGAGCTGTTCGACGGCCTCGTTGATGCCGTCCCAGCTGTCCAGCACGGCCCGGCGCAGCACCTCCAGCGGCGCCTCGCCCGGCGGGCGTCCGCGTACGGCCCCGATGACGTGCGACTCCGCGAGCCGGGGGACGAAGAACGCCACCTCCTCCTTGCTCGCGAAGTAGCGGAAGAAGGTGCGCTGCGAGACGTCGACGGCCGCGGCGATGTCGTCGACGGTCGTCCCCTCGTACCCGCGCGTGGCGATCAGCTCCAGCGCGGCCCGCACCAACGCGTCCCGCGTGCGCTGCTTCTTGCGCTCCCGCAGACCCGGCCGCGGCAGCGCGCCCACGGCGGTCCCGACCGTCCCCATTGCTCCTCCTCGAACCGTTTCCGCAGTTCAGGCTATATGCAGATGTCCTGTCAGCGACCGACTAGTGAATTGGTTTGTCAACTGTCAGCGGCTGACATTAATGTCCGACGTATGACTAGTCAGACCACCATCGACAAGACGGGGCCGGGGGACGGCACGCCGGCCGCCCCGTCGGACGGGACCCCGGGCAAGGGGCTGCGCGGGCACCCCTGGTTCACCCTCATCACCGTCGCCGTGGGCGTCATGATGGTGGCCCTCGACGGCACCATCGTGGCCATCGCGAACCCGGCCATCGGCGACGACCTGGGCGCCTCGCTGTCGGAGCTCCAGTGGATCACCAACGCCTACTTCCTCGCCCTCGCGGTCTGCCTGATCACCGCGGGCAAGCTCGGTGACCGCTTCGGCCACCGCCAGACCTTCCTCATCGGTGTCGTCGGCTTCGCCGCCGCGTCGGGGGCCATCGGTCTGTCCGACAGCATCGCGCTGGTCGTCACCTTCCGTGTCTTCCAGGGCCTGTTCGGTGCCCTGCTGATGCCGGCCGCGCTCGGCCTGCTGCGGGCCACCTTCCCGGCCGAGAAGCTCAACATGGCGATCGGCATCTGGGGCATGGTCATCGGTGCCTCCACCGCGGGCGGCCCGATCCTCGGTGGTGTCCTCGTCGAGCACGTCAACTGGCAGTCGGTGTTCTTCATCAACGTGCCGGTCGGCGTCCTCGCCCTCGTGCTCGGCGTGTGGATCCTGCTCGACCACCGCGCGGAGAACGCCCCGCGCTCCTTCGACCTGCTCGGCATAGCCCTGCTCTCCGGTGCGATGTTCTGCCTCGTGTGGGCCCTGATCAAGGCCCCCGAGTGGGGCTGGGGCGACGTCCAGACCTGGTCGTTCATCGTCGGCTCGTTCGCCGGTTTCGGGGCCTTCGCCTTCTGGGAGACGAAGGTGAAGGAACCGCTGATCCCGCTGGCGCTGTTCCGTTCCGTCCCGCTGTCCGCGGGTGTCGTGCTGATGGTCCTGATGGCCATCGCCTTCATGGGCGGCCTGTTCTTCGTCACCTTCTACCTGCAGAACGTGCACGGCATGAGCCCGATCGACGCCGGTCTGCACCTGCTGCCGCTCACCGGCATGATGATCGTCGGATCGCCGCTGGCCGGAGTGATGATCACCAAGGTCGGCCCGCGCATCCCGCTCGCCGGCGGCATGGCGTTCACCGCGCTCGCCATGTACGGCATGTCCACGCTGGAGACGGACACCGGCAGCGGCGTGATGTCGCTCTGGTTCGCCCTGCTGGGCCTCGGCCTCGCGCCGGTCATGGTCGGCGCCACCGAGGTCATCGTCGGCAACGCGCCGCTCGAGCTCTCCGGTGTCGCCGGCGGTCTCCAGCAGGCCGCCATGCAGATCGGCGGCAGCCTCGGTACGGCCGTGCTCGGCGCCGTGATGGCCTCCAAGGTGGACAGCGACCTCGAGGGCAACTGGGCGAAGGCCGGGCTTCCGCCGCTCACCCCGGAACAGGCCGATCAGGCTTCCGAGGCCGTGCAGGTCGGTGCGGCTCCGGTGGCCGAGGGCACCCCGGCGCAGATCGCCGCGAAGATCACCGACGTCGCCCACGACACCTTCATCTCCGGCATGAGCCTGGCGTCCCTGGTCGCCGCCGGGGTCGCCGCGGTGGCGGTGCTGGTCGCCTTCCTCACCAAGCGCGGTGAGAACGCGGAGGCGGGCGCGGGCGTCGGCCACATCTGAATTCACCGCGGAAGCGGGGGTACCCGCCATATCAGCCAACCCTTCAGGGAGTTGATGATGGCGAGCTTCGGACACGGAACGCGCAGGCACCCCCGCACACGTGGCCGGACGTGGTCACGGTCCGGGCCGGATCGCGCGACGCTCGGGATCATCGGAACCATCTGCGCGGTCGCCGGTTTCTTCGTGCTGGGGATCGTCCTCGGCCCGGTGGCGATCGTCTGCGGGTGGCTGGCCATGGGCCGTAGCTGGACGGGTTCCCGTTCGGTGCCGGCCCTGGTCGCCCTCGTCCTGGGCGCCATCGACACGCTCCTGGCCGTCGTCTTCCTGGCCGGAGCGACCACGTCGGGCTATTCGGTGTTCTGACGTGTCGTCATAGGGGTGGGCCCCCGGCGAAACGCCGGGGCCCACCCCTATGACGACACAGCCGGGAGCGGGGGAGGGCGGGTACGACCGCCCTCCCCCGTCCGAGCCCTACGCGTCGCCTCCCGCCGCCCCGGGATCGGCCGCGGCCACGTCCAGCAACTGGTACCGGTCGATCGCCTGCTTCAGCACCGACCGGTCCACGTGTCCCTCCCGCGCCAGCTCCGTCAGCACCGCCACCACGATCGACTGCGCGTCGATGTGGAAGAACCGCCGCGCCGCCCCCCGCGTGTCCGCGAACCCGAACCCGTCCGCGCCCAGCGACTGGTACGTCCCCGGCACCCACCGCGCGATCTGGTCCGGCACCGACCGCATCCAGTCGGACACCGCCACCACCGGCCCCTGCGCCGCCGCGAGCTTCCGCGTCACGTACGGGGTGCGCTGCTCCTCCTCCGGGTGCAGCAGGTTGTGCCGCTCGCAGTCCACCGCCTCGCGCCGCAGCTCGTTCCAGGAGGTCGCCGACCAGACGTCGGCCCTGACGTTCCACTCCTCCGCGAGGATCCTCTGCGCCTCGATCGCCCACGGCAGCGCGACCCCGGACGCCAGGATCTGCGCCGGGAGCGAGCCCGCCGTGCCCTCGCTGAAGCGGTAGAGGCCCTTGACGATGCCCTCCGCGTCGACGTTCTCGGGCTCGGCGGGGTGCTGGATCGGCTCGTTGTACACCGTCAGGTAGTAGAAGACGTCCTCGCCGTGCGGGTGCTCCTCGTCGGAGCCGTACATCCGGCGCAGCCCGTCCCGCACGATGTGCGCGATCTCGAACCCGAACGCCGGGTCGTACGCGACGCACGCCGGGTTCGTGGACGCCAGCAGCTGCGAGTGGCCGTCCGCGTGCTGGAGACCCTCACCGGTCAGCGTCGTGCGCCCCGCGGTCGCGCCCAGGACAAAACCGCGCGCCATCTGGTCGGCCATCTGCCAGAACTGGTCACCGGTGCGCTGGAAACCGAACATCGAGTAGAAGACGTACACCGGGATGAGCGGCTCGCCGTGCGTGGCGTACGCCGATCCCGCCGCGATCAGCGAGGCCGTGCAGCCGGCCTCGGAGATGCCGTCGTGCAGCATCTGCCCGTTCGGCGCCTCCTTGTAGGCGAGCAGCAGCTCCCGGTCCACCGACTCGTACTGCTGGCCGAGCGGGTTGTAGATCTTCGCGCTCGGGAAGAACGAGTCCATGCCGAACGTACGGTACTCGTCCGGCGCGATCAGTACGAAGCGCTTGCCGATCTCCTTGTCCCGCATGAGGTCCTTGAGGAGACGGACGAAGGCCATGGTCGTCGCGATGGACTGCTGGCCCGACCCCTTCTTCACGGTCGCGTACGTCTTCTCCTCGGGCAGTCGCAGCGGCTTCGACCGCACCACCCGCGTCGGCACGTATCCGCCGAGCGACTTGCGGCGGTCGTGCATGTACTGCATCTCCTCCGTGTCCGGCCCCGGGTGGTAGTAGGGCGGCAGGCCGGACTCGAGGTCCTTGTCGGAGATCGGCAGGTGCAGCCGGTCCCGGAAGTGCTTGAGGTCGTCGACCGTCAGCTTCTTCATCTGGTGCGTGGCGTTGCGGCCCTCGAAGTTCGGGCCCAGCGTCCAGCCCTTGACCGTCTTCGCCAGGATCACCGTCGGCTGGCCCTTGTGCTCGGCCGCCGCCTTGTACGCCGCGTAGATCTTGCGGTGGTCGTGGCCGCCGCGCCCCAGGTGCAGGATCTGGTCGTCGGTCATGCCTTCGACCATCGCGCGCAGCCGGTGGTCGTCGCCGAAGAAGTGGTCGCGGATGTACGCGCCCGACTCGGTGGCGTACGTCTGGAACTGGCCGTCCGGCGTGGTGTTCATCTTGTTGACCAGCACGCCGTCGCGGTCCTGCGCGAGCAGCGGGTCCCAGGTGCGGTCCCAGATCAGCTTGATCACGTTCCAGCCGGCGCCCCGGAAGACCGACTCCAGCTCCTGGATGATCTTGCCGTTGCCACGCACCGGGCCGTCGAGCCGCTGCAGGTTGCAGTTGACGACGAAGGTCAGGTTGTCCAGGCCCTCGCGCGCGGCGAGGGTGAGCTGGCCCAGTGACTCCGGCTCGTCCATCTCGCCGTCGCCGAGGAACGCCCACACGCGCGAGCGCGAGGTGTCCGCGATGCCGCGCGCGTGCATGTAGCGGTTCATCCGCGCCTGGTAGATCGCGCCGATCGGACCGAGGCCCATCGACACGGTCGGGAACTCCCAGAAGTCCGGCATCAGCCGCGGGTGCGGGTACGACGACAGGGTGTACGGCGCCTTCGACTTCTCCTGGCGGAAGCCGTCCAGGTGCCGCTCGCTCAGCCGGTCCAGCAGGTACGCGCGGGCGTAGATGCCGGGGGAGGCGTGTCCCTGGAAGAAGACCTGGTCGCCGCCGTCGCCCTCGTCCTTGCCGCGGAAGAAGTGGTTGAAGCCCACGTCGTACAGCGACGCGGAGGAGGCGAAGGTGGCGATGTGGCCGCCGACCCCGATGCCCGGCCGCTGCGCGCGGGAGACCATCACCGCGGCGTTCCAGCGGGTGGCGTTGAGGATCTTGCGCTCGATCTCCTCGTTGCCCGGGAAGAACGGCTCGGCGCGGGTCGGGATCGTGTTGACGTAGTCCGTGCTGCGCATCTCGGGCACGGCCACGCGCTTGGCGCGGGCACGTTCGATCAGCCGCAGCATCAGGTAGCGGGCCCGCTCCCGGCCGCGCTCGTCGACCGCGGCGTCGAGGGAGTCGAGCCACTCCTGGGTTTCCTCGGGGTCGAAGTCAGGAACCTGACTCGGAAGGCCGCCAATGATGATCGGGTTGCGATCGGATGCGGAAGCCACGCTGTTCCTTACCTGTCAGAGGGCCGGGAGACGGGCCGCTGTTTTTCGCCGGTACGGCCCGGATTGCGCCGCTCCCCATGGTCCACCTCGGGGCCGTCGGCGTCATCTCTACCGGGAGGTAATCCGGAGTCGGGACCAGTACGGTGTCCATGGGGCTCGTCCATTCGAGTCTTCGTACACATAGACGGTTCCCAAAGGGCCAAACGGGGCACAAAGGTGTGGTGTGCGTCACTTCAGGCCATGATGGTGTGCCTGGAGTTGCGGTGACCCGGCCAGGATCGTCACCGTTTCGGCGGTCTGCACGGCCGGGTACTTGCGCGATCCGTCCCGCCCGTGTGGACTACGGCCAATGCTTCGCGCACGCGCGTGGCTGAGTTATTCCCAAGACATGATCAGGAGGCAACCCGTGAGCGCGACCGCGGACCACGCGGAGGAGCGGACGAACCCTGCCGCCAGGCTGGGGTTCCAGCCCGGGCAGGTGGTCCAGGAGATCGGCTACGACGACGACGTCGACCAGGAGCTCCGCGAGGCCATCGAGGGCGTCATCGAGAGCGACCTCGTCGACGAGGACTACGACGACGTGGCTGACGCCGTTGTGCTGTGGTTCCGCGACGACGACGGCGACCTGACGGATGCGCTGGTGGATGCCACCACGTACATCGAAGAGGGCGGTGCGATCCTGCTTCTCACGCCGAAGACGGGCCGTTCGGGCTACGTGGAGCCGAGCGACATCTCGGAGGCGGCCACCACGGCGGGCCTGACGGCGGCCAAGAGCGTCAGTGTGGGCAAGGACTGGAGCGGCAGCCGGCTGGCGACGCCGAAGGCGGCCAAGTCCAAGCGGTGAACCACCCCCGGACGGGCCGGTCGCGTCACGCGTCGGCCCGTCCGTCGGCCTGTCGTGCTCCCTGCGTAGGGTGGCCGGAGCGAACCACCCCGAAGGGATGAACACGACGATGACGATCCAGGTCGGCGACAAGGCCCCCGACTTCGAACTCAAGGACAACCACGGGGCGACCGTGAAGCTGTCCGACTTCCGCGGGCGGAAGAACGTGGTGGTGCTCTTCTACCCGTTCGCCTTCACCGGTGTGTGCACCGGCGAGCTGTGCGAGGTCCGCGACCGGCTGCCGCAGTTCTCCGACCGCGACACCCAGGTGCTCGCCGTCTCCAACGACTCCATCCACACCCTGCGCGTCTTCGCCGAGCAGGAGGACCTGGAGTACCCCCTGCTCAGCGACTTCTGGCCGCACGGCGACGTCTCGCGCGCGTACGGCGTCTTCGACGAGGACAAGGGGTGCGCGGTGCGCGGGACGTTCATCATCGACAAGGAGGGCGTCGTGCGCTGGACCGTCGTCAACGCCCTGCCGGACGCCCGTGACCTGAACGAGTACGTCAAGGCGCTCGACGCCCTGTAGTCACGTCAAAGCGCTCGACGGTCACGTCAAAGCGCTCGACACCCGTGGATCCGGCCCGACACCCTGTGATTCTTCGGCCGCCGGGCCTGCGGCGGCCGGGAACCCGTCACTAGGATCGGATCGTTGATCCGACATCCGACGCACTACGGGGCACCCCGCCCCAGGACACCAATGGAGGACTCGTGGGAGTCAGCCTCAGCAAGGGCGGCAACGTATCGCTGACCAAGGAGGCGCCGGGCCTGACCGCGGTCATCGTCGGTCTGGGGTGGGACATCCGCACCACGACCGGTACCGACTTCGACCTCGACGCCAGCGCCCTGCTGCTGAACAGCAGCGGCAAGGTCGCCAGTGACGCGCACTTCATCTTCTTCAACAACCTGAAGAGCCCGGACGGCTCGGTCGAGCACACCGGTGACAACCTCACCGGTGAGGGCGAGGGCGACGACGAGCAGATCAAGATCAACCTCGCCGGGGTCCCCGCCGACATCGAGAAGATCGTCTTCCCCGTCTCCATCTACGACGCCGAGAACCGCCAGCAGTCCTTCGGCCAGGTGCGCAACGCGTTCATCCGCGTCGTCAACCAGGCCGGCGAGGCCGAGATCGCCCGTTACGACCTGAGCGAGGACGCCTCCACCGAGACCGCCATGGTCTTCGGTGAGCTGTACCGGCACGGCGCGGAGTGGAAGTTCCGCGCCATCGGCCAGGGCTACGCCTCGGGCCTGCGCGGCATCGCGCAGGACTTCGGGGTGAACGTCT
This sequence comes from Streptomyces sp. 13-12-16, assembly GCF_002114215.1. Classification (GTDB taxonomy): domain Bacteria; phylum Actinomycetota; class Actinomycetes; order Streptomycetales; family Streptomycetaceae; genus Streptomyces. The sequence continues at coordinate 6,094 of NZ_NCTE01000118.1, read as the reverse complement.
GAGAGGCACCGCAGGGCGGCCACGCCCGAACCCGGCCGCCTTCCGCGGCCGCACCGCCCGGCGCCGCACGGTTTACGTGCGGCGCCGGACGCGCAGTACCACCTGAGGAACATCACCACCCGGGGAGGGACCAGCATCATGGGCGTCACGCTTGCCAAAGGGGGCAACGTCTCCCTGTCCAAGGCCGCACCCAACCTCACGCAGGTCATGATCGGGCTCGGCTGGGACGCGCGCTCCACCACCGGAGCCGACTTCGACCTCGACGCCAGCGCGCTGATGTGCAGCGGCGGCCGGGTCATGGGGGACGAGTGGTTCGTCTTCTACAACCAGCTCAAGAGCCCGGACGGCTCGGTGGAGCACACCGGTGACAACCTCACCGGTGAGGGCGACGGGGACGACGAGTCCCTGCTGGTCGACCTCCCCAAGGTGCCGGCTCAGTGCGACAAGATCGTCTTTCCGGTCTCCATCCACATGGCCGACGAGCGCGGCCAGACCTTCGGCCAGGTCAGCAATGCCTTCATCCGCGTGGTGAACCAGGCGGACGGCCAGGAACTCGCCCGTTACGACCTGAGCGAGGACGCGTCCACCGAAACCGCGATGATCTTCGGCGAGCTCTACCGCTATCAGGGCGAGTGGAAGTTCCGTGCCGTGGGACAGGGGTACGCGTCGGGGCTGCGGGGCATCGCTCTAGACTTCGGAGTCAACGTTTCGTAAAGCCGATCACGGCAGCGGGGGAGACCCGTTAACACACCTGGGGTAGCCAGTGGTTCTGAAAACCTTCGGCTGGTCGTTCGCGGTCACCGCGCTCGGCCTGGTCGCAGCGATCCTCTTCGGGGGGTGGACCGCCTTCGGAATCGTGGCGATCCTCTCGATCCTCGAGATCTCGCTGTCCTTCGACAACGCGGTGGTCAACGCCGGCATCCTGAAGAAGATGAATGCCTTCTGGCAGAAGATCTTCCTCACCATCGGCATTCTGATCGCCGTCTTCGGCATGCGGCTGGTCTTCCCCGTCGTGATCGTCGCGGTCAGCGCGCAGCTCGGCCCGATCGAGGCGGTCGATCTCGCGCTCAGCGACAAGGACCGTTACCAGGAGCTCGTCACCGACGCCCACCCGGCGATCGCCGCGTTCGGTGGCATGTTCCTGCTGATGATCTTCCTGGACTTCATCTTCGAGGACCGCGACATCAAGTGGCTGGGCTGGCTGGAGCGGCCGCTGGCCAAGCTGGGCAAGGTCGACATGCTGTCGGTCTGCATCGCCCTGGTCATCCTGCTGATCTCCGCCATGACCTTCGCCACCCACGCCCACCAGCACGGCGGCACGCACGTCGACAAGGCCGAGACGGTCCTGCTGTCCGGCATCGCGGGCCTGATCACCTACATGATCGTGGGCGGTCTGTCCGGCTACTTCGAGGACAAGCTCGAAGAGGAGGAGGAGCACGAGCACGAGGAGGAGGAGAAGGCCGCCCGCGAGGGCAAGCCCCGCACGGTGGTGGCCATGGCCGGCAAGGCCGCCTTCTTCATGTTCCTCTACCTGGAGGTCCTGGACGCCTCCTTCTCCTTCGACGGCGTCATCGGCGCCTTCGCCATCACCAACGACATCGTCCTGATGGCCCTCGGCCTGGGCATCGGCGCCATGTACGTGCGGTCCCTGACCGTCTACCTGGTCCGCCAGGGCACCCTGGACGAGTACGTCTACCTGGAGCACGGCGCGCACTACGCCATCGGCGCCCTGGCGCTGATCCTGCTCGTCACCATCCAGTACGAGATCCCCGAACTCATCACCGGCTCCATCGGCGTCATCCTGATCGGCGCCTCCTTCTGGTCCTCCGTACGCCGCAACAAGCGGCTCGCGGCGGCCGAGGGGAACGCCGGCGACAAGACTGAGGTCACCTCCGGGGTGTGACAGCCCTCCGGGTGAGGAACGCTCTCGACGGGGCGGCCACCGAGGACCACTCCTCGGTGGCCGCCCCGTCGGCCGTCCGGGAGTCCCGGCGGCCCGAGCGGGGTTCGGCGACTTGACTTGGGGCGGGAATGGGTTTCCTGGACGGACTGTGGCGCGGACGTGAGAGCGCCTTCGACTCGGGCAGCGCTGCCAGCAACGCCATCGAGCTGACCAAACGGCACGGTCAGGTGTCCCTGACCAAACAGGGCGCGGCCACCGGCCACCTGCGGATCAACCTGAGCTGGCGGATGCGGACCTCCGACTTCGGCGGCTCCCAGCGGGAGAGCCTGCTGCGCCACCCCCTCAAGGCGCTCAAACCGCCGGAGGTCGTCGGCCACAGCCAGTCCATGGTCAACGTCGACCTCGACCTGGGGTGTCTGTACGAGCTCCAGGACGGCACCAAGGGCGTGGTCCAGCCCCTCGGCGGCTTCCTCGGCGACGTCAACGCCGCGCCGTACGTCAAGCTCAGCGGCGACGACCGGTTCGGGTCCGGCTCGGGCGAGACCATGTACGTCAACCTGGACCACCGCGAGAACATCAAGCGCCTGCTGGTCTTCGCCTACATCTACGACCAGACGCCCGCGTTCGACCGCACGCACGCCATGGTCACGCTCTACCCCAGCAACGGCCCGCGGATCGAGATCGGCCTCGACGAACGCCACCCCCAGGCCCGCTCCTGCGCGGTGGTGATGATCGAGAACGTCAAGAACGAGATCCTCGTCCGCCGCGAGGTGAAGTTCGTGTACGGGTTCCAGGCCGAGCTGGACCGGCTGTACGGGTGGGGGCTCCAGTGGGGGAGGGGCTTCAAGACGAAGGCCGTCCACTGAGAAGCCCCTGATCGCACGGGTGCCGGCCCGTCAGCGCCCGATGAACTGCGGACCCTGCGGCGGGAGCCGGAAGTCCGGGTCGGGGGAGGCGGCGGCCGGCGGCGGGAAACCGTACCCGCCCGGCGCCCCCGCGGCGGCCGTGGCGGGCGCCGGAGGGTATCCGTAGGCGGGCTGACTGGTCGGCTGGGGATAGCCGTAGGCCGGCTGTGTGGCCGCGGGCTGCTGCGGCGGATAGCCGTACGCGGGCTGCGCGGGCACCCCCGCCGGCTGCTCGGGCGGCAGCGGCCGGGACACCTCGGGCGCCGGCGGGACGAGCGGTGCCTGCGGCTGCGTGAGAGCCTCGGAGGAGGTCCGGTCGGAGGCCGGTACGTGCGCCGTCGGGGGCGGAAGCTGGGTGACGTCCGAGGGATCGGGCTCCTGCGCGGCCTCCGACTCGTCCACCGAGATGCCGAAGTCGGTCGCCAGACCCTTCAGGCCGTTCGAATAGCCCTCGCCGAGCGCCCGGAACTTCCAGCCCTCACCGCGCCGGTACAGCTCACCGCAGATCAGCGCGGTCTCCTCGCCGGTCTCCGGCTTGATGTCGAAATACGCCAGCGCGTCCCCGTCGGCGGCCTGCGCGTCGTACAGCAGGATGCGCAGGTCCCGTACGCGGTCGAAGGCGACGCCGTCCGCCGACGCGACGAGCAGAATCCGGCCGACACCGGACTCGACACCGGCCAGATCCGTCTGGATCGTGTCGGTCAGGCCCTCGGCGACACGCTTCTTGCCGAGCCGCCACACCTGCCCGGCAGGGTGCCGTGGCTGGTTGTAGAAGACGAAGTCCTCGTCGGAGCGCACACGACCGTCGGAACCGAGGAGCAGCGCGGAGGCGTCGATGTCCGGCACCCCCTGCCCGGGCGACCAGCGCAGCACGGCACGTACCGTGGTGGCCTCGAGAGGGACGTTCGACCCCTTGAGCATCGCGTGCGTCATGCGGTCATCCTGCCTTCTCCGTCCTGGTCACGACAACGCGGGGGTCGGGGGTGACACAGTGGGGTTACCTGAAGTTCATGCCCCGGGGGAACCGCCGACATGGATCGCTACGTACTATTACCGGCCACCTTCCGACATTCCACAGATTCCATGGATTCCAGAGAGGCCACGGGGGAGTTCAATGCGTCATTTCGGGCACATCGCCCCTGCGGTGCGGAAACGTCTCTTCTACCGGGAGCCCGGCGAGTTCACGCCGGATTCCCCGGCCCGGCTGCTCTCCGCGGCCCTCGGCGCCACGCTCTACAGCCCCGCGACCCGGCCCCGGCTCGCCGACGACGTCGTCAAGCAGGGCGGAAACGGTGTGGTCTCCATGGTGCTGTGCCTGGAGGACTCCATCAGCGACGCCGACGTGCCGGCCGGTGAGGAGAACCTCGTACGGCATTTCGCCGACCTGGCCGGGCGGCCCGGGGCGGATCTGCCGCTGCTGTTCATCCGGGTCCGCACCCCCGAACAGATCCCCGACATCGTCCGCCGCCTCGGCCCCTCCGTCGCGCTGCTGTCCGGATTCGTACTGCCGAAGTTCACCGCGGAACGCGGCCTGCCGTTCCTGGAGGCGCTGGCCACCGCCGAGGCCGAAAGCGGCCACCGGCTCTTCGCCATGCCCGTGCTGGAGTCGCCCGAGCTGCTCTACCGCGAATCCCGCGTCGAGACCCTCGAAGGCATCTTCCGCGCCGTCGACAAGTACCGCGACCGCGTGCTCGCACTGCGCCTCGGCGTGACCGACTTCTGCTCCTCCTACGGGCTGCGCAGAGGCCCCGACATGACGGCGTACGACATCCAGGTCGTCGCCTCCGTGATCTCCGACGTGGTGAACATGCTGGCCCGGGCCGACGGCACCGGATTCACCGTGACGGGACCGGTCTGGGAGTACTTCCGGGTCCAGGAACGCATGTTCAAGCCACTCCTGCGGCAGAGCCCCTTCCACGAGGTGCAGGCCGTGGCACTGCGCGAGAAGCTGATCGAACACGCCATGGACGGCCTGCTGCGCGAGATCTCCCTCGACCGGGCCAACGGCCTGCTGGGCAAGACCTGCATCCACCCCTCGCACGTACTCCCCGTGCACGCGCTGTCCGTCGTCAGCCACGAGGAGTTCAGCGACGCCCAGGACATCCTCCGGCCGGAACGCGGCGGCGGGGGTGTACTCAGGTCGGCCTACACGAACAAGATGAACGAGGTGAAACCCCACCGCGCCTGGGCCGAGCGGACCCTGCTGCGCGCCGAGGTCTTCGGCGTCACCAACGAGGACATCGGCTTCGTGGAACTGCTCGCGGCGGGCCTGGCCGAGTGACCGAGACGGAGAAGACTGTGAACGAGGGGATGCGCCGGCCGGTGCGTCACGGACCCCGGGCCGGCGAGGACATATGGTCCGGCAGCTGGGTCACGGAGCGGCTCGGCGTCGAACTGGCCGGGGACGAGAGCCTGCCCGGTCTGCTGGGACTGGCGTTGCGCCGCAACCCCAAGCGGGCCCACCTGCTGGTCTCCAACGTCCTCGGCAAGCACGTCCCCCAGTCCCCGTCCGTCGTGTACGGCCACGGCGTCGCGCTCGGCCGCCGGGTGCGGGAGCTGCTGGGTGACTCGGCGGAGGACGCGGTCGTCCTGGGTTATGCGGAGACCGCGACCGGTCTCGGCCACTCCGTCGCCGACGGCCTGGGCGTCGCCCCCTACCTGCACTCCACCCGCCGCCCGGTCGTGGGGACCGCCACGGCCGGCGGCTTCGAGGAGTCCCACTCCCACGCCACGTCCCACCTGCTGCTCCCGGAGGACCCGTCCCTGCTGGCCGGGGACGGCCCACTGGTCCTGGTCGACGACGAGTTCTCCACGGGGAACACGGTGCTGAACACCGTCCGGGACCTTCATGCGCGGTATCCGCGGGGGCGCTATGTCGTGGTCGCCCTCGTCGACATGCGGTCGCCCACCGACACCGGCCGCCTGGACGAGTTCGCCCGCGAGATCGGGGCACGCATCGACCTGGTGACGACCGCGTCGGGCACGGTGCGGTTGCCTGACGGCGTCCTGGAGAAGGGCCAGTCCCTGGTGGCGCGGTACGAGGGTGCCGCGGGGGGCGGCCGGGCGTCCGCCGGCCCGTCGGGGCCGGTCGCGCAGTTCCCCACGCCCCCGGGGAGTGGGGCCGATCGTCGGCTTCCGGGCTCGGGGGACGGACATCTCCCACAGGGGACGCGAGGCGTGGTCGAATCCGCGGCCACCGCGGCGTGGGCGCGACCGGCCGCATCCGGCCCGCACCCGGCCGACGGCCCCGGCCGAGCCACGCGAGTGGACCTGCGCTGGCCGGACG
>NZ_NCTE01001152.1 GCF_002114215.1 Streptomyces sp. 13-12-16 | reverse complement strand
ACCTGGCGGTCCTCGGGGCGTCGCCGTGCCCGGAGGGGGCCTCCGCGCGGCCCGAGCGGCAGCGGGAGCGGCCGGCGGGGACGGTGTGGGCGTGGACCCCGCTCTTCCAGGCTCCCGAGGGCACGCCCCGGCAGGGCGCGGTGCCCGGGCTGAGCGACGTGGTGTCGATCGCGGACGGCGGGCACACCATGGTCGCCGTGCGCGGTGACGGCACCGTGTGGTCGTACGGCACCAATGCCGCCGGTTCCCTCGGGCACGGATCGCGTGAGCGCCACTACCTGGCCGAGCCCCGGCGGGTGACCGGGATCGGCCCCGCGCACGCGGTGTACGGCAGTGGGACGACCTTCCACGTGGTGCTGCGGGACGGCACCGTGACGGCGTGGGGATCGGACCGGTTCCTGGTCAGGGGCGGGAAGCGGGAGGGGTACGACGGGGCGGGCACCCCCGAGCGGGTGCCCGGGGTGCAGGGCGTGGCCGCCATGGGGCCGGGCCCGCTCAACGCCTTCGCGTTGCGCGGCGACGGCCGGGTCATCGGCTGGGGCATCAACCTCACCGACGTCCTGGGCGACCGCGACAGCACCCGGCTGACGACGATCGACGGGGTGGAGGGCGTCGTCGACGTGGCCTCGGCCGGCGGCGCCGTGGTCGCCGCGACGGCGGACGGCCGGGTCTGCGCCTGGGGCGGCAACACCCACGGACTGCTGGGCGTCGAGCCGCGCGGCGGACAGCCGGGGCGGCCCGTGCTCGTACCGGGTCCGAGGGACGTCGTCCAGGTGGCCGGCGGCTCGGACGTGGCCTACGCCCTCGACCGGGACGGCACCGTGCGGGCCT
>NZ_NCTE01001151.1:533-4208 GCF_002114215.1 Streptomyces sp. 13-12-16 | reverse complement strand
CCCCGGTGCGACCGTGCTCGCCGGTCCCGGCGACCTCACCGACCCCGCGGCCCCCGCCGAGCTGCACGCCCGCGCGACCGAGGCGCTCGGCGGACGGCTCGACATCCTCGTCGCCAACCACGCCCTCAGCGGCTCCGACGGCGACCTCGACACCGTCGACGCCGCCATGCTCGACGCGCACTGGGCCGTCGACGCCCGCTCGGTGCTGCTGCTCGTCCAGGCCCACGCCCGGCACCGCGCCGCCCTGCCGTCGCGCACCCCGGGCGGGCGCGTGGTGATGATGACCTCCGGGCAGGACATCGCCGGCGGCATGCCCGGCGAGATCGCCTACGCCCTCCAGAAGGGCGCCCTCGCCTCCATCACCCGCTCCCTGGCCACCACCCTGGCCGAGCACGCGGTCACCGTGAACACCGTCAACCCCGGCCCCGTGGACACGGACTACCTGACCGGCGACACCTACGACGCCATCGCCGCCCTCTTCCCCGCGGGCCGCTGGGGCATGCCCGACGACCCCGCCCGCCTCATCGCGTGGCTGGCCACGGACGAGGCGGACTGGATCACCGGTCAGGTCATCGACTCCGAGGGCGGCTTCCGGCGCTGAACCCGCTCACAGCGCCGACAGCTCGTCCACCAGGTCGTCCAGGCCCAGCGGACCCTGCGACAGCGCGGCCATGTGCCACGCCTTGAGGTCGAAGGCGTCACCGTGCCGCTCGCGGGCGTTCTCCCGGCCCAGCAGCCACGCCCGCTCGCCGAGCTTGTAGCCGATCGCCTGGCCCGGGATCGTCAGATAGCGGGTCAGCTCGCTCTCCACGAAGTCCGCCGGGCGGCTGCTGTGCGCCCCGAAGAACTCCTCGGCCAGCTCCGGCGTCCAGCGCTCACCCGGGTGGAACGGCGACTCCGCCGGGATCTCCAGCTCCAGGTGCATGCCGATGTCGACGATCACCCGGGCCGCCCGCATCATCTGCGCGTCCAGGTAGCCCAGCCGCTCCTCCGCGTCCGTGAGGAAACCGAGCTCGTCCATCAGCCGCTCCGCGTACAGCGCCCAGCCCTCGGCGTTGGCGCTGACCATGCCGACGGAGGCCTGGTAGCGGGAGAGGCTCTCGGCCACGTGCACCCACTGCGCGAGCTGGAGGTGATGACCGGGAACGCCCTCGTGGTACCAGGTCGACACCAGGTCGTAGACCGGGAAGCGGGTCAGCCCCATCGTGGGCAGCCAGGTGCAGCCCGGCCGGGAGAAGTCCTCCGACGGCGGCGTGTAGTACGGCGCCGCCGCGCTGCCCGCCGGCGCGATCCGCGACTCCACCTTCCGCACCCGCTCCGCGAGGTCGAAGTGCGTGCCGTCCAGGGACTCGATCGCCCGGTCCATCACGCCCTGGAGCCACGCGCGGACCTCGTCGACGCCCTCGATGTGCCGGCCGTGCTCGTCCAGGTGCGCCAGCGCCACCCACGGCGTGGCGGCCCCCGGCAGGATCTTCTCGGCCTCCTTCTTCATCTCGCCGAGCAGCCGGTGGTACTCCGACCAGCCGTACGCGTACGCCTCGTCCAGGTCGAGATCGGTCCCGTTGTAGTAGCGGGCCCAGCGGGCGTACCGCTCCCGGCCCACCGTGTTCGGCGCACCCTCGACGGCCGGCGCGTACACGTCGCGCATCCAGTCCCGCAGCTCCACGACGGCCGCGGTCGCCGCGCGGGCGCCCTCGTCCAGCTCCGCGCGCAGCGCGTCCGGTCCCGCGGCGGCGAAGTCCTCGAACCAGCCCCGGCCCTCACCCGTGTCCGCCCACTCGGTGAGCTGCCCGACGAACGTCCCCGTCGGGCGCGGAGCCGCGTACAGCTTGCGCTCCAGGCCCAGCGCGAGGGACTCCCGGTAGCCCGCCAGCGCGGCCGGCACCGCGCGCAGCCGCTCGGCGATCGCCGTCCAGTCCTCCTCCGTCCCGGCCGGCGTCACGGTGAACACCTCGCGCACCGAATGCGCGACCGTGCCCAGGTTGCCGACCGCGCGCAGACCCTCGTCGGCCTCGTGCACGGCGAGTTCCGCGGTGAGCCGCTCGCGCAGCAGGCGGGCGCAGCGGCGTTCGATGCCGCTGTCCGCGCCGGGCTGCCGCTCGGCCTCGTCGAGCCGCGCGAGGGTGGCCCGCTGGAGCTCGGCGAGCGCCTCCTGTCCGGCGGGCGAGAGATCGGGCAGCCGGGAGGAGCTCTCCTTCACTCCGAGGAACGTTCCGGTGACCGGGTCGAGGGCGATGAGCTCGTCGACGTAGGCGTCGGCGACCTGACGGGGAAGCGCGCTGTTGGTCTGAGACATGCGGACCATCCTGGTACGCGTCCCCTCGCACGTCACCCGGTTTGAGCTGTGGGCGAAGGCGGCAGCATGGGGCCGCAGTCCCACTGCTGGAAGATCAGCCGGGTCTCCACGCGGGCCACCTCCCGCCGGGCGGTGAACTCGTCGAGCACCAGCCGCTGCAGATCCGCCATGTCCGCGACCGCGACATGCACCAGATAGTCGTCGGGGCCGGTCAGGTGGAACACGGTCAGCGACTCCGGCAGCGCCCGGATCCGCTCCACGAACGGCCCCACCAGTTCCCGCCGGTGCGGTCTGACCTGCACCGACAGCAGCGCCTGGAGCCCGCGCCCCAGTTTGGCGGGATCCAGCTTCAGCCGGTGCCCGAGGATCACGCCACAGCGGCGCAGCCGGGTCACCCGGTCCAGACAGGTCGACGGCGCGACCCCGACCTGCGCGGCGAGATCCCGGTACGTCGTCCGGGCGTCGTTCTGCAGCAGCCGCAGCAGATGGAGGTCCACCGGATCCAGTACGACAGATTCGGCCACTGGCCGAACGTAACACGGTCTACGGCTTCCTCGACCCGTTCGGTGTTCACCCTTCCGTCCATGGACTTGGGCATGGACACGCGACGCACCACACGAGCACTCGCCACCGAGGCCGTGCACGCAGGCCGCGACGACCTCGCCGGACTGGGACTGCACGCTCCGCCGATCGACCTGTCGACCACGTACCCCTCGTACGACAGCCGCGCCGAGGCGGCCCGCATCGACGCCTTCGCCACCACCGGCGCCGAGCCGGAGGGCCCGCCCGTCTACGGGCGGCTCGGCAATCCGACCGTCGCGCGCTTCGAGACCGCCCTCGCCCGCCTGGAGGGCACGGAGTCGGCGGTCGCGTTCGCCAGCGGCATGGCCGCGCTCAGCGCCGTCCTGCTGGTCCGCGGCTCGATGGGACTGCGGCACGTCGTCGCCGTACGTCCCCTGTACGGGTGCAGCGACCATCTGCTGACCGCCGGACTGCTCGGCTCCGAGGTGACCTGGACCGACCCGGCCGGGGTCGCCGACGCGCTGCGCCCCGACACCGGCCTGGTGCTCGTGGAGACCCCGGCCAACCCCACGCTCGCCGAGATCGACCTGCGGGCCGTCGCCCACGCCTGCGGTTCCGTGCCGCTGCTCGTCGACAACACCTTCGCCACGCCGGTCCTCCAGCGTCCGGCCGAGCACGGGGCGCGCCTGGTGCTGCACAGCGCCACCAAGTACCTCGGCGGACACGGGGACGTCCTGGCGGGCGTGGTGGCCTGCGACGAGGAGTTCGCCGGGCGGCTGCGCCAGGTGCGGTTCGCCACGGGTGGCGTGCTGCACCCGCTGGCCGGATACCTGCTGCTGCGCGGCCTGTCGACCCTG
>NZ_NCTE01001151.1:0-413 GCF_002114215.1 Streptomyces sp. 13-12-16 | reverse complement strand
CGGCGACCGCCGCCGACCTCGCCGGCCGGCTCACCGCCGATCCGCGCGTGGCCCGGGTGCACTACCCGCGCATCGGCGGGGCGATGGTCTCCTTCGAGGTGCACGGGGACCCGCACGAGGTGATCGCCGGCGTACGCCTGATCACCCCGGCCGTCAGCCTGGGCAGCGTGGACTCCCTCATCCAGCACCCGGCCTCCATCAGCCACCGCATCGTCGACGCCGACGACCGCAGGGGCGCCGGGGTGAGCGACCGGCTGCTGAGGCTCTCGGTCGGCCTGGAGGACGTCGAGGACCTGTGGGCCGATCTGGACGCGGCCCTGGGGGAGCGGGCCGGGACGCCCACGCCGGCGGAGGCGTCGGCCCGGGGCTGAGGCCGGGCCCACGGGGAACGGCCCGGCGGCGCGACCCGCCGG
>NZ_NCTE01001150.1 GCF_002114215.1 Streptomyces sp. 13-12-16 | reverse complement strand
AGCTCCGCGGCGATCGCGCCGAGCACCCGCTCGTCGTCCCTGTCCGGCTCGCCCCCAGGGTCGTCCCCGGGCCGCACGCCCACCGCCTCCTTCGGCCGTTCACCCCCGGAAGTGAGCCCCGACTACCCGGCCCGCCGCACCCGAAACGGTCAGACCGGGGGCTGGGCGGGCGCCGGGCCCAGCGTGGTCGTACCCGGGGCCGTGCGGTGGCCCAGGCCGGTGCGGTAGGCGTCCAGGGCCGCCTCGACGCGGCCGGTGCGGCGCAGCAGGTCACCGAGGAGGCGGCACAGGTCGGCCAGGTCACCGGCCGCGCCCGCACGCTCCAGCAGGCTCATCGCGCGCACGTAGTGCTCCTCGGCCCGCTCGGCGTCGCGGTCGTCCTCGGCGATGATCCCGAGCAGCCGGTGCGCCGCCGCCGCGTGCACCGCGCCCCGCTCGGGGGAGAGCCCGCCGAGCACGTCCTCCAGCAGGGCCGCCGCCTCCCCGGAGCTGCCGCGCCGGCGCAGCACGTCGGCCAGTTCGACGGTCACCTGGCTGCTGTAGAGGGACGCCCGCTTGGCCGACAGCATCGCCAGCGCCTCGCGCATCTCCTGCTCGGCGCGCTCCAGTTCGCCGTTCTGCGCGTACACGTAGCCGCGCATCCAGTGGCAGTTGGCCAGCTCGGTACGGAGCTGCAGCCCGCGGTACAGCTCCGCCGCCTTGGCCAGCGAGGCGTCCGCCTCGGCGAGGCGGCCCTCGGCGAGCAGGGTGCGGGCCACCGACCGGTGCATGCGCGCCACCAGCGCCGGGTCGCCGGACTGCGGCGCGAGCGCCAGCGCGAACTCCGCCGCCTGCGCGGCCCGCGCGTGCGCGCCCATGTCCATGTACGGGCCGATCGCGCTGGCGTAGAGCAGCAGCAGCGCGTCCGGGTCGTGCAGGCCGCCCCGGTTCAGCTCGTCGATCGTGGACTCGAGGAGGTAGACCGCGTACCGCAGTTCGCCCGCGAGGTAGTGGGCGACGGCCCGTCCGCGCAGCGCCGGCACCCGTGCGGGCAGCGGCGCCTCGGCGAGCCGGGTCTCGGCCCGCTCGAAGTACTGGCGTCCCTCGGCCAGTTCACCGGTCTCCAGGGCGCACTCCCCGAGCCCGAGCAGTGCGGCGGCCTGCTCCTCGGCCAGGTCGTTCGCCTCCGCCTCGGCGAGCAGCCCGGCGTACTGCTCCACCGCGGCCTCCGTCTCACCGACGGCGAGCGTGCGCTGCGCCTCGGTCAGCCTCAGGTGCAGCTCGGTCACGAGCCGGGCGGAACGTCCGGTGGCCAGTTCGTCGAACTCGACTCCGAGACGGTCGGCGAGGTGCCGTAACGCGTCGTCGGAGGGGCGCACCCGGCCCGCCTCCAGCGTGGAGACGTACGCGGGCGTGTACACCGGCTCCGCCAGTTGTCTCTGGGTCAGCCCGCGCTCCACCCGCAACTGCTGCACCCGCCGCCCGATGGTCGCCGGCTCGTCCCGTTCCCCCACACCAACTCCCCCAGTGCCCCTTGCCGTTCGCGTCCGACAGCCCCTAGGTTAAACCGCGAATTAAACACGCTTAACCCGTCACTGTTGGGAGGCCGCCGTGCTGGAACCCACACGCACCACCGAGCGTTACGCCCGTGGCCTCGCCGCGGCCGTCGCCGCGGTCGCGGCGCTGGTCCTGGCGGCCAACGCGGGCCCGGCCAAGGCCGCCGACCCCGAGCCGGACCACCGGACCACGACACCGGTGGCGGAGGCGGAGGCGGTCCGGTAGGGACACCCGCACCGGCCGGCGCTCAGCCCTGCGTCTGCAACTGCCGCAGCTGACGCCGCACATGGTCCAGGGCCCCCTCGCGCCGCCCCGGCACCCGTCCGCGCAGTTCCGCGAGGACCGCGCCGAGTTCGCGGGCCCTGGACGGGTCGCCGATCCGGCCCCACTGGTGGTGCGCCCGGTCCACGGCCGTCTCGACGGCGGGCGCGTCCGCCGGCTGCCCGGCGGTCAGCCGGGCGCTCGCGACGG
>NZ_NCTE01001149.1:2206-5795 GCF_002114215.1 Streptomyces sp. 13-12-16 | reverse complement strand
CCCGCCGCATCGCCTCCGTGCGCGCCATGGCCGCCCTCACCGACCGCGCGCCGCGCGTCCTCGCCGTCACCTCCGCCGCGACCCTGCTCCTGGGCGCCGGCGCCCTCGTCGGCGCCCTGACCACCGACAAGACACCCGGCGAGGCCGCCCGGGGCTCGTACGCCGTCGTCCACGGCGCCGCCGAGACCGCGCAGGCGCTGGGCTCCTGGCTGATCGGACTCGGCTTCGTGCTCCTCGTCACCTGGGGCCGCCGCGCCTACAAGGACGCCTCCGCGCGGCGCACCATCGGCATCCTGTGGGACGTCGGCACCTTCTGGCCGCGTGCCGCGCACCCCTTCGCACCGCCCTGCTACGCCGAGCGCGCGGTGCCCGACCTGACCTGGCGGATCGCCACCTGGACCCGGGCCACCGGCGGCCGGCTGGTGATCTCCGGCCACTCCCAGGGCAGCGTCCTCGCCGCCGCCACGGCCTGGCAGCTCGCGCCGTCCACCCGCAGACGCGTCGCGCTGCTGACCTACGGTTCCCCGCTGGAGCGGCTGTACGGCCGCTGGTTCCCGGCCCACTTCGGCCCGGACGCGCTCGGCTCCCTGCACCGGGAGGTCGACTGCTGGCGCAACCTCTACCGGCGCACCGACCCCATCGGCGGACCGATGCGGCTGCCCGGCGACCGCGGCCCCGCCGTGGACCGCCCCGCGCTCCAGGACCCCCTCGCCTACGGCCGCACCGAGGCCCACCCCCTGCCCGCGCCGATCCTCGGCCACTCCGACTACCAGGCCGACCCGGCGTTCGCCGAGGAACGGCACCGGCTGCTCGCCCGCCTGCGGCCGGACGTACCGGCACCCCGGCACACGGGGGAGCCCGACGGAGCTCAGGGCAGCGAGGGCAGGTCCTCGGCGTAGAGGAGGGTCAGGTCGTCGGTGGTCGGCTCGTCGAGCTGGGCCACCCGGCTCGCGTGCCGCTCGACCATCGCCTCGAAGGTCTGCCGCGCGGTGCGCCCGTTGCCGAACGCGGGCCCCTTGGGGATGTCGGTGAAGTACGCGAGCACCGCCTCGTCGGCGCCCGGCGCCAGCCGGTACTCGTGCTCCTCGGCCTGCTGCCGCACGATCCGCAGCAGCTCCTCGGGGCCGTAGTCGCCGAAGGTGATCGTCCGCGAGAAACGGGACGCCACACCCGGGTTGACCGACAGGAACCGCTCCATCTCGGCCGTGTAGCCGGCCACGATCACCACCACCGCGTCCCGCTGGTCCTCCATCAGCTTCACCAGCGTGTCGATGGCCTCCTTGCCGAAGTCGCGCCCGGCGTCCTCGGGGGAGAGCGCGTACGCCTCGTCGATGAACAGCACGCCGCCGCGCGCCTTCTCGAACGCCTCCTGGGTGCGGATCGCCGTGGAGCCGATGTGCTCGCCGACCAGGTCGACCCGGGACACCTCGACCAGATGCCCCTGCTCCAGCACCCCGAGCGAGGCGAGGATCTCGCCGTACAGACGGGCCACGGTGGTCTTGCCGGTGCCGGGGGAGCCGGTGAACACCAGATGCCGCTTGACCGACGCCGCCTTCAGGCCGGCCCGCTGCCGGCGCCGGCCCACCTCGATCATGTCGGTGAGGGCGCGCACCTCGCGCTTGACGCTCTCCAGGCCCACCAGCGCGTCGAGTTCCCCGAGCACGGCCTTGGAGGTGCGGGACTCCCGCTCCGGCTCGGGGGCGGGCGGTGCCGGCTCGGCCGTACGGGAGGCGGGAACCGCGCTCAGCAGGCCGGTGGTGTGGCTCACCGTCCGCACGGCGGCCGGCTCCGGTGCCGTTGCCGGCCTCGGGCTCCCGCTCTCGTCGCTGGTGCAGTCCTCCACGACGGGACCGCCCGAACCGGACGCCGCGTCGCCCTCGGCGAACTCGTACCCACCGCGCGCGCAGCGCTCCGTACGGCACTTCCGCAGCGTCGTACGGCTGCCGTCGATCACGTGGAAGCCGTAGCCGCCGCTGCCCGTGACCCGGCAGTTCACGAAGGTTCCGCGGCCGCCGGCCGAGACGTAGACACCGGCCTCGGCGGGGGAGTCGACCGTGCAGCGCTCGACGGTCGGGTCGGCGCCCTTGGTGACGATCACGCCGGTCTGCACGCCGTCCAGGGAACAGTTGCCGAGAGTGCCGCCGCTGCCGTGGTCGCGGAACCAGGCGCCCGTCGCCGCCTCCCGGATCCGGCAGTCGTCGAGCTGCGCGGTGGCGCCGTCACTCACCGACACGGCCGTGTTGCGCACCTGTGTCAGATCGCTGTCGACGACGTCCGCGCGGGAACCGCGGTCGAGCACGAACAGGGCGTCCGGCACGTCGTGCACCCGGCAGGACTCCAGTACGGCGGTGGCGCCGTCGCTCACCCACACCGCGGGGTAGTCACCGGTGCTGTCGAAGATCTCGCACTGGTTGGCGTCCACGCGCGTGCCGGGGTCCCACACCGACAGGCCGTTGCGGCCGAACCGCCGCACGCTGGTGCGGGTCAGGGTGAGCACCGAACGGGACCGCAGGTCGACCGCGTTCTCCGGGATGTCGTGGATCCGGCAGTCGGCCAGCGTCAGCACCGCGTCCGTGTCGAGCGTGATGCCGTCCCCGGTCGTCCGGTGCACGTCGCAGTCGGTGAGGTGCGCGGTGGCGCGGCCGGTGACCTGGACACCGCTGCCCCGCACCTCGTAGACCTCGCAACCCACCGCCTCCAGCGCCGAGTTCTCCCCGGTCGCGGTCAGTCCCGAGCCCGAGGCGTGGTGCACCCGGCAGCGCTCGAGGCGCGGGTGGGCGCCGCCGCGCACCGCGACCCCGGCCTGCCCCGCGGCGACCACCTCGCACTCCTCGAACACCCCGCCCCCGCCGTCCAGTACGGCGATGCCGGTGCCCGCCGGATTGTCGACCGTGCAGCGGCGCGCCGTGGGCCGGGCGCCGCCGCGCACCTCGATGCCGGTCGCGGACCGGGTGACCACGCGTATGTCGCGCAGCTCCGGGGTGCCCTCCTCGACCAGCACGGCCGGGGCGGTGGCGTCCTGCCCCTCCACGTGCAGGTCCTGGACCACCGCCGAGGCGCGCACGGTCAGCGGAACGCCGTCCGGGGGCGCGATGCGCACCGAGCCGGGTGAGCCCTCGGGGCCGCGCAGGGTCACCGCCCGCTGCACGACGAGGTTCTCCCGGTAGGTCCCGGGAGCGACGGTGAGGACGTCGCCCTCGGCCGCGGCCTCCAGGGCGGCGGCGAGCGATGCGTACTCACCCGTGCGGCGCCGCCACCTCGATGTGCCGGTGTGCGTCACCTGGACCGTGCCCTGTGCCATGGCGTAGCTGTGCCCCCACCTTGTCGTACGTGGCTCGTTCGCGCGCGTGTTGCCGCCGATCGGTTCGGCCGGACCACCGTAGCGTGCGCGCGGGCACCGGGTTGACCAGAGCCGGAACGTCGGTCAGCTGCCGGTCCCGGTCCTGCCCCAGTCCGGGCCCGCCTTCTCCCATGCCCGGTCCCAACGCTCGTACCGGCGGCGGACCATGCGCCGGACGGTCAGCCGTCTGAAGCCCTCGACGAGGGCCGCGGTCGCCAGGGCGGCGCCGGTGCCGGCGAGCACGGCGTG
>NZ_NCTE01001149.1:0-1998 GCF_002114215.1 Streptomyces sp. 13-12-16 | reverse complement strand
GGGTCGGCACCGGCCCGCTCCGCCCGGTGCCGTCCGGCGCGGTCCAGTGGGCGAGGACGCGGTGGCGCGGATCCCCGCCGGCGGACAGTTCCGGGTCGGCGGCCGAGGGAGAGGGATCGAGCTCGCGCACCACCGTGGCTGTCACCAGGTGCCGGGACTGGTGCTGTGCGCGGACGGAACGCTGCAGGACGTCCTGGGCGGCGCCTCCGACGAGGACGCCGGCCACCGGTGCGGTGACGAGGACGAGCAGCAGCGCCGTGAACGCCACCCAGGCCTCGGCCAGGTCGGTCCCGCGGCACAACGGGTTGTGCCGCCAGCGCCAGAGTCCGCTGATCGCTCGCACGGTCCGCGCCCCCTTCCCCCCCGCGGGTCCTTTCACGGATCTCTCGTGAAAGGCCAACGCGCGGGCCCGGGGCCCGGTTCCCGCGTCCGCGACGGGAACCGTGAAGTCGCGGACCTCCGCGACGGCGCCGGTGTCCGCGTTCCCGCCGCGGACAGCCGGACGCCGCCGGTCGGAAGCCCGGCGGCGTCCCGTACGGAGCGCGGCGGTCGGTGCTGCCCGGGGCGGAACCGTGTTTCCCGCCCCGCTGGGCGGAAGTCCGGTTCCCTCCCGGGGACGACCGGAGGCGACCTCGGGGCCTCCGGCGGACGGGGTGCGGACGGGCATGCCCGCGGGGCCGTCGTGCCGTACGGCACCGACAGCCCCGGGCAGGCTCAGTACCCGCGGTACTGCTGGCTGTTGTACGGGTCCTGGTAGGGAGCGGGACCCGGCCGCGGAGCCGCGGGGCGCATCGCCTCGTAGCCCGCGGGCGGAACCGGACGCGGCGGCTGCGGCTGGGGGCCGGGGTAGCCGCGCGGCGCGGTCGCCTGCTGCGGGATGTACGCCGCGGGCGCCTGCTGGAGCGGGGCGGGCTGCGGCATCTGCGGGTAGCCGTAGGAGGGCTGGGACGGGGCCGCCGGGAGGGCGGGCAACGCCGAGGGGAGGGCGGGCAGATGGCCGGCCGGCGCCTCGTAAGCGGCGGGGACCCGGATCGGGGCGATCTGCGGGGTACCCCGCTCGGCCACGAGGGAGTCGTAGATCGGGGTGTCCGGGAAGGCAGCGGAGTAGTAGCCGCCGCCATAAGTGGAGCGGGGGGAGGTCATGGCACATAAGTTAAGCCCACGATGTGCTGGTTGGGGAGACCGATAAGAGGGTTGTTTTCCGTGCCCGGCGTGACCGGGGATCCCCAATGCGAGCGAACTTATGGAAAACGGGCACATCGGCAGGCGTATTTCGTGTAAAGGCCGAGTTCCGGGCGGGTTACCGGCGGTTGGTCACCGGTTCCCACGCACTCCCCATGGGAGTTCCCCGCGCGGGGGAATAAGTTGTGCGCACGAACACCGACGGATGCCGGGTCCCGGCCCGGCACGGCGACCCGTGATGGGGGCGGACATGTCAATGCCGAAGGGATCGAACACACCGGTGCCGACGACGGCACTGCGGGTGGACGTGGGCCGGCGCTCCGGCCCCGGCGTACCCGACGCGGACGCCTCGGCCCTCCTGCTGACCGGCGGGAAGGTCCGCTCCGACGACGACTTCGTCTTCTACAACCAGCCCGCCCACGCCTCCGGCGCCGTGCGCCACGAGGGCAAACGGGACGCGGGAGGGCGGGCCACCGACACCCTGCTCGTCGACCTCGCGCGCGTGGAGCCCGGAATCGAGACGGTGATCCTGGCCGCCTCCTGCGACGGCGGCACGTTCGGACAGGTCCAGGACCTGTACATCGAGGTCAAGGACGCCGCGAACGGCACCGTGGCGGCCCGCTTCGACAGCACGGGCGCGACCACCGAGACGGCGTTCGTCCTCGGCGAGTTCTACCGGCGCCAGGGCGCCTGGAAGTTCCGCGCCGTCGGCCAGGGGTACAGCAGCGGGCTCGAGGGCCTCGCCACCGACTACGGCATCACCGTGGACGAGCCGCGGCACGCCCCCGCGGCGCCCGCCGCCCCCGCGGCCCCGGG
>NZ_NCTE01001148.1 GCF_002114215.1 Streptomyces sp. 13-12-16 | reverse complement strand
CGGACGCCGGTTCCGGTTCCGGCGCGGGTGCGGCACGGCGGCCGCGCTGGCCGGGGACGCGGACGGGCGCGGTGGAACCGGGGCGCGGGGCGCTGCGGGGGCCGGGCGTCTTCGGCTGCTCTGCGGAATCGTTCAGCCGCAGTTCGTATTCGCCGGTCTCCGGGTTGAGTACCCACTGGTCGGCAGGGTCGGTTCCGTCCGCCTGCCCACGACTTCGCGCGTCCACGCCTGTACCAGTCCTCCGTCGGGTGCCACATGGGGCGCCTGCGCCCCAAGGCGCTCTGTTGTTCGATGAGTTACGCTATCCGGCCCGTTCGGGATGTGGTGACGTCGTAGCAAAATCGTCGAGTTCCGGATCTGTCGCCGAAACGGGCACAGCGTGCGATCTCCGCCCATCGCGACGTGCGGTCGGCGCGGCCCCGCACGCGCCTGTATAACGGTATGCAGGAATTTCGATGGGTGAATAGGCCGGGGCGTCGAGGGGATGCGGGTCATGAGTGGCGGCACCGAGAGCCCTGCCGCGCGCCTCCAGGCGCTCTTCGAGGGGCACCGGCTGACGCCGACCCAGCGGCGCATCGCGCACAGCATGGTGCGGCGCGCCGCCGACGTGCCGTTCCTGTCCAGCGTGGAGCTGGCCGAACTGGCCGGGGTCAGCCAGCCGTCCGTGACCCGGTTCGCCGTCGCCCTCGGCTTCGACGGCTACCCCGCCCTGCGCCGGCACCTGCGCGAGGTCGCGCCCGCCGAACCGGCCCCGGAGACCGGCTCGTACAACGAGTACCAGCAGGCCGTCGAGGCCGAGATCGAGAACCTGCGGCATCTGGCGGAGGTGCTGGCCGACCCCCGGCCGGTGCGGCGGGCGGGCCGGGTGCTGGCCGGGAGCCGGCCGCTGCCCGTGCTGGGGCTGCGGGCCGCGGCG
>NZ_NCTE01001147.1 GCF_002114215.1 Streptomyces sp. 13-12-16 | reverse complement strand
GTCCTGCGGCTCTACAACCGGCGGCTGGGCCAGCACATCGAGGAACTCCTCGACCAGGCAGCCGAGTTGGCGGGCGGTGACGGTGGCGGGGGTACGGCGGGACGTGGCGGGGCCGGTGGTGCCGGTGGTGCCGACATCGCCACGACCGTGCTGTCCGACGCCGACACGGCCGCGCCCGCGCTGGTCGCCACCGCGCTCGTCGGCACCAGCAAGGTCGTCGACGCGGAGGGGCTGCTGCTGCGGGCGGTGGAACGCCGGCCCCCGGGGCCGGGCGAGGTGGCCGATCCGGGACTGTGCACACTCGCGCTGCTCTCCGCGACCAGCAACGACCCCGCCGGGGCCGAGGGTTCGGAGGACAGTGGCGAACAGGGACCGCAACTGCTGCCCGACGCGGCGGCGGTGGCGGCGGCGACCGGGCGGGGGACGGTCGTGCTGGAGCAGCTTTCCTACTCCGGGCCGCCGTTGCCCGCCGGACGGGGCGGGCCGCCGTTCGCCTCGCTGTTCTCGCGGCGGCTGCGGTGGTCGCTGGCGGGGCTGGTGGCGGCGGTGGTCGCGCTCGCCGTCGCACTGACGGTGGTGACCCGGGACAACCCGCTGCACGCCACGTACGTCACCCTGCTCGACCTGTTCGCGATCAACGAGCCCGCACACCACCAGTCCACCGGGCGGCAGGTACTGCAACTGCTCTCCATGCTGGTGGGGTTGCTGCTGCTGCCGGTGCTGCTGGCGGCGGTGCTGGAGGCGCTGGGGACGTTCCGCACGGCGTCGGCGCTGCGGAAGCCGCCGCGCGGGCTGGGCGGGCACGTGGTGCTGCTCGGACTGGGCAAGATCGGGACGCGGGTGCTGACGCGGCTGCGGGAGCTGCACATCCCGGTGGTGTGCGTCGAGGCCGACCCGGAGGCGCGGGGGATGGCCGTGGCGCGGCGGCTACGGGTTCCGGTGGTGCTGGGGGACGTCACACAGGAGGGGGTGCTGGAGGCCGCGAAGATCCATCGCGCGGACGCGTTGCTGGCACTGACCAGTGCGGACACGACGAATCTGGAGGCGGTGCTGTACGCGCGGTCCGTACGGCCCGATCTGCGGACGGTGCTGCGGCTGTACGACGACGACTTCGCGAAGGCGGTGTACCGGACGCTGCGGACCGCGCACCCGTCGGCGCTGACGCGGAGCCGGAGTGTGTCGCATCTGGCGGCGCCGGCTTTCGCCGGGGCGATGATGGGACGGCAGATCCTGGGGGCGATACCGGTGGAGCGGCGGGTGCTGCTGTTCGCGGCGGTGGTCGTGGGCAGGTACGCGCAGTTGGAGGGGCGGACGGTGGGGGAGGCGTTCCGGGCGGGGGCCTGGCGGGTGCTGGCACTGGACACGGCGGGGTCGGGGGACGGTGCG
>NZ_NCTE01001146.1 GCF_002114215.1 Streptomyces sp. 13-12-16 | reverse complement strand
GAACGGGGCCGGCTCATGGGCGGGTCGACCGCACCGGGCGCCATGGCGGCCGTGCTGGGCGCCGTGGAGCGGGAGGTGGCCGCCCTGGTGGCCGCCTCCGGGGGTGAACTGGCGGTCGCCGCGTACAACGGGCCGGGGCGGCTGGTGATCTCCGGCGTCCCCGACGCGGTCCGCGAGGCGTCGCGGCGGCTCACCGGGCAGGGCGCGACCGTACGCCCGTTGCGGGTGTCACGCGCCTTCCACTCCCCGCTGATGGAGCCGGTCGCCCGGGCCCTGTCGGACGCGGCCCGCGCACTGGCCCCGACGGCGCCCACGACACCGGTGATGAGCACGCTCACCGCGGCGTGGCAGCCCCCGATGACCCCGGACCACCTGCGTGAACACGCCCTGCGCCCGGTGCGGTTCGACCGCGCCGTGGCGCGTCTGCTGGAGGAGGGCTACGACACGTTCGTGGACCTCGGCCCGACCCGGACGGTGGCGCCCACCACCGGTGCCTTCGTGGTGTCCGCGGCCGAAGCGGCGGGTGGAGCACGGGAGTTGCTGGAGACCGTGGCCCGTCTGTGGACCCGGGGCGTACCGGTGGACCGCACGGCCCTCGACGAGGGCTGCCGCCGGGTGCCTCTGCCGCCCTGCCCGTACCGCCGGCAGAACCACTGGCCCTCACCGGGCCTGCTGCACGACGTCGTGTGGCGGCCGACGCCCCCGCTCCCCGCGGACGGCCGTGCCGTCGTGGTGACCGGTGCGGACCCGGCAGAGGCGCGCCGGCTGGCGGACCGGCTCGCCCGCCGAGGAGCGGGTGACGCCGGAACCCCGGAGACCGTGATCCTGCTCGCCGGCACGGCCCGTCCCCGAACGGCGGCGGACCTGGAACAGCACCAGCACCAGGCGGTCACGGCGCTGCGTGAAGCACTCGCGCTGCTCGACCGGACCGGCGCCCGCCGCCTGCTGGTGGTGACCCGGGACGCACACGTCACGGGCCACGGCGCGGAGCGCCCGAACCCCGCCCAGGCGATCCTCGGCGGGCTCGCCCTGGCCGTGCCCCAGGAATCCACGGGGGTGATCGCGAACTGGATCGACCTCTCCTCCCTCGACGACGAGGAGCAGCACCTGCGGGCACTGCTCACCGAGGCATCCGCGCCGCAGGCGGAAGGAGCCGTCGCCTGGCGGGCCGGGCAGCGCTCGGTACGGGCCGTCGTGCCACGCACCGCGGAACACGCGGACCGCACGGCCCCGTTGCCCGCCGACGGCACCTACCTGATCACGGGCGGTGCCGGAGGCATCGGTTCCGCACTGGCCCGGCGACTCGCGGACCGGGCCCGCCCCGTCCTCGTACTGGCAGGACGCTCCCCCCGCCCGCCCCGGGGCCTCCTGGAGGAACTCACCGCTCTCGGCGCCGACGCCCGCTACGTCACGGCCGACCTCACCGTCCCCGACGACGTCGAACGGCTCGTCGCCGGACTCCCCCCGCTGGACGCCGTCTTCCACGCGGCCGGAGTCGCCCGGCCCGGCGGTCTGCGCGGAACGGACGTGCGGGAGACGGTCGACGCGCTGGGCGCGAAGACGCTCGGCACCGTCCTGCTGGCCGAGGCACTGGACCGGCACGGGCAGCGCCCGGGAGTGTGCGTCGCGTTCTCTTCGGTGTCGTCGGTGCTGCCCGGCCTGGCCGGCGCCCTGGGCGCGTACGCGGCGGCGAACGCCTTCCTCGACTCCTTCGCCGGGGCCGAGCGGTCGGTGGGCCGTCCGTGGCTCTCGGTGAACCTCGGGCCGTTCGGCGAGACGGGCCTCGCCGCCGGGGGCGTCGGCGGCCTCGCGACCGCCGCGGGCCGGCCGCTGG
>NZ_NCTE01001145.1:4447-5675 GCF_002114215.1 Streptomyces sp. 13-12-16 | reverse complement strand
GCCACCGCCGCGGCCTCGCGCAGCGCCGACGCCCCCGCGGCGTCCCCGGCGAGCCGCGCCGCCTGCTCGTACCGCTGCTGGGCCTCGCCGAGCAGGTTGCGGGTGAAGGCCAGTCCGGCCAGGAGCCGGGCCAGACGGCAGGCGTCCTCCCGTCGCTCCGGCCGGTCGGCGGCCCAGGCGAGAGCAGCCCTGACGTCGTCCGCCACCGCGTCGAACCGGACGCGCCAGTCGGCGTCGCCGGAGCCCGACAGGGCCTCCGCGGCGGCCAGGCACCACTGCGCGTGGCGGGACCGTACGACGGTCCGCTCACCGGCGTCGGTGAGCCGCTCGGTCCCGTACTGCCGGATGGTCTCCCGCGCCTGGTACCGGGTGCCGGTCTCGGACGGTGTCACGGAGAGCAGGTTCTGCTCGGCGAGTCTGCCGAGCCCGTCAAAGACCGCGGACGCGTCCAGCGGGGTGAAGGCGGCGACCTCGGCGGCCGCGTCGGCGGTGAACGGCGTGACGAACACCGACACCCGGCGCAGCAGCGCCCGGTCCTGCGGCTCGAGCAGGTCGTGGCTCCAGTCCAGTACCGCCCGTACCGACCGGTGCCGGTCGTCGGCGCGGGCGCCGCCGCTCAGGGTCCGCAGCTGATCGGAGAGACCGGCGGTCAGGCCGTCGAGGCCGAGCGTGGACCAGCGTGCCGCCGCCAGCTCGATCGCGAGCGCCATGCCGTCGAGCCGTTCGCAGATGGCCACGACTCCCTCGCTCACCGTCGGCCCCGGCGGCCAGCCGACCGCTGCGGCCCGGTCCATGAACAGGGCGACCGCGTCCGACTCGTCGCCGCCGTCCCGCGACAGCGGCGGGACCGGGAAGACCCGCTCGAAGGGCACCATCAGCCGGGCGCGGCTCGTCGCGAGCACGTACAGCCGCGGACAGGCCGTCAGAAGCCGTTCCAGGAACGGGGCCACCCCGTCGCGCACCTGTTCGCAGTTGTCCAGCACCAGCAACGCCCGGTGCTCCGCGAGCGCGGCCAGCACCGCGTCGTCGATGTCGCGCCCCGGCTGGTCGCCCGCGCCCACGGCCGCCGCGACCGCCGCGCCCACGCGCCCCGGATCGGTGACCGGGACCAGATCGACGAACCACACTCCGTCGGGGAAGTCGTCGGCCAGGTCCGCGGCCACCGCCAGGGCGAGCCGGGTCTTCCCCACCCCGCCGGGGCCGGCCGCGGTCACCTGCCGGTGCTTCC
>NZ_NCTE01001145.1:0-4267 GCF_002114215.1 Streptomyces sp. 13-12-16 | reverse complement strand
GTCAGCGGTGAAGGCAGGACGGCTGCCGGGCTCTGCTGCCGGGCGGAGGCGGCTGCCTGCCGGGACAGTGCCCGCCGGTCGGGCAGGTGCAGCTTGCGCAGCAGCGAGGACACGTGTGACTCGACCGTGCGTACGGAGATGAACAACCGGGCGGCTATCTCCGCGTTGCTGAGGTGCTCCCCGAGCAGCGTGAGCACTTCGGCTTCCCGGGCAGAGATCATCGCAGTGGACACCGGGTCATTGTCCACGGCGCCGTCCGCGGCCGGCACGGCCGGCCCGGCCCTCAGCGGGGGGAGGCGCGGGCGGGCGCGGGCACCGGGGTGCCGGGCCCGGAAGGCCGGAGGCGGAGTACAGGGGTGTCAGGCGGATCCCCGCCGTGCGTCCGCCCGGCAGCCGTGATCCCGTGGTCCGGGACGGGGAGTCCGTACGTCCCCGTCACGGGGTGGTGCCGTGGAGGTACTCGGTCAGGGCCTTGCCCGGCTGGAAGGCGGCGGAGCCCCCGTCGGCGTGGAAGCGGCCGAAGCTGCCGGCCACCACCGCTTCGTCGTGCTTGAGCGTCTCCGCGATCACACCCGCCATGTCGACCGTGCCGAACAGGGCGTCGATCACCTGTTCCGCGTCTTCCTCGCGGATGTCGTGGCCCCGCTGCGCGGCCTTGCGCACGCTGGCCCGGGCCAGTTGGGACTTGTCCATGTCACACCTCTGCTTCTCCTGTCCGGCCGCGCCAAGGCGGCGGGCCCGGACCTCGGGGCTGGAACGGTCTTTCGTGACCGGCCGGTCGGCGTGCTCCTCGTCCTCCCTTTCCACGCCGCATGGGGCACACCGGGACAGGACCGGCAGACCGGTGGAGAGAGGCCCGCGGCGCGGGCGTGCTCGGCACGGACACCGGACCCGTACGTCCATCACAGTCGCCCGCCCGGACGACTGCCAGCGGTCACGGCCACATGGAGCAGGCACATCCGCACGGATGCCGCGGCACACCCTTCGCCCGTCGGCGACCGAGCGCATACTGTCGGACATGTGAGGAATGAGAGTCCCGGCGATGACGGTCGCGCGGCCTCCTTGGACGAGGCGCTCAGTACCACGGTGCGCCGGACCGGGGCTCTGGCGGGCGGCGTGTACCTGTTGTCGGCGCGGGAACCGGTGCTGGGCCTCGCCGCGGTCTGCGGCGTGCCGAGGGCGACCGTGGCTCCCTGGCGGCGGGTGGCGGTCTCGGCCGCGGGCCCTCTGTCGGAGGCGGTGCGGGAGGACCGGCTGGTCTGGGTGGGCCGCCAGGAGGACATGGCCCGTCTGTACCCGAACGCCGCGGCCGGGATGCCCTACCAGTTCGCGGTGGCCTTCGCCCCCCTGCACGGCGTGCGCCGCCACGGGGCCATGGCGCTGGTGTGGTCCAAGAGCCATCCGCCGTCCCTGACGCCGCGCGAGCGCGGGCACATCCAGTCCAGCGCACGGCGCCTCACCCGGCTGCTGGACCGGTCGCCCGCCTCGTGGACCGTTCCCGACGAGCCGCGCACCGTGCCCCTGCGCCGGCCCGACATCGATCCGGCGCAGGCCCGGATCGCCGCCGCCGACCTGGTCCAGCGGCTGCCCGTCGGCGCCCTCGGCCTCGACCTGGAAGGGCGCGTCACCTACCTCAACGACGCCGCGGCCCGGCTGCTCGGCCGCGAACGCGACCGCCTGCTGGGGAACCTGCCGTGGCAGGCCGTGCCCTGGCTCGCCGGCCCGGTCCACGAGGAGCATTACCGCACAGCGGTCTTCAGTCGTGAGCCCGTCGCCTTCACCGCGCTGCGCCCTCCCGGCCGGTGGCTCGACTTCCGGCTCTACCCGGACGAGAGCGGCATCAGCGTCCTCGTCTCCCCCAACCACGACCGGCGCCCGGCCGACGCGCCGCCGCCCCGCATCACCACGCCCCTCGCGTCCCCGGAGGGCGCCGGAACGGGGCGGATCCACCAGCTGATCCACCTGTCGGCCGCGCTGAGCCAGACCGTCACCGTGGCCGACGTGATCAACGTGGTGGCCGACCAGATCCTGCCCGCCTTCGGCGCCCAGGGCCTGGTCGTCTCGGCCGCCGGCTCCGGACGTCTGAAGATCATCGGGCACCGGGGCTACGACCCGCGCTCCATCGCCCGCCTCGACGGCCTGCCGCTGGACACCGACGTCACCCCCGTCGGCCGGGTGCTGCACAGCGGTGTCCCGGCCTTCTTCGCCGACCCGGGCGAGATGACCCACGCCCATCCGAAAGCCCTCACTCTCAGCGGCAAGCAGGCGTGGGCCTTCCTCCCCCTGGTGGTGTCCGACCGCCGCGTCGGCTGCTGCATCCTGTCCTACGACCGCCCGCACCCCTTCGGCGCCGGTGAGCGCGCCGTCCTCGTCTCGCTGGGCGGTCTCATCGCCCAGGCCATGGACCGCGCGCTGCTCTACGACGCCAAGCACGAGCTGGCCCACGGCCTGCAGCAGGCCCTTCTGCCCACGACCCTGCCGCGCGTCCCCGGTCTCACGGTCGCCGCCCGGTACCTGCCGACCGCCCACGGCGTGGACATCGGCGGTGACTTCTACGACCTGATCCGCCTCGGTGACACCACCGCCGCCGCCGTCATCGGAGACGTGCAAGGGCACAACATCAACGCCGCCGCCCTCATGGGGCAGGTCCGCACCGCCGTCCACGCCACCGCCGGCGAGTGCCCCGGCGACGTGCTGACCCGCACCGACCGTGTGCTGGCGGACCTCGAGACCGACCTTTTCGTCTCCTGCCTCTACATCCACATCGACCTCGCCCGCCGATGCCTCCACCTGGCCAGCGCGGGACACCTCCCTCCGCTCCTGCGCACCCCGGCGCCCACGCCGGCGACCCTCGTGCTCGAGGTGGATCCCGGTCCCCTGCTCGGCATCGGCGCGGGTCCCGCGGCCGACTATCCGGTCACCTCCGCGCCCCTGCCGGCCGGATCGCTCCTCGCCCTCTACACCGACGGTCTCGTGGAAACCCCCGGCTCCGACATCACCCGGTCCATCGACGACCTGGCCCGCCACCTCACCGGGACGGGTGACCAGCCGATCGACGACCTGGCCGACGACCTGGTGCGCCACGCCGTCCCCCGGCACGCGTACACCGACGACATCGCCCTGCTGCTGTTGCGCAGCACGTGAAGGCCCGTGAAGGGCCGTTCCGGGTCCGCGGAACCCGGATCCTTCGCCTCCGGGACACCCGCGACCGAGCGCACGTCCCATTTGCCCGATTACTCTGATCCTGTGGACCCGTATCCGACTCCTTCGGGCAGTGGCCCCGGCGACCGGACACAGCCGGTCGCCGGAGTACGCCCGGAGATCCTCGCCTCCTGGCAGCGCTCGCAGTCGCTCGGCATCGACCAGGAGAGGGCTGCCCTGCCGGTCGAGCGGGACCTGGACCCCGACTCCCGGCTGATCAGGGCCGCCGCGCCGGTGCTGGACCACCTGTACGAACGGTTCTCGGGCGTGCCGGTGACCGTGGCGCTGGCCGACTCACGGGCGAACATCGTGGACCGGTGGGGCGCCCCGGCGGGGCTGGAGCTGATGGACGCCGCCTCCCTGGTACCGGGCGCCAACGTCGACGAGCGGTTCATGGGGACCAGCAGCGTCAGCATGGTGCTGAGCACCCGGGCGCCGTTCGTGGTCGTCGGCCACGAACACTTCCTGCACGGCCTCAAGGAGCTGACCTGCATGGCCGCGCCGGTGCGCGATCCGGTGGGCGGCACCGTGCGGGGCGCGGTCAACCTCTCCGTACCCCGGGCGCTGGCCGACCCCGGCATGGCACTGGTCCTGCAGGAGGCCACCGAACGCATCGGTGAGCGCCTGCTGGAGCTGAGCGCCGCCCGCGAGCTCGA
The DNA here is from genome assembly GCF_002114215.1 of Streptomyces sp. 13-12-16. Taxonomy (GTDB): domain Bacteria; phylum Actinomycetota; class Actinomycetes; order Streptomycetales; family Streptomycetaceae; genus Streptomyces. The sequence continues at coordinate 410 of NZ_NCTE01001145.1, read as the reverse complement.
GCTGATGCGCTCCTTCCAGCGGGCCAGGGAGCGCGGCGGGCACGCCGAGCTGAACCTCGGCTCGGGTGAGCTGCACCGGCTCGGCGGGCCGGCCCCCCGCCTGGCCTCGCAGGAACAGCTGATGCTGCTGGAGCGTGCCGTCGAGCTGATCTCCTCGTCCGGCGAGGCGTTCGCCGAGGTTCCCCTCACGGGCAGCCGCGTGGCCGTGCTGCGCCGCCGGGAGCTGCACCACGGCGACGCGGAGGGCGCGGCGGTCGAGGTCAGCTTCGAGGACACCCGCGGCAGGGGGGCATCGGGCCGGGGCACCGTGACCGCTCCCGACGGCCGTCATGTGCCGCTCCTGGACCGTCCCACCGTGGCGGCGGGGGCGGACGCGCCCGGCGCGACGGCGGAACCGCACGCCGCCGGGC
>NZ_NCTE01001144.1 GCF_002114215.1 Streptomyces sp. 13-12-16 | reverse complement strand
CCGGTCGGCGCGGCGGCACCGGGTCAGCACCCGGCGGCCGAGGAGCACGGCGCCCAGCCCCAGCGGGATGGCCACGACGGCGCCGACGAGCCCGTTGCCGGTGCCGGGACCGCCACCGGAGGTGGCCGCGTGCAGCACCGCGAGGACCGTGCCGACCGTTCCCACCACGATGGCCGACATCCCGCCGACGCGCGCGTTGCCGACGCCGATCCGGCCGCCGGCGCGGGCCAGGGCCAGCCGGCCGACAACCAGGCCGAGCACCCCCACCCCGAGGGCCAGGTTGGCACCGGTCCGCCCGTCACCGATGATCCCGCCCTCGGCGGCCGCCGCCAGCACTGCTGAAGCACTCATGCCGCTCTCCTCCTTCTGCGTCGTTGCTTCCGAAGTCCGATGTGTGCCGAAAGCATGCGCGCCGGCCCTCCCGCCGGTCGTCCGGCAGGCGCGGACACTTCCCGCTACCGCCGCCGCGGCATCCGGATACCGCGGACGCGTCAGGCGACGCGCCGGTACCACGCACGCGGTAGCCGACCACTCCTCCACGAGTCGGACTCGCCCACCACCGCATCCGGCTACGGTGCACCCATGGACAAAGGGCGGCTCGCCGTCCCGGCCGAAGTCACCGACCGGGTGATCGCCGTGGGCGTGGCAGCGCTGATGCTGGGCACCGGGCTGTCCGGACCGCACCCGGCCGGGGACCGTGAGTTGCTCGGCTGCGCGCTGCTGGCGGCCGGCGGGCTGGCTACGGCCGCGCGCCGCCGGGCCCCGCTCGTGGTCCTGGCCGTCACCGGGCTGTGCGCGGTGGGCCACCAGGCGGCCGGGTTCGAGGTGCTCGCCGTCTCCTGCCT
>NZ_NCTE01001143.1:1253-2264 GCF_002114215.1 Streptomyces sp. 13-12-16 | reverse complement strand
GCGCCCGCCCGCGGCCGGAACCCACTCCGTGCGGAACAGCGCGTCCGCGACACGGGCCGGGTCGGGCGCCAGGTCGTCGGCGGTGAAGGGACGCAGCGTCACCGAGCCGACCGACGCGACCGGGCGCCCGGCGGCGTCGGCCAGCTCCAGCTCCACCGAGTCACCGTTCCCGGGACGCAGGCGGACCCGGGCGGTCGTGGCGCCCTCGGCGTGCAGGGTGACGTCCGACCACGAGAACGGAAGCGCCGTCGCCCCCTGATGCGTCAGGTCGAGCGCGTGCAACGCCGAGTCGAGCAGGGCGGGGTGGAGTCCGAAGTCCCCGGTGTCGGTCCCCTCCGGGAGGCCGATCTCGGCGAACACGTCGTCGCCGCGCCGCCATGCCGCGCGCAGCCCCCGGAACGTCGGCCCGTACTCCAGCCGTTCGTAGAGTCCTTCGACGGCAAGGGGCTCGGCGTCGCGCGGCGGCCACACGGTGAGGCCGTCGGACGGCTCACCGGCGTCGGGGACCAGGGTGCCTTCGGCGTGCAGGACCCATTCGCGGTCGAGCGGGGCGTCGTCGGCGCGGGAGTACACGGACACCGGGCGGCGTCCCGAGGCGTCGGGCGCCTCGACGGCCACCTGGATGTGGACGCCGCCGTGTTCGGGCAGGATCAGCGGTACTCCCAGGGCGAGGTCCTCGATCCGGCGGCATCCCACCTGGTCGCCCGCCCGTACGGCCAGGTCCACGTACGCGGTGCCGGGCAGCAGGACGGAGCCGGCCACGGTGTGGTCGGACAGCCAGGGGTGGGCTCCGGCGGACAGGCGTCCGGTGAACACCACACCACCGGAACCGGGCAGCTGCACCATCGCGCCGAGCAGCGGGTGACCGGGCCGGCCCAGACCGGCGGCCGTGACGTCGCCGCCCAGGCCGCTCTTGTCGAGCCAGTACCGGGCGCGCTGGAAGGGGTAGGTGGGCAGGTCGGCCCGCCGGGCGCCGCGCCCGTCGAACACGCCCGTCCAGTCGACGCGCAG
>NZ_NCTE01001143.1:0-1084 GCF_002114215.1 Streptomyces sp. 13-12-16 | reverse complement strand
GTGGTGGTGAGGCACTGGCGGGCCATGGCGGTCAGGACGCCGTCGGGTCCCAGCTCCAGGTAGCGGGTGACGCCTTCGGCCTCCAGCCGGGTCACCGCGTCGGCGAACCGCACCGTCTCGCGCACGTGCCGCACCCAGTGCTCCGCGTCGGTCACCTCGCCCGCCGCGACGACCGGCACCCGCGGCTCGGCGTAGGCCACGTTCCGCGCGACGCGGCGGAACTCCTCCAGCATCGGGTCCATCGAGGGCGAGTGGAACGCGTGGGAGACCCGCAGCCGGTTCGTCCTGCGCCCGCCCAGCCGCTCCACGGCGGCGGCGACGGCGTCCTCGGTTCCGGAGAGCACCACGGAGGAGGGGCCGTTGACGGCGGCGATCCCGACGTCCTGCCCCAGCAGCGGGAGGACCTCTTCCTCGGTGGCCTCGACGGCCACCATCGCGCCGCCGGGCGGCAGCGCCTGCATCAGCCGGCCCCGCGCCGTGACCAACGCGGCGGCGTCCGGCAGGGAGAACACCCCGGCGACGTGCGCGGCGGCCAGTTCACCGATCGAGTGACCGGCCACGAAGTCGGGCCGTACGCCCCAGGACTCGAACAGCCGGAACAGCGCCACCTGCAAGGCGAAGATCGCCGGTTGTGTGAACTCCGTACGGCCGAGCGCCTTCTCGTCGCCCCACATCACCTCGCGCACCGCGGGGTCGAGCAGCGCGCACACCTCGTCGAAGGCGTGCGCGAACGCGGGGAACGCCTCGTACAGCCCCCTGCCCATCCCCGGTTGCTGGCTGCCCTGTCCCGTGAACAGGAAGGCGGTCAGCCCGGTCGTCCGCGCGGCGCCGTCGAGGGGGGCGTCCTGCGCCAGCGCGTCCAGTCCGCCGAGGATCTCCGCACGGTCGCGGCCGACCACGACGACACGGCGGTTGAGGCCGGCGCGGGTGGTCGCCAGGGTGAATCCCACGTCCACGGGGTTCAGACCGGGGGTGGCCCGCAGGTGGTCGGCGAGTTGCCGGGCCCGGGCGCGCAGGGCGGGCCCGGTCCTCGCCGACAACGGCAGCGGCACGGGCGTGCCGGGGGCCGGGCGCGGCCCGGCGG
>NZ_NCTE01001142.1 GCF_002114215.1 Streptomyces sp. 13-12-16 | reverse complement strand
GACGACCGGCACGGCCGGCTCGTGGTAGGTCAGGCCCTCGGCGACCCGGCGGTAGGCGTCGAGCACGGCGTCCATGCGCGGCGAGTGGAAGGCGTGGCTGACCCGCAGCCGGCGGGTGGCGCGGCCCTGGCCGGCGAAGTGGGCGGCGACGCGCTCGGCGGCGTCCTCGTCCCCGGCGACCACGACGGAGCCGGGGCTGTTGACGGCGGCCAGGGAGACCTGGTCCTCCAGGCCGTCCAGCAGCGGCAGCACCTCGTCCTCGGTGGCCTGTACGGAGTACATGGCGCCGCCCTGGGGCAGCGCCTGCATGAGCCGGGCGCGCGCGGCGACCAGGGCGCAGGCGTCGTCCAGGGAGAGGACGCCCGCGGCGTGGGCGGCGGTGATGCCGCCGATGGAGTGACCGAGGAGCACGCCGGGGCGCACGCCCCAGGAGCGGACCAGGTGGTACAGGGCTGTTCCGAGGGCGAACAGGGCGGGCTGGGTCCAGCCGGTCTCGTGGAGCGCGGCGGCCTCGGGGGTGCCGTCCCCGGCGAACAGGACGTCCTTGAGGGAGTACGGCGCGGTGTCCGCCTCCGGGCCGGTGAGCAGCGGGTCGAGCTTCGCCACGACCTCGTCGAGCGCCTCGGCGAACCGCGGGTACCGGGCGTACAGTTCACGGCCGGTGCCGGGGCGCTGGCTGCCCTGCCCGGTGAACAGCAGGGCGGTGCGTACGGTGCCGCCGGTCTCGCCGAGGACCAGTGCCGGGTCAAGGCGGCCCGCGGCGAGGGCGGCCAGGGCCCGCCGTACGTCGGCGGGGGTGCCGACGGCGACGGCGCGCT
>NZ_NCTE01001141.1:2991-4215 GCF_002114215.1 Streptomyces sp. 13-12-16 | reverse complement strand
CGGCTTCCCCGGCGGGGGCGGCCCCGGCGGGCAGAACCAGCAGGGCGGCCAGGGGCAGCAAGGGGGCCAGGGCCAGACCCCGCCCGGTGCGGGCGGCGACGGCACCGGCGGCTTCCCCGGCGGCGGACCCATGGGCCAGAACGGCCAGAACGGTCAGGGTGCCCCGCAGAACGGCACCGGCGACGGCGCCGAGGGCCGCATGGGTGGCGGCGGCGGAATGGGCGGTCTGCTCGGCGGCGCGGACGTCGACTCCGAGGCGAAGGAGCTGCTGGAGGCCGACGCCGGCGACCACACCTGGGTCGCGGCGGCCATCGGCGCCCAGAACGCCGCGAGTTACCAGCTCTCCACCGGTGAACCCGTGATGGCGATCGGCGGCTTCAACGGCACCGACCCGTCCCCGACGCTCGCCCAGTTCAAGAAGTACGTGGCGGACGGGAGGATCCACTACTTCGTCGCCGGCGGCGGCATGGGCGGTGGCATGGGCGGCGACTCCGGCAGCTCCGGGCAGATATCCACCTGGGTGCAGGAGAACTTCAAGGAGGTGACGGCCGGCTCGGCCACCTTCTACGACCTCACGCAGAAGACGACCGGCGACTGACGGCCCCCGGCGGGGGACGAGGGCGGTGACATCCCGTGTCACCGCCCTCGTCCGTTCACTCCCCCTCGGCCAGCCGCGCCGGGAAACCCCCGGTCGCCACCGGGCCCCAGCGCTCCGGGGTGATCCGGATGATCGACTTGCCCTGCTTGACCATGGCGGCGCGGTACTCGTCCCAGTCCGGGTGCTCGCCGGCGATGTTCCGGTAGTACTCCACCAGCGGCTCCACGGACTCGGGCGAGTCCACCACCTCGGCGGTGCCGTCGATCTGGACCCACGGCCCGTTCCACTCGTCGCTGAGGACGATCAGGCTCACCCGGCTGTCCCGCTTGGCGTTGCGGGTCTTGGCGCGCTCGGGGTACGTGGAGACCACGATCCGGCCCGAGTCGTCGACCCCGCAGGTCAGCGGCGAGCCCTGGGGGCCGCCGTCGGCCCGCCGGGTCAGCAGGATCGCCCGGTGCCGGGGCCGTACGAAGTCCAGCAGCTCGTCGAGGGAGACACGGGTGTTCGTCGCGATGTTCGGTGCCATGGCGTCAGACTAGGCGGCCGGTGCCTCCGGGAGGCTGTCGTACCCGGGGATGTCGCGGCGCGGGCCCGTCGGTCCGCGTACGCGGGCGGCCGCACGGTCC
>NZ_NCTE01001141.1:1086-2764 GCF_002114215.1 Streptomyces sp. 13-12-16 | reverse complement strand
CGGGAGGAGGCCGGGTGGGCGATCGGCCCGGATGTCGATACCCCAGGTCCGGGCGTCACCTCATCGCAACCGAACAGATAGGATTCCGTGCGTCCTGTGCTCGCAGTCAGGAATGTGCTGCGGAGCTCTCCTGCGCACGGCCGTGGTGCCGTGCATGCCGAAGAGGTTCGTGGTGGCTGCGTCCCGGTTTTCTGATTTGCCCCGTTTCCCGGCTGGGTTGGAGCTGGCGGAAGCGCTCACCGCGGCGGCACAGCGACTGCACGAGACGTCCACCCCGGACACCACCCTGGACACCGCCGTGCGTCTCGCGGTCGACCTCGTGCCCGGTGCCGACCACGCGGGCGTCTCCGTCATCGAGCGGGACGACCGGCGCTCCACGCTGGCCTGGACCGACGACGTGGTGCGCGCCGCCGAGGAGGGCGACGGCCCCGGTGACGGGCACCGGCCGTACTGGCACCGCCTGTGGACCGCCCCGGTGGCCGAGGTCGAGGACAGTGAGAACGGCGAGGGCGACGAGGTGCTGTCCGGGCTCGGCCTGCGGTCCGTGCTGTCGCTGCGGCTGCGGGCCGACCGCCGCCGGCTGACCGTGCTCACCGCCTACGCCCGCAAGCCGCGCGCCTTCGACGAGACCGCGCTGCGGGTCGGCCGGCTGTTCACCGCGCACGTCGGCATCGCCCTCGACTCCGCCACCGTGCGCGAGCAGCTCACCGAGGCCATGCGCACCCGGGACCTGATCGGCCAGGCCACCGGCATTCTCATGGAGCGCCTGGACATAGACGCGGCCGGCGCCTTCGACAGCCTGGTCCGCGCCTCGCAGCGGGAGAACGTCAAACTGCGCGACCTCGCCCGCCGCATCGTCGACCCCGGCCACACCCCCTGACGGGGGGTTGACGGTGCCTCACGCGGCCGGAAGCGACTCCCCCTGCACGGCCTGGACGTCCAGCTCCACCCGGAGGGTCGTGCCGATGGCCGCGATGCCGGCCTGGACGACCTGGTTGTAGTTCATCGCGAAGTCCTCCCGCCGGAGTCCGGCCGTGGCGCGGAAGGCCGCCCGGGTGCCGCCCCAGGGGTCCGCCCCGGTGCCGAGGTAGGCCAGGTCCAGGTCGACGGGCCGGACGACACCCCGCATGGCCAGCTCGCCGTGGACCGTCCAGCGGTCGGAACCCGCCTCGGTCAGACCGGTGGACCGGTACGTGATCTCGGGGTACCGCTCGACGTCCAGGAAGTCCGCGGACCGCAGATGGGCGTCGCGCGTCCCGTTGCCGGTGTCGATGGACGCCGCCCGGATCACCGCCTCCACGCGGGACCCGGAGACGTCGTCCGGCGCGATCTCCACCAGGGCCGCGAACTCGGTGAACCGGCCCCGCACACTGGAGATGCCCAGGTGCTGGGCGACGGCCGCCACGCTCGAATGCGCCGGGTCCACGGTCCACGGCCCCGGCGGCGGCAGCTCGGTGCCGCCCTGCCGGGCCAGCGTCACCGTCCCCACCTCGGCCCGCCCGCTCGCGGTGACGATGGCGCTCGCGGCGGCGGGCGCGTACCCGACCGCGGTGACGACGACGGTGTACGCCCCCGGCGCCAGCGCGGTGGTGTCCCGCACGGCGCCCTCGGCGTCGGCCCCGGCGCGCAGCACCTGCGTACCGGTCCCGTCGGTCACCGTGACGACCGCGTGCGACAC
>NZ_NCTE01001141.1:0-910 GCF_002114215.1 Streptomyces sp. 13-12-16 | reverse complement strand
GCGTACAAAATGGTCGTGAACGGACCGGCCCGCGGCGGGGGCGCGTCTCCGCTACAGGACGCGCCCGCCCGCCACGGGCCGGGGTTCCGCTACTCGCCCGGGTGGGCGAGCTCGATGTCGTGGTCGTCGACACCGGTGCCGGAGACGGTCAGCGACGTCGCCACCGGCGGGTAGCCCGTGGCGATGACGGTGTACTCGCCGCCGTCCAGATCGGCGAAGGCGTACGCGCCGTCCGCACCGGTCGTCGCCGTGCCGGCCACGTTGCCGGCCGCGTCGACCAGGGTGATCCTGGCGTCGGCCAGCGGACCGTGCGGGGCGCGGACCACGCCCCGCACCCGGGCACCGGTCTCCAGGTCGACCTCGACCCGGGTGACCCCGGTGCCGCCCACCTCGACGGGCAGGGCGCGCGGCCGGTACCCGGCGGCGTTCACCGCCACGGTCACCGCGCCCGGCACCAGCTCGGCGAACGAGAACTCGCCCTGCTCACCGGTGCTCCCGGTGGCCAGCAGATCGCCGCGCACATCGGTGACGATCACCATCGCGTCCTTCACCGGCATCCCGCCGTCCGCCGTGCGGACCAGTCCGGTCAGCCCGCTGGTGCCGCTGAGCAGGATGTCGTAGGCGACCGGTTCGCCGTTCACGACGATCGTGGACGCCTGCGGCTGGTGGCCGTCGGCGGCGGCGATCAGGACGTACGACCCGGCGCCGGGCGCGTCCACCGCGTACGCGCCGTCGGCCTGCGCCACCGAACGGCCCAGCTGACGCCCGCCCAGCGAGATCAGCGTGACGGCGGCCCGCGGCACGGGCGCGCTGTCGGCGCCGCGCACGACACCGCCCACCGGGATGCCACCGGAGACGGGTGCCTCCGGCTCACCGGGGCCGGTCGCCGTGGCGACGGCGGCGAGGCGCT
>NZ_NCTE01001140.1:1567-15360 GCF_002114215.1 Streptomyces sp. 13-12-16 | reverse complement strand
GGCGCACGGGCGGCGCCGCCCCTCCGCCCAGGGCGCAGCGGACGCGTTGGCGTCGGCGATCCTCGCGGGCGGCGACCGGCTGCACCGGGGCGGGCGGGGGTGACGTTCCGGCCGGCGCGCACGCTGGGACCGATGGGGCCGCGGGACGCCCCAAGGGGCGGTCATGAGGTCGTACAGATTCGGTGGAGATTGCTCCACCGAAACTTACTCCTCGGTCAGGTTTCTGTCCGACCCTTCCCCATGTGGGCGCATTTTCCTCCCCTGACCAGCGCGGACGAGAGCTCCGCCCGTCTTCCGCTCCCCTCCCGCCCCCCGTCCGCGTGGGGTAGCTTTCACGGCGCCGTGCGGGACGAGGGCGTCGCCGCACCATTCCGGCGCCGAGGAGCGGGGAGCGGGTTTGCGCGAGTTCACCAACCCTCCGTCGGCCCTGGAACCTCCGGTGGGCGGCCTGGCCGACGTGGTCTTCCGGTATGCCGAGGAGGACCCGTCGCGCGTCGCGCTCGGCCGCAAGGACGACACCGGCCGGTGGCGGGACGTGACCGGCGCGGAGTTCCGCGACGAGGTGCTCGCCCTCGCGAAGGGCCTCCTCGCGGGCGGCGTCCGGTTCGGCGACCGGGTCGCGATCATGTCCCGTACCCGGTACGAGTGGACGCTCTTCGACTTCGCGCTGTGGACGATCGGCGCGCAGGTCGTGCCCGTCTACCCCACCTCCTCCGCCGAGCAGTGCCTGTGGATGCTGTACGACGCGGAGGTGACGGCCGCGATCGTGGAGCACGAGGACCACGCGATGACGATCGCCACCGTCATCGACCGGCTGCCGCGGATGCGCCGGCTGTGGCAGCTCGACGCGGGCGCGGTGCAGGAGCTGTACGACGCGGGCGCGCACCTCGACGACGAGGTGGTGCACCGGCACCGGCAGGCGGTCACCCCCGACTCGGTCGCGACGATCATCTACACCTCGGGCACCACCGGCCGGCCCAAGGGCTGTGTGCTCTCGCACGGCAGCTTCATGTACGAGGCGGACACCGTCATCGAGCGCTGGGAGCCGGTGTTCCACTCCCGCCGGGGCGACGAGGCGGCGACGCTGCTGTTCCTGCCGCTCGCGCACGTCTTCGGGCGGATGGTGGAGGTCGCGGCGATCCGCGGGAGGGTGAAGTTCGGTCATCAGCCGCAGCTGAACGCGGCGGCGCTGATGCCCGACCTGGCCGCGTTCCGGCCGACGTTCTTCCTGGCCGTGCCGTACATCTTCGAGAAGGTGTTCAACGCGGCGCGGCGCAAGGCGGAGCGGGAGGGCCGCTCGGGGCCGTTCGAGAAGGCCGTCGAGGTGGCCGTCAAGTACGCGGACGCGGTGGAGGCGAGGGCCTGGGGCACCGGGCCCGGCCCGTCCGCGGCGCTGCGGATGCAGCACCAGCTCTTCGACAAGCTCGTCTACGCCAGGATCCGGGCGGCGATGGGCGGCAGGATCCGGCACGCCATGTCGGGCGGTTCGGCGATGGACCGCCGGCTCGGGCTGTTCTTCGCGGGCGCGGGCGTGCACGTCTACGAGGGGTACGGCCTCACGGAGTCGACGGCGGCGGCCACCGCCAACCCGCCCGAGCGCACCCGGTACGGGACGGTCGGCCGGCCCATCCCCGGGGTCACCGTGCACATCGCGGACGACGGGGAGATCTGGCTGCACGGCGACAACGTCTTCGACGGCTACCTCAACAACCCCGGGGCCACCGCCGAGGCCCTGCACGACGGCTGGCTGGCCACCGGCGACCTCGGCTCCCTCGACGAGGACGGCTACCTCACCATCACCGGCCGCAAGAAGGAGATCCTGGTGACCTCCGGCGGCAAGAGCGTCTCGCCGGGGGTGCTGGAGGAGCGGGTGCGGGACCATCCGCTGGTCAGCCAGTGCATCGTCGTCGGCAACGACCGCCCGTACGTCGCCGCGCTGGTCACCCTGGACCAGGAGGCCGTCGAGCACTGGCTGGCGATGCGCGGCAAGCCGCGGATGCCACCGGCCGAGCTGGTGCGGGACGCGGATCTGGAGACGGAGGTGCGGCGGGCCGTGGTCGCGGCGAACACCCTGGTCTCGCAGGCCGAGTCGATCCGGACGTTCCGGATCCTGGCACAGCCGTTCACCGAGGAGGACGGGCTGCTCACGCCGTCGCTGAAACTGAAGCGGAGGGCGATCGAGAAGGCGTACGAGACCGAGGTCGAGGCGCTCTACCAGGCATGAATTTCCCGGTCAGGAATGCGCCACGGGTCGTGATCGTTGACGATGGGGGTAACACCTGTAGTACCTGACCACAACCGAAGGATCGAGAGCTCGTGAGCAAGGTCCCCCCGATCACCCTGAACAACGGCGTCGAGATGCCCCAGCTGGGCTTCGGCGTCTGGCAGGTGCCGGACGCGGAGGCCGAGACGGCCGTGACGACGGCGCTGGAGGCCGGCTACCGCAGCATCGACACCGCCGCGATCTACGGCAACGAGGAGGGCACCGGACGGGCCCTCGCGAAGTCGGACGTCCCGCGCGAGGACCTCTTCGTCACCACCAAGCTCTGGAACAGCGACCAGGGGTACGACTCCACCCTGCGGGCCTTCGACACGTCCCTGTCGAAGCTCGGCCTCGAGTACGTGGACCTGTACCTGATCCACTGGCCGGCCCCCGCCCTGGACCGGTACGTCGACACGTACAAGGCGTTCGAGAAGCTGCTCGACGACGGCCGGGTCCGCGCCATCGGCGTGTCCAACTTCCTGCCGGAGCACCTGGAGCGGCTGACCGCCGAGACGTCGGTGGTCCCGGCGGTCAACCAGATCGAGCTGCACCCGCATCTGCAGCAGCACGCCTCGCGTGAGTACCACGCGGAGCGGGGCATCGCGACCGAGGCGTGGTCGCCGCTCGGTTCCGGCAAGGGGATCCTGGAGATTCCGGCGATCGTGGCGATCGCGCAGAAGCACGGGCGTACGGCGGCACAGGTGGTGCTGCGCTGGCACCTTCAGCTGGGGAACGTCGTCATCCCGAAGTCGGTGACGCCGTCCCGGATCGCGGAGAACATCGACGTGTTCGGGTTCAGCCTGGACGCGGAGGACCTCGCCGCGATCAGCGCGCTGAACGAGGACCGGCGGATCGGGTCGCACCCGGCGGAGTTCAACGGCGGCTGACCGTACACACACGACGGCCTCTCCCGCCGGAGGAGAGGCCGTCGCGCGTCCGGTCGGCGGTGATCAGTTGGGCTGGCCGACGGGCCGTACGACCACGGTGTTGACGTCGACACCGGCGGGCTGCCGCAGGGCCCACACGACGGAGTCGGCGATCTGGTCGGCGGTGAGCAGATCGCCGGGCGGGAGGCTGCCGTAGGAGTCCCAGAACGGGGTCTCCACCCGGCCGGGCGCGATCAGGGTGACGCCGACACCCCACTCGGTGACCTGCCGCCGGGTGTTCTCGGCGAGTCCGGTCACCGCCCACTTGGTCGCCCCGTAGAAGTTGCCCGGTGTGGGCACGAACCCGGCGACGCTGCCGACCAGGACGATGCGCCCGCGGGTCTCCTTCAGGGCGTCGATGGCGGCCCTGATCAGCAGCGCGGGCCCGAGGACGTTGGTCAGCACCATCTCGGTCCACCCGGCTGGGTCGCCCTCGGCGACCGAGTCGTGGGTGGCGAAACCGGCGTTGGCGACGATGGTGTCCAGGCGGCCGAACCGCGTCAGCGCGGTGTCGACCGCCGTCCGTACGTCGTCGTACTCGGCGGCGTTCCCGGTGATCGTCAGCAGGTCCTCGGGCTCACCGAGTTCCTTCGCGAAGTCGCGCAGCCGCTCCTCACCGCGTCCGGTGACGGCCACCCGCTGCCCCGCGTCCAGCAACCGCCGTGCGACGGCGGCGCCTATGCCGCTGCCCCCGCCGGTGATGAGCGCGACCGGAGAGTCGGTCATGGAAACCCCCTGTGTGTCGTTGCGTGCCGGGGAGTCCATCACTTGGAGAGCTCTCCAAGTCAAGTCGTCACACGGGCCGCACCGCCGCGTGGACCGTGTGGGCCGCCAGGACGAACACGTCCGGGCGGTGGTGGACGCTCGCCCTGTCGCCGGGGTCGAGGAGGCGGTCGAGGGTGGCGAGGTCGTCGGCGTCCAGGTCCTCGCCGACGACCTCGCGGGTGCGGGTGAGGGCGGTGACCACGTAGGCGCGGGCGCGGTCCGTGACCGGGGCGGGGAGGTCGAGGAGGAAGGTGCGCGAGCGGGTGTGGTGCAGGCCGGCCGAGGTGAGCAGGGCCGGCCAGTCCTCGACGACGGCCACCGAGCCCGGCAGTTCGGCCCGCATCCGGCCGAACCGCTCCTCCTCCACCGCGTCGATGCGCGCCTGGAGACCGGGCCGGCCGAACCCGATGTCGCGGGGCAGGAACCGGGGAGGCAGACCGCCCTCCATCACGGCCAGCGTGCCGCCGGGCGCCAGCCGCGCCGCGCAGGCGGCCAGCGCCGCGGCCTGGTCCCCGAGGTGGTGCACACTGCGGCTGGCCCACAGCAGGTCGGCCGGGTAGTCCAGCTCGCCGAGCACCTCGGGGAGTTCACCGGCGAGGGTGCCGAAGCGGTCCCCGACGCCCTGGCGCCCGGCCCGGTCCCCGGCCCGCTCCAGCAGTGGTTCGGAACCGTCGACGGCCACGATCCGCGCGCCCGGGAAGGTCTCGGCGAACAGGCACGAGATGACGCCGGGCCCGCTGCCCGCGTCCACGATCAGCCCCGGTTCCGTCACCTCCTTCGCCAGCCAGTTCAGGGCCCGCTCGTAGAGCGGTGTGAACAGCTCCGCCTGGGATTCGAGCAGGGGGGCCAGCTCGGCCCAGTCGTGGTCGTGCCCATGACCGTGCTGGTGGTCGTGCGTGTGGTCGTGGTCGTGCGCCATGGTGCTCAGCCTCTCCGCTCGGATGCCGTCAGGGTGCGACGACGCACCGGGAGGGGGCAACCGGCGTTGCCGCTTCCGCAAAAGGGTGCCGTACGGAGGGGTACGCGGCGGTCCGCCGGGGCCGGACCCGGCAGGTCCTGCCCCGGCGGACCGGTGGTTCAGCCCGTCACGACAGCGGCGGGTACGCGTTCTTCATCAGCTCCTGGAACTGGGCGGAGAACCAGTGCCCGGAGATCGGGGCGTTGCCCAGCGCTCCCGACATGTTGTTGTCGTTGCGCGGGTTGCCGGTGTACGTCGGGTCGCACATCCGGTCGAAGCCCTTGCCCTCGTCGTTGTCGATGGCCTCGCTGGCCCCGTCGGACTCACCCGGGGGCTTCATCCACACGTAGGCGTCGATCCCGGCCTCCGGGGAGGCCTGCGGCCGCTCACCGAGGCCGGCTCCCGACTGGTTGCACCAGTTGCCCGTGTTGAACCGGCGGTCGTAGCGGCCGCCGTCGACGTAGGTGTCCACGCTGGTCGTGGCGCCGGGTCCGGTGGGCCGGTTCGCACCGCCCCAGCCGTTGCGGGAGGTGTCGATCAGCATGCCGATGCCCGAGTCGAAGCCGATCGAGACCAGCTGGTTGCGCAGCGCCTGGGCGTACGACAGCTCGTCGACGTAGCGGTTCCAGCTGACCCACTTGGACTCGCGCACCGACTTGCCGGCCACGCTGTCGCCGATGGAGAAGTGGTCCTCCTTCAGCGCGCTGTAGTTGGCCGTGTTGGCGATGAAGCCGTGCACGTCGGCGACGGTCGCGCCCTCGGCGGTCGCGGCCTGCTTGAACATGTCGGCGGAGGCGCCGAAGTTGTCGTCCCAGCCCAGCCAGCCGTGGTGGCCGGCGTCCACGTAGTTGTAGACGTTGGACACGTCGCCGAGCTTGTTGAGGGCGTAGCCGACGCCCTTGACGTAGTTGCCGTTGGCCTTCATCACGTCGCAGTTGGGCGTGGCGGTGGCCCGCGGGGAGACGTTGGTGACCAGGTTCGGCAGGGAGTCGATCTCGACCGTGGTGACGATCCGCAGCGAGGCGTACTTCGAGTCGGCGAGGATGGCCTTGATCGGGTCGATGTACTGCGTCTTGTACTTGTCGATCTCCGTCGGACCGAGCTCGCCGTTGGAGGCGAGGGCGGCGCAGTCACGGCCGGGCAGGTTGTAGATGACCAGCTGGATGACGAGCTCGCCGGAACCCTTCTGCCGCAGGGCCTCGTCGAGGTGGTCGCGCAGGCCCATCTTGCCGTTGGCGCCGTTGATGGCGGCGGTGCGGTCCAGCCAGACACCGGTGGGCTGGTTCGCGATGCGGCTGCCGCCCGGCTCGGCGGCGGCGTTCGCGGACCACTCGGGGTTCACGTACACCTTGGCGCCGTCGTAGGGGTTGTTCACCCGGCCGGTCGGGTCCGGCGGCGGGTCGGTGGGGCCGCCGCCGGAGTCGACGTTGCAGGTCACACCGTCGAGGGTGAAGGTGGCGGGGACGGCGTTGCTGCCGCTGTAGGTGCCCTGGAAGCCGAAGGAGGTCGAACCCCCGGTGGCGAGGGTGCCGTTGTAGGACTCGTTGGCGGCGGTGACGTTCGCGCCGGACTGGCTCACCTTGGCGTTCCAGCCGCTGGCGATCCTCTGGTTGCCTGCGTAGGACCACTTCAGCGACCACGACGACTTGGCGGCGCTGTTGTTGGTGATCGTCACGGACGCGGTGAAGCCGGAGCCCCAGTCGTTCTGCACCTTGTAGTCCACGGTGCAGGGGACGGCGGCAGCCGCGCCGGCGGCGCCGGGGACGGCGGCGATCGCCGTCCCGGTGGCGCCGGCGACCAGCGCCATGGCGGCGAGAAGCGCGGTTCTGGTGCGACTCATCGTGCGGGTTTCCTATCCGTAGGGGGCTGTCCTTCTTGGGCGCGCGCAGACGATCGCGCGGCCTGGTGCCTCACGGGTGGGGATGCCGTTCAGACCTGATGGGGGGCAGGCCTGCGGTGCCGGCCGGGGGTTTCCGGGCAGCACGGACGGCACGTGGATCCCACGGGAACGAGCGCCCCGCGTCAGGTGCTCCACACGTGCACGGGGGCGGCTAAAAGTACTGAACGCGGGGGGTGGCGCATCGAGCGACTCCTTGCAGCTCGGACGCGTCGTGACGGACGCGTCGACTGATGGAACCGCTCCCACTGGTGCACATGAAGCTAGCGCCAAGTGACGGTAAAGAACAGAGGGTCAACCGACTTTCGCGCAAGTTCAACCGTCGAATGTTTTCGATTCGCCCCAAGGCTTGACCGCCCCCCACCCCATCCTCACTATGGGAGCGCTCCCACTGGTTCAAGGCTTGACATGTCCGAGTCGCAGGAGGAACCAGCACCATGCATCCCCCACCCAGGAGACGCAGAGGCTTACGGCGGTTACTGACGGCCGTCGCCGCTGCTCTCGCGCTTCCGCTGACGATGCTCTCGGCCGGCTCGGCTCCCGCTCAGGCGGCGGCCGTCCAGTGCAGCGTCGACTACAAGACGAACGACTGGGGTTCCGGATTCACCGTGGATCTGACCCTCACCAACCGCGGTTCGGACGCCATCGACGGCTGGACCCTGACGTACGACTACACGGGCAACCAGAAACTCTTGAACGGTTGGAACGGCAGCTGGTCGCAGTCCGGCAAGACCGTCACCGTGAAGAACGCCGGGTACAACGCCCGGATCGCCGCCGGCGCCGCCGTCACGACCGGCGGCCAGTTCACCTACAGCGGCAGCAACGCCGCTCCCACGTCGTTCGCCATCAACGGCACCACCTGCGTCGGGGCCCACCAGCCGCCGATCACCGTGCTGACCAGCCCGGAGGCCGGCGCCGTCTACACGCAGGGCGAGACGATCCCGCTCGCCGCCACCGCGGCGGCGGCCGACCAGGCCACCATCACCAAGGTGGAGTTCTACGACGACACCGAGCTGCTGGGCTCCGACACCAGCGCGCCCTTCGCGCTCTCCGTCGGCGGTTTGACCGTGGGCAGTCATTCGCTGGTGGCGAAGGCCTACGACAGCATGGGCGCCTCCGCCGACTCGACCCCGGTCGGCATCACGGTCGCCTCGGGTCCCGCCGTGGTGGCCACGCCGTCCCAGCTCGGCGTCCAGCAGGGCGAGTCGGGCTCGTACGAGGTGAAGCTGTCCAAGCAGCCGGCCTCGAACGTGACCGTCACGACGAGCCGGGCGAGCGGCAACTCGGGACTGTCGGTCTCCGCCGGCGGGTCGCTCACCTTCACGCCGTCGAACTGGAACACCGCGCAGAAGGTGACGATCGCCGCCGACTCCTCGGGCAGTGGCTCGGCGGTCTTCGAGTCCTCGGCACCGGGCCACGCCAAGGCGGCGGTCACGGTGACGCAGCTGGGCGCCCAGAAGACGTACGACGCGCGCTTCCTGGAGCTGTACGGGAAGATCACCGACCCGGCGAACGGCTACTTCTCGCCGGAGGGCATCCCGTACCACTCGGTCGAGACGCTGATCGTCGAGGCGCCGGACCACGGCCACGAGACCACCTCGGAGGCGTACAGCTACCTGCTGTGGCTCCAGGCGACGTACGGCAGGGTGACCGGTGACTGGTCCAAGTTCAACGGGGCCTGGGAGATCATGGAGAAGTACATGATCCCGACCCACGCCGACCAGTCGACCAGCTCCTTCTACAACGCCTCGAAGCCGGCGACGTACGCACCCGAGCACGACACCCCCAACGAGTACCCGTCACAGCTCGACTCCAATGTCTCGGTCGGTCCCGACCCGATCGCGTCCGAGCTGAAATCCGCCTACGGCACGGACGACGTCTACGGCATGCACTGGCTCCAGGACGTCGACAACGTCTACGGCTACGGCAACTCGCCCGGCAAGTGCGAGGCGGGCCCGTCGGACACCGGACCGTCGTACATCAACACCTTCCAGCGCGGCCCGCAGGAGTCGGTCTGGGAGACCGTCCCGCAGCCCACCTGCGACGCCTTCAAGTACGGCGGCAGGAACGGTTACCTGGACCTGTTCACCAAGGACGCGTCCTACGCCAAGCAGTGGAAGTTCACCAACGCCCCGGACGCCGACGCGCGGGCCGTGCAGGCCGCGTACTGGGCGGACCTGTGGGCGAAGGAGCAGGGCAAGGGCTCCCAGGTCTCCGCGACGGTCGCCAAGGCCGCGAAGATGGGTGACTACCTGCGCTACGCCATGTACGACAAGTACTTCAAGAAGATCGGCAACTGCACCAGCCCGTCCTGCCCGGCCGGCACCGGCAAGGACGCCTCGCACTACCTGCTCTCCTGGTACTACGCCTGGGGCGGCGCCACCGACTCCTCCGCGGGCTGGGCCTGGCGCATCGGCTCCAGCCACGCGCACGGCGGCTACCAGAACCCGTTCGCCGCGTACGCGCTGAGCGAGTACGCGCCGATGAAGCCGAAGTCGGCGACGGGCGCGGGCGACTGGGGCAAGTCGATGCAGCGGCAGCTGGAGTTCTACCGCTGGCTGCAGTCCGACGAAGGAGCCATCGCGGGCGGCGCGACCAACAGCTGGGCAGGCCGGTACGCCACCCCGCCGTCCGGTACACCGACCTTCTACGGCATGCACTACGACGAGAAGCCGGTCTACCACGACCCGCCGTCCAACCAGTGGTTCGGCTTCCAGGCGTGGTCGATGGAGCGGGTGGCCGAGCTGTACCAGCAGACCGGCAACGCCCTCGCCAAGTCGGTCCTCGACAAGTGGGTCGACTGGGCGCTGTCCGAGACCACGGTCAACCCCGACGGCTCCTTCCGGATCCCCGCCACGCTGCAGTGGTCGGGCAAGCCCGACACCTGGAACGCGTCGTCGCCCGGCGCCAACAGCGGGCTGCACGTCACGGTCGCCGACTACTCCAACGACGTGGGTGTGGCCGGAGCCTACGCCAGGACGCTGACGTACTACGCCGACCGCTCGGGCGACGCGGAGGCCGCGTCCACGGCCAAGGCGCTGCTGGACGGCATGTGGGAGAACAACCAGGACGCGCTCGGCATCGCCGTCCCGGAGACCCGCGCCGACTACAACCGCTTCGACGACCCGATCCACGTCCCGAGCGGCTGGACCGGCACCATGCCCAACGGCGACACGATCAACTCGTCGTCGACGTTCGAGTCGATCCGCTCCTTCTACCAGGACGACCCGGCGTGGTCGAAGATCGAGTCCTACCTGGCGGGCGGCGCCGCGCCCACCTTCACGTACCACCGGTTCTGGGCCCAGGCCGACATCGCCCTGGCCTTGGGCTCGTACGCGGAGCTTCTCGAATAGCCCCCGCCGACGCTCCGCGTACCGGCTCCGGCACCTGACGCCGGGGCCACAAACGGCCGGGCGGTCCCACGCGCGCACGGTGGGGCCGCCCGGCCCTCGCACGCTCTCCCCACTCCACCTCCCCCCAAGAGGAAGGAACCCCCGTGCGAAGAACCCGTGTCCTCACGACCGTGCTCGCGCTTGCGGCCGGTCTGCTCGCGGGCGGCCCGCCCGCCCTGGCCGCCGGCGCCCCGGAGCCGGCCACCACGCTCGCCGCCGACACCTACACCTGGAAGAACGCGCGCATCGACGGCGGCGGCTTCGTGCCCGGCATCGTCTTCAACCGCAGTGAGAAGGACCTGGCCTACGCCCGTACCGACATCGGCGGCGCCTACCGCTGGCAGGAGTCCACCAGGACCTGGACCCCGCTGCTCGACTCGGTCGGCTGGGACGACTGGGGGCACACCGGTGTGGTGAGCCTCGCCTCCGACTCGGCCGACCCCGACCGGGTGTACGCGGCGGTCGGCACGTACACCAACGACTGGGACCCGGCGAACGGCGCCGTCCTGCGCTCCACCGACCGGGGCGCGAGCTGGAAGAAGGCCGGGCTGCCGTTCAAACTGGGCGGGAACATGCCGGGGCGCGGCATGGGGGAACGGCTGGCGGTCGACCCCCATGACAACGATGTGCTGTACCTGGGCGCGCCCAGCGGCCACGGGCTCTGGCGGTCGACCGACGCGGGCGCCACCTGGTCCGAGGTGACGGCGTTCCCCAACCCCGGGAACTACGCGCAGGATCCCGGTGACACCTCCGGGTACGCGTCCGACAACCAGGGCATCACCTGGGTCACCTTCGACGAGTCGACGGGCGGCGCCGGGGCGGCGACGAAGACGATCTACGTCGGGGTCGCCGACAAGGAGAACGCCGTCTACCGTTCGACGGACGCGGGCGCGACCTGGCAGCGGATCGCCGGGCAGCCGACGGGACACCTGGCCCACAAGGGCGTCCTCGACGCCGAGAACGGCTACCTGTACCTGGCCTACAGCGACACCGGCGGCCCGTACGACGGCGGCAAGGGCCGGCTGTACCGGTACGCGACGGCGACCGGCACCTGGACGGACATCAGCCCGGTGGCGGAGGCCGACACCTACTACGGCTTCAGCGGCCTGACCGTGGACCGGCAGAACCCGGGCACGGTGATGGCGACGGCGTACAGCTCCTGGTGGCCGGACACGCAGATCTTCCGCTCGACGGACAGCGGCGGCACCTGGACGCAGGCGTGGAGCTACACGTCGTATCCGAACCGCGAGAACCGCTACACGATGGACGTCTCGTCCTCCCCCTGGCTGACCTGGGGCGCGAACCCCTCGCCGCCGGAACAGACGCCGAAGCTGGGCTGGATGACGGAGGCGCTGGAGATCGACCCGTTCGACTCCGACCGGATGATGTACGGGACGGGCGCGACGATCTACGGCACGGAGAACCTGACGAACTGGGACGACGACACGTCGTTCACCATCACCCCGATGGTGCGGGGCCTGGAGGAGACGGCCGTCAACGACCTGATCTCTCCCCCGTCGGGCGCCCCGCTGATCAGCGCGCTCGGTGACGTCGGCGGCTTCCGGCACACGGACCTGACCAAGGTGCCGTCGATGATGTTCACCCAGCCGAACTTCACGTCGACGACGAGTCTGGACTTCGCCGAGTCCGACCCGAACACGGTGGTACGGGCCGGCAACCTGGACTCCGGGCCGCACATCGCGTTCTCGACGGACAACGGCGCCAACTGGTTCGCGGGCACCGACCCCTCGGGGGTGAGCGGCGGCGGGACGGTCGCGGCGGCGGCCGACGGCAGCCGGTTCGTGTGGAGTCCGCAGGGCGCGGGTGTGCACCACACGACCGGGTTCGGCACGTCCTGGTCGGCGTCGAGCGGCATCCCGGCGGGGGCGGTCGTCGAGTCCGACCGGGTGGACCCGAAGACGTTCTACGGGTTCAAGTCCGGGAAGTTCTACGTCAGTACGGACGGCGGCGCGACGTTCACGGCCTCGTCCGCGACGGGGCTCCCGGCCGGCGACAGCGTGCGCTTCAAGGCACTCCCGGGTGCGAAGGGCGACGTGTGGCTGGCGGGCGGGGCGAGCGACGGCGCGTACGGCCTGTGGCACTCCACGGACTCGGGCGCGACCTTCACCAAGCTGCCGAACGTCGACGAGGCCGACACCGTCGGCTTCGGCAAGGCGGCGCCGGGCGCCTCGTACCAGACCCTCTTCACCAGCGCGGAGATCGGCGGCGTGCGCGGCATCTTCCGCTCCACGGACCGGGGCGCGACCTGGACCCGGGTCAACGACGACGCCCACCAGTGGGGCTGGACGGGTGCGGCCATCACCGGTGACCCGCGGGTCCACGGCCGGGTCTACGTGGCGACCAACGGCCGCGGTGTCGTCTACGGCGACACCGCGGACACCGGCGGCACGGACCCGGAGGAACCGGAAGAGCCCGAGGAGCCCGGTCCGTCGGGCGCCTGCGAGGTGACCTACAGGATCACCAACCAGTGGACCGGCGGCTTCCAGGCCGACGTCCGGCTCACCAACACGGGCTCGGCCGCCTGGAACGGCTGGTCCCTGAACTGGTCCTTCGCGGACGGCCAGAAGATCTCCCAGCTCTGGAACGGGTCCCCCACCCAGTCCGGTCCAGCGGTGACGGTACGCAACACCGACTGGAACGGCACGGTGGCGGCGGGCTCGTCGGTCGCCTTCGGCTTCACCGCGACCCGGTCCGCGACGAACACCGCGCCGACCGTCTTCGGACTGGGCGAACGGACCTGCGCGGTTCGCTGAGCACGTGAGAAGCCCCCGGCCCGCCCGTACACCGGTACGGGCGGGCCGGGGTTCCGGCCGGTTCGTCCAAGAGGTCCGCTCAGGGGGTGAAGACCGGGGGCCTGGGCGGCGTGGGCATGTCGGCGCCGATGAAGAAGCCGGTGTGCGGGGGCTGGTTGTAGGCGGTGTTCTGCCAGGCCAGGGCCGTGCGGTACAGGGTGTCGTGGAGGAGGGTGGTGATGCGGCGGTCCGTGTCGTGGGGGGTGGAGTAGATGCGCAGGTTCTTGTTGTCGCCGGTGCGCCAGACGACCTCCTCGCGCCAGTCGCCCAGGATGTCGCCGGACAGCACCGGGGTGGCCTTGGTGCCGTTGTTCGAGGAGACGCCCGAGCCGGTCAGCAGTCGGGTGTCGGAGGACGTGCCGTACTTGTCGATGCGGGTGCCGTCGAGGAGTTCGCGGACCGGGTCGCCGTCCCACCAGGCCAGGAAGTTGGTGGAAGAGGGCTTGCGGCCCTTGGTGCCGCCGCCCTCGTCACGGATGCCGCCGTCGGAGGAGGACCACATCTCGGGACCGGAGTCGCCCGCGTGGACGTCCCCCGCGACTCCGCGGCCGTTGTCGCAGCAGGCGGAGAGCTTCCAGCGGACCGCGCCGTTCGAGGGGTTGATGTACAGCGCGGCGGGCTGGCCCGTGGACTCGGAGACCTTGTAGTACTCCAGGCCGGACGTCGACGCGTCGAGGTCGCCGAGGTGCTGGGCGTCGCCGTGGCCGGTCCTGGTGGTCCACAGGCCGTTGCCGTTGTCGTCGACGGCCATCGAACCGTAGACGATCTCGTCCCGGCCG
>NZ_NCTE01001140.1:0-1369 GCF_002114215.1 Streptomyces sp. 13-12-16 | reverse complement strand
GGGCCGCCCCGCCAGTCCCAGGCCGCGATCACCGTGCGCGTGTAGTAGCCGCGGGCCATGATCAGGGAGGGGCGGGCGCCGTCCAGGTAGGCGGTGCCGGCGAGGAAGCGGTCGACCCGGTTGCCGTAGGAGTCGCCCCAGGAGGAGACCGTGCCGCGGGCCGGGACGTAGTCGACGGTGCCCATCGCCCTGCCGGTCTGCCCGTTGAACATCGTCAGGTACTCGGGACCGGACAGGATGTACCCGCTGGAGTTGCGGTGGTCGGCGGAGGAGCTGCCGATGACCGCTCCGGTGCCGTCCTTCGTGCCGTCGGCGGTCTTCATGGCGACCTCGGCCTTGCCGTCGCCGTCGTAGTCGTACACCTGGAACTGCGTGTAGTGGGCGCCGGAGCGGATGTTGTGGCCCAGGTCGACGCGCCACAGCCGGGTGCCGTCCAGCTTGACGCCGTCGACGATCGTGTTGCCGGTGTAGCCGGACTGGGAGTTGTCCTTGGCGTTGGTGGGCTGCCACTTGAGCACGATGTCGAGGGCGCCGTCGCCGTCGAGGTCGCC
Source organism: Streptomyces sp. 13-12-16 (assembly GCF_002114215.1). Lineage (GTDB taxonomy): Bacteria > Actinomycetota > Actinomycetes > Streptomycetales > Streptomycetaceae > Streptomyces. The sequence goes on along the minus strand of NZ_NCTE01001140.1, from coordinate 818 downwards.
GACGGAGGCGTCGTTGGCCTCGTAGGTGTACGAGACGCCGTCGGGGGTGGTGCCGCCGGACGGAGCGCTGATCGGTACGTCCTTGTAGCCGGCGCGGAACTGGATCGCGTGGACCGAGTCGCCCTGCTCGGTGCCGTTCACCACCGCGCGGACGGTGTAGTCGGCGTGCGAGGGCGCGCCGGAGTGGAAGTAGGTGGTGGAGCCGGTGACGGGGCTGGAGTTGACCTTGGTGCCGGCCCGGTAGACGTTGAAGGCGACACCGTCCGGGTCGGTGCCGAGCCAGCGCCAGCTGACCAGGTTGCCGCTGCCGGTGTGGACGCTGACGACGCCTCGGTCCAGCTTCTCGACCTGCCGTGCGGTGGCGGCCTCGGCGGGCGCCTCCGACAGCGCGGTCAGACCGGCGCCGGCCAGCGCCGCCGCGGCGAGTGCCGCGGGCAGGACGACACGGCGTCTGCGGTGCCTGTGGGGGTGGGTCACGGGACGGACCTCCTGGGAGGACGGATGGGTTCCGTCCCTCAGTCGCCGCCGGGGCGCTCCAGGTTGCCGTCCTCCCGCTTCCGGTACGCCCGGAGGGTGAACACGGGGTCGGGGCGGGGCCGGTCCTGCTCGGGGAGCTCGGCCAGCCGGGCGGCGAACTCCTCGGCGAGAGGTTCACCCGGCGGCAGGGTGACGAACCAGCCGCGTCGCAGGTCGTGGATGGTGCGGCGGGGGCTGCGGCCCTGCCCGTGCCCCCGGAAGCGGGCCCGCCCCGCGGGCAGCAGACCGTGGGCCGCGGCGCAGGCGCCGACGGCGTCGGGGTCGTCGGGGACCGGGCTGCG
>NZ_NCTE01001139.1 GCF_002114215.1 Streptomyces sp. 13-12-16 | reverse complement strand
CTGGCGGTGCAGTCGGGCGTGGGCGCGGCGGCCCGGCGGGTGCCGCTGGCGCGTCCGCTGACGGTGGCGGCGCAGTTCCTGGTGACGCTGCTGCTGCTGACCCTGATGTTCGCGCGTGAGCACGCCTTCGCCGGGCTGATACCCGGCCCCGACGCCGTCCGCTTCTTCGCCGAGCTGCTGGAGCAGGGCGGCGACGACGTCAGCCGGTACGCGATCCCGGCGCCGCTGTCCGACGGCATCCGGCTGATGCTGGTCGGCGGCGTGCTGGTGATCGGGCTGCTGGTGGACACCCTCGCGGTGACCTTCCGCGGCGCGGCCCCGGCGGGGCTGCCGCTGCTCGCCCTGTACTCGGTGGCCGCGGGGCTGGCCGACAACGGCATCGACTGGCTGTGGTTCCTGCTGGCGGCGGCCGGCTATCTGATGCTGCTGCTCGCCGAGGGCCGGGACCGGCTCTCCCAGTGGGGGCGCGTGTTCGGCGGGGCGCCCGGTCCGGGCGGGGACTCGCCCGGCGCCGTCGCACCGGTGCGCACCGGGCGGCGGATCGGCGCGGTCGCGCTGGGCATCGCCCTGGTGGTGCCGCTCGCCCT
>NZ_NCTE01001138.1 GCF_002114215.1 Streptomyces sp. 13-12-16 | reverse complement strand
GCCCGGCGGCTGCCGGTGCCGTCCACCAGCCACCACACGACCTGCCCGTCCGAGAGCGGGCCGGGATGCGCCTCGAAGAACCGGTCGCCGATCTCTCCGGCGGCCGGCGGGGCCGGTGTGACGTCCGCCTCGTCGGCGAGGCGGCGGTGTGCCTCCGCCAGCCAGGCCGGCACCGCGCCCCGTGGAGCGGCTCCGTCGTGGTGGTCCGCCAGCATCATCCGGGCGGGCGGGTTGAGGTCCACGACCGTGCCCTTCGCGTCGAGGACCACGACCGGGTAGGGAGCGTCCTTCCACGTCGGAGCGGTACGGACCTCCGGGTCACGCGGGCGGGCGGGGGAACCGGGGGAAGGAATCACAAGCGCAGGCACGCGTCGTGCGCACCCCACCACCTCTCTGCCGGGAAAACCGGATTCGGTTGCCACGGTCTCCCATCCGTATCCACGAAAGCAACCCGACCGGGCGATGACGTGCCGGCCGGGCGGCTGCGTACCCCGAGGCGGGACCTTCACTCCTCTGCTCCTCGCCCGTCCCGTTCCCCGCGCGCCCCCGCGGCCGCGCTGCCGTCCGCCGGACGGGGACAGCGCTCAGGGGGCCGTCACGGCCTCGCGCACGGCGCGGTGGACGGCGCGCGCCAG
>NZ_NCTE01001137.1 GCF_002114215.1 Streptomyces sp. 13-12-16 | reverse complement strand
CGGAGTGCGTGGTGACGCCCGCCGACTGGCACGCGCAGGGGCACGCGGCCGGGACGCCGTTCGCCACGGCCCACACCTTCGCCCAGACGGGCCCGTTCCGGCCCCGCAACCTGGTCCGCGGCACCGAGAACGCCGTGCTGGCCGGCTGCGGCACCACCCCCGGTGTCGGCGTGCCGACCGTGCTGCTGTCCGGGAAGCTGGCCGCGGCACGGATCACCGGCGGCCCGCGCCGCCCGCGTCCGCCCCTCACCCCCATGCAGGAGGCCCCCGTATGACCGACCGTGAACTCGACGCGGCCGGCGTCACCGATCCGGCGCTGCGCGAGGCCTACCGCCGCTGCCGCGCGCTCAACGCCCGGCACGGCAGGACGTACTTCCTCGCCACCCGGCTGCTGCCCGTCGAACGGCGCCCCGCCGTGCACGCCCTGTACGGCTTCGCCCGCTGGGCCGACGACATCGTCGACGCGCTCGGCACGGGGGCGGGCCCCGAGCGCCGGGACGCCGAACTCTCCGCGCTCCAGCGGGAACTGGACAAGGGCCTGCGGGACGGGAACAGCACCGAACCGGTGGTGCGGGCGGTCGCCGACACGGCGCGCCGGTACGGCATCGACCACGGGCACTTCGCCGACTTCATGACCGCCATGCGCTCCGACCTGGTGGTCACCGACTACGCCGACTACGCGGCCCTGCGCCGGTACACGCACGGTTCGGCGGCGGTCATCGGGCTGCAGATGCTGCCCGTCCTCGGCACGGTCGTCCCGCGCGGGGCGGCCGCGCCGCACGCCGCGGCCCTCGGGGTCGCCTTCCAGCTGACCAACTTCCTGCGGGACGTGGGCGAGGACCTCGACCGGGGGCGGGTGTACCTGCCCGCGGACCTGCTCGCCGCGCACGGCGTCCACCGGGCGCTGCTGCGGTGGTGCCGGGACACCGGCCGCCGCGACCGGCGTGTCACCACCGCGCTGAAGGAGTTCGGGGCGCTGACGCGCGCCGTGTACCGGGAGGCGGCGCCGGGGCTCGCGATGCTGGAACCGGTGTCCCGGCCGTGCATCCGCGCGGCGTTCGTGCTGTACGGCGGGATCCTGGAGGCGGTGGCGCGGGACGGCTGGTCGGTGCTGCACCGGCGGGCGGTGGTGCCGCGCCGGCGACGTGCCGTGGTGGC
>NZ_NCTE01001136.1:531-801 GCF_002114215.1 Streptomyces sp. 13-12-16 | reverse complement strand
CCTCGACCCCGTCGTACGCCGCCAGCGCCTCGCGGGCCGCCTGCCGGGCGCTGTCGGCCAGCGCGCGCGGCTCGACGATGCGGCCGTCGCGGCCGAGCCGCAGGGCCAGCCGTCTGAGCGAGGCCGGATCGGGCGTGCGCAGGGTGATACGCAGCCCGCCGTCGGGAAGCTCGTCCGCGCTGTCGTGCGGGTAGTACTCGGCGACCCAGCGACCGCCCGGCCCGACCTCGACCACGACCTCGGGGTCCTCGGCCGCGGGCTGCACCAGCG
>NZ_NCTE01001136.1:0-387 GCF_002114215.1 Streptomyces sp. 13-12-16 | reverse complement strand
CCCGCAGCTCGACCTCGGGCGGTGCTGACGGCTCGTCGAGGATGCGGATCTCGGCGACCCGGTCGAGCCGGAAGGTGCGGCGCGCCTCGGAGCGCCTGCACCAGGCCTCGACATACGTGTGCCCGACGCTGACCAGGCGGATGGGGTCGATCTCCCGCTCGGTGACCTCGTCGCGCGCGGGCGAGTAGTAGCGGATCCACAGTCTGCGGCGCTCGGCGATGGCCCGGTCGACGTCCGCGAAGACGCCGCCCTCGGACTCGAAGGTCACCGACAGCCGGGCGCTGGCGCCGGCCGCCTCGCCGGCCGCGGTCTCCACCTTCGCGGTGGCCCGCAGCAGCGCCTGCCGGTCGCCCTCGCGCAGCCCCGGCAGCGTGGCCACGGCGCGGG
>NZ_NCTE01001135.1 GCF_002114215.1 Streptomyces sp. 13-12-16 | reverse complement strand
GCGGCGGAGGCGCGCGGGCACGCGCTGATGGGCGACGTGCACGCCGCGCAGACGGCGGCGGGGCGCGCGATGAGCGCCATGGAGGCCGTCGACCCGGCCTCGGGCGACGACCCGGTGTGGATCGCGCACTTCGACGAGGCCTACCTGGCCGACGAGTTGGCGCACTGCCACCGGGACCTCGGCCAGGCGGAGGCCGCCGCGCGGTGCGCCCGCCAGGCGCTGGAGGGGCATCCGGCGTCGCGGGCGCGGCGGCGGGCGATCGGCTTCGTGCTGCTGGCCACCGCGCAGGTGCAGCAGCGTGAGGTCGAACAGGCCTGCAGTACGGGGCTGAAGGCGGTGGAGCTGCTGGGCGGGCTCCGCTCCAACCGGGGCGCCGAGTACCTGGAGGACCTCCAGCAGCGCCTCGAACCGTACCGGGAGGAGTCGGTGGTGCGGGAGTTCGGGGCGCGGATGGAGCTCCAGGCGGCGGCGTGACGTCCATGACGTGACGGGCGGGGTGAAGGGGGACGCAAGCGGCGTACGGTGACACGGTTTTGTTACCGCGCTCACAGGGCAGGAGGTCAGGTTCTGTGCTGCGTGGCACCGTGCTCCGGGGACCCGGTAGCGTGAGCCGACGATTCACAAGGTCCCCCATTGGTAGGAGTCCCGGTGACGCAGAGTGGACAGGGCGAGGAGCCCTCGGCGCGCCCCGCGCGCGAAGGCATCGTGCTGCCCTCCGACGGTGGTGAACCCCTGCTGCCGGGCATGACGGCCGGACCGGCCGTCCCCGGCGGCGGCGCGGACGGCCGGACCTCCGGCGGAGGGTTCCCCGCCTCGGCCCCGCCCGGCGGCCAGACCTGGGGCACGCCGTGGGGTCCCGGGCAGCAGAGTCCGGCCGCACCGTCCGGCCAGGACTGGCAGCCCCCGTCCGACGGGCAGTGGGGCA
>NZ_NCTE01000116.1 GCF_002114215.1 Streptomyces sp. 13-12-16 | reverse complement strand
GACCGGGTTCGAGGACGAGCAGGTGCTGCGGGCGCTGGGCGTACGGACCTCGGTGGCCGCGTTGCTGGACGAGCCGGGAGGCGCGGCGGAGCTGCTGGACCGGCTCGCCGACCCCGACCGGCCGGTCACGGCGGCCCAGCTGCACGCGCTCTACGGCGCGCTGGCGGAGCTGGACCCCGAGCAGGTGACCCTGCCGGACGATCTGCGGGCCGTGGTCGACGGCCGGGTGGAGGTGGTGGACGCCGCGGACGCGGTGGTCGTCGACTCGCCCGACCTGCTGCCGTTCACCTCCGGTGTGCCGCTGCTGCCCGTACGGCCGGCGCGGGCGGCCGAGCTGGCGGAGCTGTTCCAGGTGCGGCGGCTGAGCGAGTCCGTCACCGGGGAGGTGGACTCCGAGGGCACGGAGCACGCCGTACCGGAGCCGGTGCGGGTGCTGCTGGGGCCGCGCACCCCGGCCGTGTACGTCGAGCACGAGGAACTCGTCGTCGACGGCGTGGAGATCGACTGGCGGCTGACGGACGACGGCGTCCTGCACGCGGCGACCCTGGAGGGCGTGGCCGCGGGGCTGGCCTGGGCGGCGGGCCAGTGGCCCCGCCGCTTCGAGGTGGCGGCACTGCTGGAGGACCCGTCCCGGACGGAGGAGCTGGCGCGGGACCGCTGGTTCGACTGAGCCCGGGAAAACCTGCACGAATTTTCCACGTTCCGCACAACCATGTGGCGGAGTGGCGCATCTGATCATGCGAGTCAACAGACTCCCTGATCATTCGGGGCCCCGGCCGACGACGAGCCGTACGAAACGACCAGAGCCGGGGCCCCCTTCTCCAACGTGGGGAACACATGCGTATACGCGCCACCGTGGCCGCCGTCTCCGGCGCCCTGGCCCTGTCCGCCCTCGCCGTCCCGGCCGCCCACGCCGACGACTCCGTGGGCGACACGAAGATCTCCAACGTGGTGGTCAACAGCGGCAAGTCCGTCGTCGTCGGCGCCACCGCCGCCAAGAAGGTCACCGTCACCTTCACCGTCACCGACAACTCCGGCGTCGCCTGGGCGCAGGCCATCCTGTACCACGGCCCGAGCGTCGAGAAGTCCGACACCGGGGCCATCGCCGACGGCAAGGACGGCGAGGCCACGTGCACCAAGGTCAACGCCACGAAGTCGACCTGCAAGTCGACCTTCACCCTGGAGCCGTCCTACAACCTCATCAACGCGTCCGCCGGCACCTGGAAGGTGTGGGCCCTCGCCGCGGCCAAGGACGACGACTTCGCGCAGAAGGACAACGCCAAGAGCTTCCAGGTGCAGCGCGCCTCCAAGCTCACCGTCAACGCCTCCCCCGAGCCGGTGAAGAAGGGCAAGACCATCACCGTCACGGGCAAGCTCTCCCGCGCCAACTGGGAGACCGGCAAGTACGCCGGTTACACCGGCCAGTCGGTGAAGCTCCAGTTCCGCAAGAAGAGCTCCAGCACCTACACCACGGTCAAGACCATCAAGACCAACTCCAAGGGCGAGCTGAGGACCACCGTCAAGGCCTCCGCCGACGGCTACTACCGCTACTCCTTCGCGGGCACCTCGACCACCCCGGCGGTCAACGCGGCCGGTGACTTCGTCGACGTGAAGTAGGAACCTCCGCGCTAAGCGGGAACGCGGCGGTCCACCCACCTCCACAGGAGCTCCAGGGTGGCCGCCGCCACCACCGCGATCCCGGTCGCGACCCACGGCATGGTCATGCCGACCAGCTTCAGGGCGAAGAACTCCTGCAGCCACGGCACCACCAGCACCACCAGGAACGCCCCGCCCATCGCCGCCACCAGACCGATCCGCCACCACGTGTACGGCCGGGCGATGATCGCCAGTACCCAGATCGAGATCAGGAACAGCGTCAGCGTCGCCGCGCTCGTCTCCGCCTCCAGCGCACCCGCACCGGTGTAGTGCTCCCGTGCGACCAGGTACGACGCGAACGTCGCCAGCGCGGCCAGCACCCCGCCCGGGATCGCGTACCGCATGACCCGCCGTACGAAGTTCGGCCGCGCCCGTTCCCTGTTGGGGGCGAGGGCCAGGAAGAACGCCGGGACGCCGATGGTGAGCGTCGACAGCAGGGTCAGATGGCGCGGCAGGAACGGGTACTCCACCTGCGAGACCACCACCAGCACCGCGAGCAGCACCGAGTACACCGTCTTCACCAGGAACAGCGTCGCGACCCGGGTGATGTTGCCGATCACCCGGCGTCCCTCCGCCACCACCGACGGCAGCGTGGCGAAGCTGTTGTTCAGCAGCACGATCTGCGCGACCGCCCGCGTGGCCTCCGAACCGGAGCCCATCGCCACGCCGATGTCGGCGTCCTTCAGCGCCAGCACGTCGTTCACGCCGTCCCCGGTCATCGCGACCGTGTGGCCGTTCGACTGGAGCGCGCCCACCATGTTCCGCTTCTGCTGCGGGGTGACCCGCCCGAACACCGTGCCGTCGTCCAGCGCCTTCGCCATGCCGTCCGGGTCGGCGGGCAGCCGGCGCGCGTCCACCGTCGTCCCGGACAGGCCCAGCTTGGACGCGACCGCCCCGACCGACACCGCGTTGTCCCCGGAGATGACCTTGGCCCGTACGTCCTGCTCGGCGAAGTAGCGCAGGGTGTCGGCCGCGTCCGGGCGCAGCCGCTGCTCCAGCACCACCAGCGCGGCCGGCCGTACGCCCTCGGCGGCCGCGGGGTCGTCGACGTCCACGCCGTCGCGGGCACGGGCGAGCAGCAGTACCCGCAGCCCCTGCTCGTTCATCCGTCCGGTCTCGGTCAGCGCCGGGTCGTCGGGGTCCAGCAGCACGTCGGGCGCTCCCAGCAGCCAGGTCACGGCCCCGCCGTCCGCGTCCTCCTCGAACGTCGCGCCGCTGTACTTGCGGGCGGAGGAGAAGGGCAGCGTGTCGGTGAGGCGCCACCCGGTGGTGTCCGGGTACGCGTCGATGATCGCCTTCAGGGAGGCGTTCGGGCGGGGGTCCGCCGAGCCGAGTTCGCCCAGCACCTTGCGGAGGTACGCCTCGTCACCGTCCCCCAGCACCCGCAGCTCGGTGACGTCCATGCCGCCCTCGGTGAGCGTGCCCGTCTTGTCCAGGCAGACCGTGTCGACGCGGGCCAGCCCCTCGATCGCCGGCAGCTCCTGCACCAGGCACTGCTTGCGCCCCAGCCGGATCACCCCGATCGCGAAGGCGACGGAGGTGAGCAGCACCAGCCCCTCGGGGACCATCGGCACGATCCCGCCGACCGTGCGGGCGACCGAGTCCTTCAGCTCGTTTTCCTTGACCACGAGCTGGCTGATGATCAGGCCGATCGCGGTCGGGACCATCATCCACGTCACGTACTTGAGGATCGTGGAGATGCCCGAGCGCAGCTCGGAGTGGACCAGTGTGAACCGGGACGCCTCCTCGGCGAGCTGCGCCGCGTACGCCTCGCGTCCCACCCGGGTCGCCTGGAAGGAACCGCCGCCGGCGACGACGAAGCTGCCGGACATGACCTGGTCACCGGGCCGCTTCACCACGGGGTCGGCCTCGCCGGTGAGCAGCGACTCGTCGATCTCCAGGCCGTCCGCCCCGGCGCACACCCCGTCGACGACGACCTTGTCGCCCGGCCCGATCTCGATCAGGTCGTCCAGCACGATCTCGGAGGTGCCGACCTGCGTGGCCGTCCCGTCCCGGCGGACCGTGGGCCGTACCTCGCCGATCACCGCGAGGGAGTCGAGGGTCTTCTTCGCCCGCCACTCCTGGACGATGCCGATGCCGGTGTTGGCGAGGATCACGAAGCCGAACAGGCTGTCCTGGATGGGCGCGACCACCAGCATGATCAGCCAGAGCACGCCGATGATCGCGTTGAACCGGGTGAAGACGTTCGCGCGGACGATCTCGGCGAGGGACCGGCTGCTGCGCACCGGCACGTCGTTGACCTGTCCGCGCGCCACCCGTTCGGCCACTTCCGCGGCCGTCAGCCCGGTCACCGGAGAGGTGGCCTTGACGGGGTGTTCGGCATCGATCCGGTCGCCCGCCTCGAGATGCGTCATGCATCCGACGGTACGTGCGGAGCCGGTGGTTCACCCACCCGATGGGCGGAAGATCCGACCGGGGGAGGAGGGCCGTAGTGCCGTGGTCGTACGGCGGTGACGCGAAGGCCCGTCGGGATCAGTCGGACGAGGGGGCGGGGGAGCGGTCCGGCCCCGGCGCTCCGTCGGCCGACCGCCCCCGCTTGATCGCTGCGTCGCGCCTGCGGACGTACCAGATGCCGATGAAGCCGAGCCCGCCGCCGGCCAGGCAGGTCCACAGCCACCAGGTGTGGCCGTGGTCGTCGAACCAGCCGTAGAACGGCAGCTGCACCAGGAACAGGACGAACCAGATGATCGTGCCGCCGACGATGGTGGCGACCACGGGGCCCTCCAGGGGCTCCGGCGCCTCGTGCTCGGGGGATCCCGAAAAAAACCCGGCCATGCGGACAGCTTACGAGGAACCCCGGACGTGACGGGGACCGCAGGGGTACGTGACGGGCCCCGCGGGGATGCGCGAGAGACATGCGACGGGCCCCGCGGGGATGCGCGAGGGGCGCGTGACGGAGACCGCAGGGGGCCACGCGGGTCTACGCGCGGAGATAGCGTGGACGGCGTTATATGTTCATACTGAATCCGTTTGTCTCTGACCGCTTTCATTCGTAGAAAACACCAAAGGGCTTCGGGGGGCGCCCGCCGGTGATGAGGTCCCCGCATGTCCCCGTCGGCCACCACCAAGGCCCCCACCCCCGAGCAGCCGGGGTCCGGTGCCGCGTCCGGCGCCCTCGACCGCTACTTCCGGATCTCCGAGCGCGGCAGCACCCTGCCCCGTGAGATCCGCGGCGGCTTCGCCACCTTCTTCGCGATGGCGTACATCATCGTGCTGAACCCGATCATCCTGGGCAGCGCGAAGGACATGTACGGCCATCAGCTCGACAACGGCCAGCTCGTCACCGCGACCGCCCTGACCGCCGCGTTCACCACGCTGCTCATGGGCGTCATCGGCAACGTCCCGATCGCGCTGGCCGCCGGTCTGGGCATCAACTCGGTCGTCGCGCTCCAGCTCGCGCCGCGCATGTCGTGGCCGGACGCCATGGGCATGGTGGTGCTGGCCGGTTTCATCGTGATGCTGCTGGTCGCCACCGGTCTGCGCGAGCGCGTGATGAACGCCGTCCCCTACGGTCTGCGCAAGGCCATCGCCATCGGTATCGGCCTGTTCATCATGCTGATCGGCCTGGTCGACGCCGGGTTCGTCTCCCGCATCCCGGACGCCGCCCACACCACCGTCCCGCTCCAGCTCGGCGGCACCGGTCACCTCACCGGCTGGCCGGTCCTCGTCTTCGTCCTCGGCGCGCTGCTCACGCTGGTGCTGATCGCGCGCAAGGTGCCCGGCGCGATCCTCATCTCGATCGTCGCGATGACGGTCCTCGCGCTGATCATCAACGCCGTGGCCGACGTCCCCACCTGGGGCCTGACCACCCCCGAGTGGCCCGGCAACCCGGTCGCCACCCCCGACTTCGGCCTGATCGGCCAGGTCAGCCTGTTCGGCGGCTTCGAGAAGGTCGGCGTGCTGACCGGCATCCTGTTCGTCTTCACCGTGCTGCTGTCGAGCTTCTTCGACGCGATGGGCACGATCATGGGCGTCTCGGACGAGGCCAAGCTGACCGACGCCCAGGGTCAGATGCCCGGCGTCAACAAGGTCCTGTTCCTCGACGGCGTCGGGGTCGCCGCGGGCGGTGCCAGCTCCGCCTCGGCCACCACCGCCTTCGTGGAGTCCACGGCCGGCGTCGGTGAGGGCGCGCGCACCGGCTTCGCCAACGTCGTCACCGGCTCCCTGTTCGCGGTGGCGCTGTTCCTCACGCCCATCGCCACGATGGTCCCGTCCCAGGCGGCCACCCCGGCGCTGGTCGCGGTGGGCTTCCTGATCCTGGCGGGCTCGATCAAGGAGATCGACTGGGCGGACCACACGATCGCCATCCCGGCCTTCGTGACGATGGTGATGATGCCGTTCACCTACTCGATCACCAACGGCATCGGCATGGGCTTCGTCACCTTCGTGGTGCTGCGCCTGGCGACCGGGCGCGGCCGGGAGGTCCCGGCGGCGATGTACGTGGTGTCGGCGGTCTTCGCCTTCTACTACCTGATGCCGGCGCTGGGCCTGACCTGACCGTGCACGCGGGGGCTCACGTGACCCCGTAGAACTTCTCCGTCTCCTCGACGGCGGTGTGGAACCGCTGGTCGAAGTCATCGCGCATGAGCGTCCGGACGACATAGTCCTGGACGCTCATGCCGCGTTTTGCGGCATGCTCCCGGAGCCGTTCGAGCAGTTCGCGGTCGATACGCAGGCTGAGCACGTCGGTCCCCATGTGCACGAGGGTCCCTGCACACCACGGTGCGCCGCGCCACGATTCGCGGATGGATCACTCGTACGGGTGATACGGCGTGACAGTGGCGGGGGTCACGGGCGCGTGCGCGCCTTCCGGGTGGTCCTTAGCGAGAGTAATGAGTTACGCTAAAGAACATGCCGGACTTCAGCCATGGCGACGACGCAGCCGCCGTGAACGCCCTCCGATCCGCCGTGATGCGGCTGTCCCGTCGGCTCAAGCACCAGCGCGTCGACGAGTCCCTCAGCCCCACCGAGATGTCGGTGCTGGGCACCCTGGCCCGCTGCGGCCGGGCCACCCCGGGCGAGCTCGCCCGCAAGGAGCACGTCCAGCCGCCGTCGATGACCCGCATCGTGGCCCTGCTGGAGGCCAAGGGACTGGTCCGCCTGGAGCCGCACCCCGACGACCGGCGCCAGAAGGTCGTCACGCAGACCGAGCGGGCCGAGGCGATGCTCGAGGAGAGCCGCCGCAAGCGGAACGCGTTCCTCGCCACGCTGGTCGAGGAGCTCGACGAGGACGAGTGGGCGAAACTGCGCGCCGCCGCCCCCGTGCTGGAGAAACTGGCGCACATCTGAGCAGGCAGCACAGCAGCGCCGCGGCGAGCGGCCGTAGCGAGGAGGCGAACCCTTTTGAGTACGGGATCCGGAGCAGCTTCCGCCCCCGCACCTGACCCCCACGACACCCCGGCCGCCCCCGACACCGAGCCCGCCCGCAAGACCTCGATGTTCGCCTCGCTGAAGGTCAGGAACTACCGCCTGTTCTTCCTCGGCCAGGTCGTCTCCAACATCGGCACCTGGATGCAGCGCATCGCCCAGGACTGGCTGGTCCTCAGCCTCACCGGCTCCTCGGCCGCCGTCGGCATCACCACGGCCCTGCAGTTCCTGCCGATGCTGCTGTTCGGCCTGTACGGCGGTGTCCTCGTCGACCGCCTGCGCAAGCGCCCCACGCTCCTCGTCACCCAGACCGCGATGGCCCTCACCGCCCTCGTGCTCGCCGCCCTCACCCTGACGGGACGGGTCGAGGTCTGGCACATCTACGTCGCCGCCTTCGCCCTCGGTCTCGCGACCGTCGTCGACAACCCGGCCCGCCAGTCCTTCGTCTCCGAGCTCGTCGGCCCCGGCCAGCTCCAGAACGCGGTCAGCCTGAACTCCGCGAACTTCCAGTCCGCCCGCCTGGTCGGCCCCGCCGTCGCGGGCCTGCTGATCACCGGCGTCGGCACCGGCTGGGCGTTCCTCCTCAACGGCCTGTCCTTCGTCGCGCCGCTCGCCGGCCTGATGATGATGCGCGCCCGCGAGCTGCACGCCGTCGAGCGCGCCCCGCGCGGCAAGGGACAGCTCCGGGAGGGCGTGCGCTACGTCACCGGACGGCCCGAGCTGATCTGGCCGATCGTCCTGGTCGGCTTCATCGGCACCTTCGCCTTCAACTTCCCCGTCTACCTCTCGGCCTTCGCCGACGACGTCTTCCACGGGGGAGCGGGCGTCTACAGCATGTTCAACACCCTGATGGCGGTCGGCTCCGTCTCCGGCGCCCTGCTCGCCGCCCGGCGCGGCACGGCCCGGCTGCGGCTGCTGATCCTGGCCGCGCTGGCCTTCGGCGGGCTGGAGATCCTGGCCTCGGCGTCGCCGGAGCTGTGGATGTTCGCCCTGCTCATGGTCCCGCTGGGCCTGTTCTCGATGACGGTCAACGTCACCACCAACACCAGCCTCCAGATGGCCACCGACCCGGCGATGCGCGGCCGTGTCATGGCCCTCTACATGATGGTCTTCCTCGGCGGCTCCCCGGTCGGCGCCCCGATCGTCGGCTGGATCACCGACACCTACGGCGCCCGCGTCGGCTTCGCGGCCGGCGGCGCGGTCGCGGTGGCCGCGGCGGCCGTCATCGGCCTGATCCTGGCCAGGGTCGGCGGCCTGCGCCTGTCGGTGGGCTGGCACCGGGGCCACCCCAGCGTCCGCTTCGTGCCCCGTGAGCGCCAGGAAGCCCTGGCTCCCGCGGTCTGACGGCAGACTGGCCCCATGAGACTCTTCGCCGCCGTACTGCCGCCCGAGGACGTGGTCCAGGAGCTCGCCGCCGAGGTGGCCCGGCTGCGGAGGCTGCCCGGGGCGGACGGGATGCGGTGGACCGGGCGGGCCGGGTGGCCCCGCGGCGGAGCCGCTGACTGGCACTTCACGCTAGCCTTCTACGGCGAGGTCGACGACGGGCTCGTACCGGAGCTGACGGCGCGGCTGGGGCGGGCCGCGTCCCGGACCGAGCCGTTCCGGCTGGCGCTGCTCGGCGGCGGCCAGTTCGGGCGCGGCAGGGTGCTGTGGGCCGGTGCGGAGGGGGACCTGCGCACGATGCGGCTGCTGGCCGAGCGCGCCGAGGCGGCGGCGCGCAAGGCGGGCGTGCCGATGGACGAGCACCGCCGCTACAAGGCCCACCTGACGGTGGCCCGCAGCCGGGACGCCGTCGACGTACGGCCGTACGTGGAGGCCCTGCACGCGTTCCGCAGCCGTACCTGGACCGTGGACGAGGTGGTGCTGATGCGCAGCAACCTGCCGACGTCCGGGGTGCCGGGCGAGCAGCCCCGTTACGAGACGGTCGCTCGCCGGGCACTGGGCGCGGCCGGTTAGGCTCGACGGCGTGGACCCGAAGACCCGTAACCGGATCATGGCCGGTGCGCTCGTGCTGATGTTCGTCGTGGTGGCACTGGCGGCGGCGCTGGGCAATTAGCGCCGCCGCCGGTCCCCGTGCGTGCCGCTACCAGGCGAAGGCCTCCGGTGACGGCCCCGGACCCGGGAAGATCTCGTCCAGCGAGGTCAGCAGCTCCTCGCTCAGCTCCAGCTCGACCGCGCGCAGCGCGGAGGCGAGCTGCTCGGCCGTGCGCGGGCCGACGATCGGGCCGGTCACGCCGGGCCGGGTGAGCAGCCAGGCCAGCGCGGCCTCGCCGGGCTCGACGCCGTGCTTGTCGAGCAGGTCCTCGTACGCCTGGATCTGGGCGCGGGACGACGGGTCGGCGAGCGTGTCGGCGGCCCGTCCGGAGGCGCGCCGGCCGCCCTGGACCTCCTTCTTGATCACACCGCCCAGCAGTCCGCCGTGCAGCGGCGACCAGGGGATGACCCCGAGCCCGTACTCCTGCGCGGCCGGGACGACCTCCATCTCGGCGCGGCGCTCGGCGAGGTTGTACAGGCACTGCTCGCTGACCAGGCCGATGGTGCCGCCGCGCCGGGCGGCGATCTCGTTGGCCTGGGCGATCTTGTAGCCGGGGAAGTTCGAGGAACCGGCGTAGAGGACCTTGCCCTGCTGGACCAGGACGTCGATCGCCTGCCAGATCTCCTCGAACGGGGTGTTCCGGTCGACGTGGTGGAACTGGTAGAGGTCGATGTAGTCGGTCCCCAGCCGCTTGAGCGAGGCGTCCACCGCTCGCCGGATGTTCACCGCCGACAGCTTGTCGTGGTTGGGCCACGCCTCGCCGTCCGCGCCCATGTTCCCGTACACCTTGGTCGCGAGGACCACCTTGTCGCGGCGCTCGCCGCCCTTGGCGAACCAGTTCCCGATGATGCTCTCGGTCCGGCCCTTGTTCTCGCCCCAGCCGTAGACGTTGGCCGTGTCGAAGAAGTTCAGTCCCGCGTCCAGCGCGGCGTCCATGATGGCGTGGCTGTCGGCCTCGTCGGTCTGCGGACCGAAGTTCATCGTCCCGAGGACGAGCCGGCTGACCTTGAGTCCCGTGCGTCCGAGCTGCGTGTACTTCATGGTCGTCAAGCCAACGGCTTGGAGTGCGCTCTATGCAAGGGGGGATCGGTCCCGGGGGAATCCGCTGGTGCTCACGGTCAGGTCGGCCACCGTGCCCGTCAGGTCGATGTCGTCGCCGAAGTCCACCCGCGTCCTGGTGACGTAGTCGCCGTTCTTGGGGTCGGTGTAGACGTAGCAGCGGCCCTGGTAGGGGTCGGCGATGACGTAGAGGGGCACTTCGGCGGTCGCGTAGGCGACCTTCTTCGGGCCGTAGTCGTTGGCGGCCGTGCCCTCGGAGATGACCTCGAAGACGAACTCGACGTCCTCGTAGCGCCAACGTCCCTCGTCGTCCTTCTCGGCGGAGGCACGGAGTACGGCGACGTCCGGGCAGAGACCGTTCTCGTGGCCGGGGAAGTCGATGCGGACGTCCGAGAACACCTTGACGTCCTCCCCGAACCGGTCCTCAACGGCCATCACCAGCTTGAGGATGATCCTCCAATGGGTGGCCCGCTGCGGTGTCATGAAGACGTTGCCGCCGACGATCTCGACCCTGAATCCTTCGGGGACGGGCATCCGCTCCAGCCGCTCGAACCACTCGTCCAAGCGCTGCGTGTTGGCGTCGGCCATGGAGATCCTGTCGTCTGCGACGGTCATCGTGGCGCTCCTCCCGGCTGTCCCCGGACGAGTGCGGCCGCGCGGTACAACGGTACGGACGGAGAGCGGGACACGGGCCGGGCGCATATGCCGGGAATTCCCCGGGCCGCTACGCCGCCCCGTACGGCCCGCCCAGCCCCCACCCCCGCCACATCGCCTCCGCGAACGCCCCCGCGAGCTTGTGCTCGCCGCTCTCGTTGGGATGCGTGCCGTCGTACGTGTCCGTGTGGAAGTCGTACGACGCCGGCGGCGGGACCAGCAGCAGCGGCGAGTCCGCCTCGTCCAGGTCGGCGACGGTCTTCGCCAGGAGTTCGTTGAAGTGGGCGACCTGTTCGGCGAAGGCCGCGTCGGCCTCCACCCGGATGTTGCGGATCACCGGCATGACGGCCACGCGGACGCGCGGGTTGGCCGTCCTCGCCCCGGCGATGAACGCGCGGACGTTCTCCGCCGTCTGCTCGGCGTTGGTGTAGAAGCCCAGGTCGATCAGGCCCAGCGACACCAGCAGCACGTCCGCGCGGCAGGAGCGCACGGTCTCGCCGATCAGCGGGGTCATGTGCTGCCAGCCCTCGCCCCAGCCGGCCAGGTGGGCGCGGGGGAAGCCGGGGTCGGCGTACGCGTGCGAGGTGGGGGCGTCCGTCACCGGGTCGTGGAGCGTCTCGCGCGGGCCGACCAGCGTGAAGGGACCGTCGTACGCCGTGCACAGGTGCCGCCACAGCCGGTAGCGCCAGGTGTGTTCACCCGCGCTCCCGATCGTCATCGAGTCACCTACGGGCATGAACCTGAGCACCCGATCATCATGGACGATCGGCCCGGCCACGGCGATGTGAGTCCGGACACCCGCCCTGAAGTGCGTTGATCGATGGCACTCTTGGCACATGCGCCGACCCTTCGCCCTGATCGCCGCGACCCTCCTCACGGGCGCGCTCGCCGTGCCCGCCGCCCTTGCCGTCGACGGCGACGAGGGCTTCACCATCAAGGACCCGCGCATCACCGAGTCCAGCGGACTCGCCGCCTCCCGTCTCCACCCCGGCGTCTACTGGACCCACAACGACCAGGACGAGGGGCCCTACCTGTACGCCGTCGACGGCGGCACCGGCGAGACGGTCGCGCGCGTCGCGCTCTCCGGCGTCGGCACGCCCCGGGACGTCGAGGCGATCGCCGTCGGACCGGGCAACCGGATCCTCGTCGGTGACATCGGGGACAACCTCGGCGGTACCTGGCCCCACGTGTGGATCTACGAGCTGCCCGAGCCGACGGAGCTGAAGGACCAGACGGTCCGGGCGACGCAGTACGTCGTGAAGTACGAGGACGGTGCCCGCGACGCGGAGTCGATGGTCGTCCACCCGAAGACCGGACGGGTCTACATCATCGACAAGAACGAGGACGGCGGACACCTGTACGAGGGCCCGGCGAAGCTCTCCGCCTCCGGGACGAACGTCTTCCGGCCCACCGTCCCCGTCGACCTCTGGGCCACCGACGCCGCGCTCTCCCCGGACGGCGAGCGGCTCGCCGTGCGCGGCTACCTCGGAGGCATCTGGTACGACTGGAACGGCGGCGAGATCCGGCGCGGGGGGCGCATCAGCGTGCCCCTGGGGCAGGGCGAGTCCGCCACCTACACCATCGACGGCAGGAAGCTGCTGCTCGGCATGGAGGGCGTCGGGAGCCCCGTCGAGGCCGAGGACGCGCCCGGGGACGGCGGAGAGCCGGGTGCGGGCGCCGAGGGCGGGAAGAGCGGGAGCGGCGGCGCAGCAGCCGACGACGACGGCACCGGGGGCGACATCAAGGTCGGCGCCGCCGCCGCGGCGGCCCTCCTCTGTGTGCTCCTCTTCCGGCTGCTGCGCCGCCGCAACCGCTGATCAGCCGTCCTGTTCCGGCCGGGTCCGCCCGGCGACGAACACCTCGAGACCGTCCAGGATCCGCTGCAACCCGAACTCGAAGTGGTCGAAGCCGGAGCCGAAGGTGTCCTCGGACAGCCCGGCCAGGACGGGGTAGCGCCCGCTGAGCATGGCCTTCTCCAGGACCGGCCGCTGCGCCTCCCAGAACTGCGCGTCCGTCAGCCCGGAGCTGCGCTCGGCCTGCTCCTGGTAGAGCTGGGTGCGGGCGGCCCCGACCACGTATCCGTCGATCATGACGATCGCCGACAGCAGCTCCGGGTCGGACAGGCCCATCGGCTTGATCCGGGTGAGCACCTTCTCCATGCCGTCCAGCGCGCTCGGACCGAGGATCGGACGGGACTGGTTGACCTCCATCAGCCACGGGTGCCGGCGGTACAGGGCGAGGGTGGCGCGGCCGAGGGCCTCCAGCGCCGCGCGCCAGCCGCCGTCGCCGAGGTCCGCGGGGTTCTCCGAGGGCCGCTGCACCCGGTCCAGCATCAGGTCGAGCAGCTCGGCCTTGCCGGGGACGTAGCGGTACAGGGACATCGTGCCGGTGCCCAGTTCCGTGGCGATCCGGCGCATCGACAGCGCGCCGAGTCCGTCCCGGTCGGCGACCTCGACGGCGGTCTCCACGATGCGGTCCAGCGTCAGCCCCGGCTTCGGCCCCCGGCTGGGCCGCGGGCCGGTGTCCCACAGCAGGTCGAGGGTGCGGGCGATGTCGCCGCCGCCACTGGTCTCCGTACCGCCCGAACCGCTGCTCATGAGGGCAGTCTAGAACCGTCCGAAAAAACTGAGTACGGTGTACGCGCAATCGGGTACGGTGTACTCAGTTCTTGGAAGGGGGACTCATGGACGACGGCTGTGCGGTCCGGGCGGAGGGCCTGGAGAAGCGGTACGGCGAGAAGCGCGCCCTCGACGGCTTCGACCTCGCCGTCCGCGAGGGCACGGTGCACGGACTCCTCGGGCCGAACGGCGCCGGCAAGACCACCGCCGTGCGCATCCTGTCGACGCTGGTCCGGCTCGACGGAGGCCGTGCCACGGTCGCCGGGCTCGACGTGGCCCGGCGGGCGCGCGAGGTGCGGGCGCGGATCGGGCTCACCGGGCAGTACGCGGCGGTGGACGAGGTGCTCACCGGGCGGCAGAACCTGGAGATGTTCGGCCGGCTGTTCCACCTCGGCGGCAGGCGGGCCGCGGCGCGGGCGGTCGAGCTGCTGGAGCGGTTCGACCTGACCGACGCCGCCGACAAGGGCGTGGGCGGTTACAGCGGCGGCATGCGCCGGCGCCTCGACCTCGCCGCCTCGATGATCCTCGCCCCGGCCGTGCTCTTCCTGGACGAGCCGACCACGGGACTCGACCCCCGCAGCCGCGGCGAGGTCTGGGACTCGGTGCGGGCGCTGGTGGCGGACGGCACGACCGTGCTGCTGACCACGCAGTACCTGGAGGAGGCCGACAGGCTGGCCTCCCGGATCACCGTCATCGACCGGGGGCGGGCCATCGCCGACGACAGCCCGGACGGGCTGAAGGACCTGGTCGGCGGCGACCGCATCGAGGTCGTGGTCGCCGAGCGCTCCGACATCCCGCGCGCGGTGAAGGTCGTCGCGCGGGTCGCCGAGGGCGAACCCGAGTCGGACGACACCGAGTTGCGGGTGCACGCGCCCGTGACCGACCGGGTGGCCGCGCTCACCGAGGTGGCGCGCACCCTCCAGGACGAGGGCGTACGGGTGGAGGACCTCGGACTGCGCAGGCCCAGCCTCGACGACGTGTTCCTGCGCCTGACCGGACACCGCGCGGAGAAGGAGGCGGCGGCATGAGCACGGCCGGACTGACCGGACCGGCCGGGCACGGCCGTACGTACTGGGCGCTCGCGGACTGCTGGAACATCGTCCGCCGCGGCCTCACCCACTACCGGCGCCAGCCCGTCAACATCGCCTGGCAGCTCGGCTTCCCGATCCTGTCGGTCCTCCTCTACGGCTATGTCTTCGGCAGCGCGATGACCGTGCCCGGCGGCGGGGACTACAAGGACTTCCTGATGCCGGGCATGTTCGTGATGACCATGGCGTTCGGCTTCATCAACACGGCGACCGTGGTGGTGTACGACTCCACCAAGGGGGTCATCGACCGGTTCCGCTCCATGCCGATGGCGTCGTCCGCGGTGGTGGCCGGGCGCGGGGTGACCGATCTGGTCGTCGCCTGCGCGGAGCTGGCCATCATGATGCTGACCGCACTGGCCATGGGCTGGCGGCCGGACGGCGGCTGGGGCTTCCTGGCGGCGTTCGGGCTGCTGCTGTGGCTGCGGTTCGCGCTGATCTGGATCGGGGTCTGGCTGGGACTGCTGGTGCCCAACCCGGAGGCGGCGGGCGGGCTGTTCGCGGTCGCGTTCCCGCTGACGATGATCTCCAGCATCTTCGTCGCCCCGCAGCTCATGCCCGACTGGCTGGGCTGGGTGGCGGCCTGGAACCCGGTCTCCTCCACGGCCGCCGCGGCCCGCGACCTGTTCGGCACGCCGGCCGGCGGCGGCGACTCCTGGGTCGAGCGGCACGCGCTGCTGATGGCGGGGGTGTGGCCGCTCGTGCTGACGGCGGTCTTCCTGCCGCTCGCGGTGCGCAGGTTCCGGAAATTGAGCCGCTGAGCCGCCGGCGCGCGTGACAGCATGCGGCCATGCCCTACTCACATCCCGCCGGCGAGTTCTCCATCACCTCGCTGTACTCCGTGCCCGATGACGCCTGGTACCTGGAGCTGGATCTCGTCGGTGGGCAGCGCAACCTGGTGACCGCGACCGTCCCCGACGAGGACCCGGCGCGGGAACCCATGGTGTGCTTCAACCCGGTGGCGCCGCACCTGGACATCCCGTACGAGGTCGTGCGCTGGTTCATGGACCGGGTCGAGGAGGAGATCCGCACGTCCCGGGCCTGGATGCGGTTGCGGCCCGGACTCGTGGAGGTCATACACCGGTTGCGCCAGGAGTACCTGGGCGTCATCGACGACGACGAGTTCGCGCGGGTCCTGGAGGAGGTGCGGGGCGAGGTCCCCGAGGCGGACCTCCCCGTCGTCGTCGCGGAGGCCTTCGGGCGGAAACCCGACGGCACCGCGCTGCTGGACCGACCTCGGCGCCCGACGGCGCCCGACGGCGGACGACGAGGGGCGCCCGGTGCTCACCGGGCGCCCCTCGTCGACGTGCTCGGAAGGTCAGAGCTGCTCGATGACGTAGTCCACGCACTTCGTCAGGGCCTCGACGTCCGCCGGGTCGATCGCCGGGAACATCGCGACGCGGAGCTGGTTGCGGCCGAGCTTGCGATAGGGCTCGGTGTCGACGACGCCGTTGGCGCGCAGGACCTTGGCGACGGCGGCGGCGTCGATCTCGTCGGTGAAGTCGATCGTGCCGATGACCTGGGAGCGCTTGGCCGGGTCGGTGACGAACGGGGTGGCGTGCTTGGACTCGTCCGCCCAGGTGTACAGGCGGGTCGAGGAGTCCTTCGTCCGGGCCGTGGACCAGGCGAGGCCGCCCTGGCCGTTGATCCACTCGAGCTGCTCGTTGAGCAGGAACAGGGTGGCCAGGGCCGGGGTGTTGTACGTCTGGTTCTTGCGGGAGTTGTCGATCGCCGTGGGGAGGCTGAAGAACTCCGGGACGTGGCGGCCGGAGGCGTGGACCCGCTCGGCGCGCTCGATCGCGGCCGGGGAGAACACGCCGATCCACAGGCCGCCGTCGGAGGCGAAGGACTTCTGCGGGGCGAAGTAGTAGACGTCCGTCTCGGAGATGTCGACCGGGAGGCCGCCCGCGCCGGAGGTGGCGTCCACCAGGACGAGGGAACCCTCGTCGGCGCCGGCGACCCGCCGGATCGGCATGGCGACGCCGGTGGAGGTCTCGTTGTGGGTGAAGGCGTAGACGTCCACGCCCGCCTCGGCGACGGCCTCCGGGTGCGTGCCCGGGTCGGCGGAGACGACCGTGGGGTCGGCGAGCCAGGGGGCGAGCTTGGCGGCCTTGGCGAACTTGGAGCTGAACTCGCCGAAGGTGAGGTGCTGCGACTTGTTCTCGATCAGGCCGTGGGTCGCGACGTCCCAGAACGCGGTGGAGCCGCCGTTGCCGAGGATCACCTCGTAGCCGTCGGGGAGCTGGAACAGCTCGGAGATGCCCTCGCGCACCTTGCCGACCAGGTTCTTCACCGGGGCCTGGCGGTGGGAGGTGCCGAGCAGGGACGTGCCGGTCGCGGCCAGCGCGTCCAGCGCCTCCGTCCGCACCTTGGAGGGACCCGCACCGAAACGACCGTCGGCGGGCTTGATGTCAGCAGGAATCCGGATCTCAGCCACGACCGGAGCCTAGCGGCTGCGGGAAACCCCGGCGAAACATCGTCCGTCCGCTGAGACGGGCGGTGGACGCGTGCGGACGGGGAGGGGACGGGTGGCGGACGCACCGGGGGGAGGTCCGCCCACCACCCGCGTCGTTCACCCGCCGAGCCGCACCGGAAGCTCGAACAGGTCGTTCTGGGTGACCACCGGCTTGTTGCGCAGCTCCTCCGCCGGGACCGCCAGGTCCAGCTTCGGGAAACGGGCGTACAGGGCCGGGAGCGCCACGCCCGCCTCCAGGCGGGACAGTGCGGCACCGGGGCACACGTGCGGGCCGTGGCCGAAGGAGATGTGCCGGTTGGTGACCTCGCGGGTGATGTCGAAGACGCCGGCCGACGGGCCGTGCGCCCGCTCGTCACGGCCGATCGCGGCGTACGACACGATCAGCGCGTCACCCGCCGGTAGGACCTTGTCGCCCACCGGTATGTCCTCGGTCGCGAACCGGATCAGCACGTGGGACGTCGGCGTGGCGTACCGCAGTGTCTCCTCGACCACCGCCGACCAGTCCACCTCGCCGGACAGCACCAGTTCCCGCTGCTCGGGGTGGAGGGAGAGGTTGGCCACCGCGTTGACGATGAGGGAGATCGTCGTCTCGTGACCGGCCGCCACCATGAGCTGGAGCGTGGCGACGATCTCCTCGTCGGTGAGGCTGTCGCCGTCCTCCGACGCCTGGATGAGCGCGGAGGTCAGGTCGTCGCCCGGGTTCTCGCGCTTGTGCGCCACCGTCTCGGTCATGATCCCGGCCAGCTCGGTCAGCGTCGCGATGACCTCCTCGGGCGGGGTCTGCGTGGAGAAGAACTTCTCGAAGAGCTCCTTCAGGCGCGGCAGCCGCTCCTCCGCCAGCCCCATCAGGTCGGCGATGACGTACATCGGCAGCGGGTAGGCGAACACCGCCTTCAGGTCGACCGTGCCGCCGGGCTGCGCGGCCACCTGGTCCAGCAGGCCCTCGGTCAGCTCCGTGATCCGCTCCCGCATCCGCTCCACCCGGCGCGGCGTGAGCGCCTGCGCGACCAGCGTGCGCAGCCGGCGGTGGTCGGCGCCGTCCACGGTGAGCATGGAACGGGGCGGGTTGGCCAGCCCGATCAGCGGCCAGTCGGGGGCGATCTCGCCGCGCTGCCAGGCGGTCCAGACGTTGATGTCCTTCACCACGCGCGGGTCGGTGAGCAGCTTCTTCGCCTCGGCGTGGTGGGTGACCGCCCACACCGGCACGCCCCCCGGCAGCGTCACGGCGGCCAGCGGCCCGGCGGCCCGCAGCGCCGCGCTCTCCCCGTCCAGGTCGGAGACGAAGGGGTCGAGGGGGATACGGGTCTGTCCGGTGTCGGTCGTCATGGTGTCCGTACCAGCCGTCATGCGAGCGAGCCTCCAAGGGCGGGAGTGGGAGTGAACGTGACCGGGAGTTCGGACAGTCCGCGCAGCCACGGCGACGGGCGGCGGCTCAGCTTCGCGGCCGGCACCGCGAGGTCGATGTCCGGCAGCCGGTCCAGGACGACCTCGATGCCGGTCCGGGCGATCACCTCGGCGATCTCCTGCGCCGGGAACGGGCAGCGGTGCTCCCCGTGACCGAAGGAGAAGTGCGCGCTGTTGCCGCCGGTCAGCGCCGAGCCGTCGGTCCGCACCTGGGGGTCGGAGTTGGCGCCCTGGAGGCCGAGCAGCAGCATGTCGCCGGCGCGGACGCGGCGACCGCCGAGCTGGGTGTCGCGGGACGCCCAGCGGGCGGCCACGTTCTGGGTCGGCGTGTCCTCCCACAGCACCTCGTTCATCGCCTCGGCGACGCTGTTGCGGCCCCCGAAGAGGGAGGCGGCGAACCGGGCGTCGGTGAGCATCAGGCGCAGCGAGTTGCCGATCCAGTCGGCGGTCGGCTGGTGCCCGGCCGCCATCATCACCATCAGGTCCTGGCCGATCTCCTCCTCGGTGAAGCCCGAGGGGTCGGCGAGCATCCGGGACACGACGTCCTCGGCGGGCGCGCTCTTGCGGGCGGCCACCAGTCCCGTCATCGACGTGAACAGGTGGGTCTGGCCCGCCAGCGCCCGCTCCCGCCCGTCGATCATGTCGTTGAGGGCGGTGACCAGGCCCGGACCCTCCTCGTCGGAGAAGCCGTAGAGCCGGGCCAGCACCCGCACCGGCAGCAGCATCGCGAACTCGCCGATCAGGTCGGCGGTGCCCCTGTGACAGATGCCGTCGATCAGCTCGTCCGCGAACTTCTCGGCGTACCCGCGCAGTTCGAACGGGTCGACCGCGTCCAGCGCGTTCCCCAGCATCCCGGCCCGCTCACGGTGCCGCTCGCCGACGGTGTACAGGATCGACGGCTGCCTGCGGCCGATCATCGGCAGCAGCGGCCAGTCGTCGGGGATGTTCTCCCACTGGTTCCACAGCTCGGAGTCGCGGCTGAACAGCACCGGGTCGCCGGTGATCTGGTGCAGCTCGCGGTAGCCGAGCACCAGCCACGCCGGTGCGTCCCCGTCCAGCACCACCGGGACGACGCTGCCGTGCTCGCGCCGCATCTCCCGGTAGACGCGGGCCGGGTCGTCCTGGAGCAGGGACCCTTGGAAACGGACGGCGTTGGGGGCGGAGGCGGGACTCACACCAGCTCCTGACGGGGGGCTCGGGCCGGGTCGGCGTACAGGGCCTGGATGTGCTCCACCAGCGTGATCAGCACGATCTTGCTGGACTCCCGGGAGCGTGCGTCGCAGTTGACCAGCGGCACGTGCGGGTCGAGGTCGAGGGCCTCGCGGATCTGCTGGGGGGTGAAGGTGGCGCCGCCGAAGTCGTTGCACGCCACGATGAACGGCGTGCCGTGCTTCTCCAGCCGGTCGATGGCGTACCAGGAGTCGTCGATGCGCCGGGTGTCGACCAGCACGACCGCGCCGAGCGTGCCGGAGAACAGCCGGTCCCACAGGAACCAGAAGCGCTCCTGGCCGGGCGCCCCGAACAGGTACAGCACGTTGCGGGTGTCGAGGGTGATGCGGCCGAAGTCGAAGGCGACGGTGGTCGCGGTCTTGCCGCTCACCCCGCTGGTGTCGTCGACGGCCTCCCCGGCCTGGGTCATCGTCTCCTCGGTGTTGAGGGGACGGATCTCGCTGACCGAGCGGACCATCGTCGTCTTGCCGGCGCCGAAGCCGCCCACGACCACGATCTTCAGCCCGTTGTCGGCCGACGCGCCCAGCGGCGTACGCGTCTCAGAGGTTGCGGAGTCCAACGAGCACCTGCTCCAGGATGTCGGGGTCGGGTACGGCGGCCTTGCGGGGGTGACGGGCGCTGACCCGGCCCGCCGCCTGAAGGTCGGAGAGCAGGATCCGGGTGATGCTCACGGGCAGCCTCAGCTCGGCCGCGATCTCCACGACCGCCGTGGGGCGTTCGGTCAGCCGCAGGATCGCCGCGTGCTCGGACTGCATGCCGGGCACCGGATCGCACTCGGCGACGACCAGGGTCACCAGGTCGAAGGGGTTGTCGGGACCGGACCGGCTGCGCCCCCCGGTGAGGGTGTAGAGCCGGTCGGGGGAGTCGTCCCTGCCGGGCCTGCTCATGAGGTGCGCGGCTGCGCGGTCAGGTGCTCGCCGAGCTGCTCCACGAGCTCGCTCATGTTGTGCCCGACGAGCCCGGCGTCCGCGTCCTCGGCGGTGACCACGGCCAGGTGCGCGCCCTCGCCGGCCTCCACGATGAACAGCACGCCGCCGTAGAACTCGGTCATCGCCGAGCGCACGCCGCCGCTGCCGTCGCCGAACTCGACGGAGGCGCCGTGCGACAGCGACTGGATGCCGGCGGCGATCGCGGCGAGCTGGTCGGCCTGGTCGGCGGAGAGCTCCGGGGTGCGGCACAGTTTCAGGCCGTCACGGGAGAGCACGAGCGCGTGCCGTGCGCCCGGCGTTCGCTCCAGCAGGCCCTCTATCAGCCAGGTGAGCTTCTCGTCGGCGGTCGTCGTGCCGGTCATGAGGTGGTGTCGCCTTCCGGGGTCGCGGGGGTGGGGTGTGCTTCGGGGGCCGGGCCGGCGGTGGTGCCGGTGTCCGGGTCGGCCGTGTCGTCGGGGGTGGGTGGACGGACGGCCTGGCGGAAGCTGCTGAAGCGGGCGGTGCGCGCCTTGGTCTCCTCGGCGGTCGGGGCGGGCCGGGGCGTGCTGCCGCGGCCGCTCGGACGGGTGCGCTCCGCCTCGGCGAGGGTCCGGCCCCGGCGGCGGCGGGGCAGGACGAGGGGTGGGGC
>NZ_NCTE01001134.1 GCF_002114215.1 Streptomyces sp. 13-12-16 | reverse complement strand
CGGGACGGGGGCCGCCGCCGGCAAGCCCGCCGTCCCGACCGCCGACCAGGTCGTGCGCGAGGCCGTGTCCCGCGCCCTGCCCGCCCTCACCGAGCCGCATCTGCTCACCGGTGTCGCCGCCCTCGTGCACGCGGTGCTGCGCCTGGCGGCGTCCGTCGCCGCCTTCGTCACGCCTCCGGCCGAGCGGCCCAGGACCGAACGCAGGCGCACCGAGGGCATGTTCGCCGACTACAGCCCCGAGGACGGCGACGAACAGACCCTGCAGGAGGCGACCTCCGGCCTCGCCGAGCTGGGCGGCTGGTGGGGCGGCGGACGGAGCTGGGGGACCCTGCGGCAGATCCGTGCCGTGAACCACGTCCTGTCCGGCAAGCCCGCCGACGGCAAGCCCCTGCCCGCGTCGTCCCGGTCCGCCGGGGCCGCCGACGGGTGGCGCAGTGACGAGTTCACCGTCCCCGGTATCGGCGCGGTGTGGCCCTGCGTGCTCGACGCGCTGCGCCCGCTCGCCTACCGCGCCGCCTCACCCACCCTGACGGAGTCGCACCGCCGGGCACTGCTCCTGCTGTTCGAGGCGATCACGGAGGGCCCGCTGGTCACGCCCGGGGGCGCGCTGCGCGAGGTGGTGCTGAGCGAGCCGCACGACAAGCAGGAGCGCGTCGGCCAGGTGCTGCGCCGGGACGGCCGTACCGTCGTCGTCCTCGGCCGCCAGAACGTCGACCACCGCACCGGACGGGTCAACTGGCTCGCCCTGGACCACGATCCGGCCGGTGTCTTCGGCGCCGTCGCGCACTTCACGCTGGAACGGGAGACCGCGCACCCGCCGGTGTTCCCGGCGGACGCGCTGGCCGCCGTCACCCGCCTGGTCC
>NZ_NCTE01001133.1 GCF_002114215.1 Streptomyces sp. 13-12-16 | reverse complement strand
TGCAGGTATGGGGGTGGGGGCGGCGGTGGGTCGTTTCCCGGGGAGGGGAGGGCGATGTGCTGACCGATGCGGAGGCTGCCGCGCTGACGGCTGTGGACGAGGAGGCGTTGGGGCGGACGTTGCTGGAGTTGGTGTCCGTGCCCAGCGTGACCGGGAGCGGTGCCGAGTCGGAGCTCCAGCATCAGCTGGCCGGGCGGCTGGAGCGGCTCGGGACGGATGTCGACCTGTGGTCGCTGGACCTGCCCGCGCTGCGCGCCGAACCGGACTTCCCGGGGACGGAGGCGCCGCGGGAGGAGGCGTGGGGGCTGGTGGGGACCACCCCCGACGGGGGCGACGGGCCCACCCTGATCCTCAACGGCCACGTCGACGTCGTACCGCCGGGTGATCCCGCCGCGTGGGACGGCGACCCGTTCGTGCCCCGGGTGACCGGGGACCTCGTGCACGGGCGCGGGGCCTGCGACATGAAGGCCGGGCTCGCGGCGCACCTCGCCGCGCTCGCGGCGATACGTTCCGCCGGGATACGGCTGCGCGGCCGGGTCGCCGCGCACTTCGTCGTCGGCGAGGAGGACGGCGGCCTCGGCGCCTACGCCACCCTGCGGCGCGGTCACCGCGGCGACGCCTGCGTCATCGCCGAGCCCACCGCCGCCACCCTGATCACCGCCAACGCGGGCGCGCTGACGTTCCGGCTCGCCGTGCCCGGCAGGGCGGCGCACGGCAGTTCGCGGGAGCGGGGGGGCAGCGCCGTCGA
>NZ_NCTE01001132.1 GCF_002114215.1 Streptomyces sp. 13-12-16 | reverse complement strand
GTCCCCGGCGTCCCGGGCCATGAGCGCGAACGGCTTGTTCCCGCGGGCCTTGCGGCGGCGCAGCCCGGCCACCGTCTCCGGCCGGGTGGCGTCACAGGCCAGGTGGTAGCCGCCGACGCCCTTGACCGCGAGGACGGCACCCGCGGCGAGCAGCGCGGCCGCCGCGCCGACGGGGTCGTCGTCGGAGGGGGACACGCACCCGGGTGCCGTGACGAGCCGCAGCCGCGGACCGCACGCGGGACAGGCGACCGGCTGCGCGTGGAAACGCCGGTCACGGGGGTCGTGGTACTCGCGGGCGCAGTCCGGGCACAGGGGGAAGTCCGCCATCGTCGTGTGCGCACGGTCGTACGGCAGGCCGGTGACGATGGTGAAACGCGGCCCGCAGTGCGTACAGGTGATGAACGGATGGCCGTGGCGCCGGTCGCCGGGGTCGCCGAGCTCGGCCAGACAGTCGGCGCAGGTCGCGGTGTCGGGCGCCACGAGCGTACGCACGGGTCCCCCCGTGCGGGACGCGACGATGCCGAAGCCGCTCTCCCGTGCGACCGGCAGTTCGCCGGTCTCCACCGACTCCACCACCGCGAGCGGCGGCGCGTCGGCCGCGAGCCGCGCGCAGAACCGGTCGACGTCCGAGGACGCGCCCTCGACCTCCGCCACCACACCGTCACCGGTGTTCGTCACATGCCCCGCCAGCCCCAGGCCGGTGGCCAGCCCGTACACGAACGGCCGGAAGCCCACGCCCTGCACCACGCCCCGTACGACGACACGGACGCGCCGTACGGGATTGGCGTCCGGTGCCGGTGCGGGACGGAGGCCGGGAGCGGTGCTCACGCCTCGGCCCGCGCCATCACCGGCGTGTGGACCGCGTCCCCCCCGGCCGCCGCGAGCGCCCGGTCCACCAGGACACCGGCGCCCTCACCGGTCCGTACGGAGGTCAGCACCACGTCGACCCCCGGGTTGACCCGCTCCACATGGGCGCGGAAGGCGGCCTCGTCGAACGCGGCGGGAGCAGCCAGGTCGGACTTGGTGACGAGCACCAGCTGGGCCAGGCCGAACGCGGTGGGGTACTTGAGCGGCTTGTCCTCGCCCTCCGTGACGGACGCCAGGACGACCCGCAGGGACTCGCCCAGGTCGTAGGAGGCCGGACAGACGAGGTTGCCCACGTTCTCCACGAAGAGCAGCCGGGTGGCGTCGGGCAGCCAGCCGTGCAGGTGCCCGGCGAGCATGTCCGCCTCCAGATGGCACAGCCCGTCGGTCAGGACCTGCCTGACCGGGACGCCCGAACGGGCCAGCCGCCTCGCGTCGTTCTCGGTGGCGAGGTCCGCGGTGAGGGCCGCGGTGGCGATGCCGCGTTCCCGCGCCAGCAGCAGCTCACGCTCCAGCAGGGCCGTCTTGCCGCTGCCGGGGCTCGACAGGAGGTTGACGACGGTGGTGCCCCGGGCCGTGAGTTCGGTGCGCAGGATGCCCGCCGCCATGGTGTTCCTGGCGAGCACGGCCTGCCGGAGGTCGACTGTGCGGCACATCGTCAGCTCTCCTCGGATCGCGATGCCGGTGTGAGGTCGGGTGCCGCGGGCGGCGCGGACCAGTGCACCTCGGTGATCCGCAGTTCGCGGCCCGAGAGCAGTTCGGTGGCGCCCCCGCGGCAGGCCGCGCAGATCATGTCCGGCGGCATCCCCGTGTCCCAGGCGCGCCCGCACGGTGCGCAGGAGGCCCGGCCGGGCACGGAGCGGGTGACGAGTTCGGCGCCCTCCAGCAGCGTTCCGCCGCAGGCGAGTCCGAAGCAGAAGGCGAGGGCCTCGGGGACGACGCCGGCCAGTTCGCCGATCTCGACGGCGACCCGGCGCACCCCGTGCGCACCGCCGGACCGTGCCGCCTGTTCGACCTGGTCCACGACGGACAGGGCGACGGACATCTCGTGCATCGCCGCTCCGTCCTGGGCCGGGGGTGGGGTCCGCTGCCCATTACAGGCACGGCCGGTGCGGCCGGCGGCCCGGCGCGCCGGGGCCGTAGCCCGTTCGGCGGGCGTCACATACTGCGGATGCGCAGGTACCGCCGCACGTCCGGCCAGAGGTTCACGGCGATCGTCGCCGCCGCGGACAGGGTGAGGACGGCGGCGGCACCGCCGACGAGGCGTTTGCTCATGGTGCTCTCCGAAGGGATGGAAGGGGGGTTTCGTCGCCGGCCGGTCCGCCGGCCGATTCGCCGGCCGGTCCGCCGATCAGTCCGGCGACCAGGCGCGCCGCCTCGGGCACCGCGGCGGCGACGCGCGGGCTGAGGCCGATGCCCTCCTCGACGGTGGCGGGCTCGC
>NZ_NCTE01001131.1 GCF_002114215.1 Streptomyces sp. 13-12-16 | reverse complement strand
CGGCGTGCGGCCCCACCGCCGCGTGGGCGCGACCGGCCACGACGGCACACCGCCGTACCGCCGGCGGAGCGTTCAGGTGGCCGGCAGGGCGGTGGCGAGGAGGACGACGCCCAGGGAGCCGACGAGGGAGACGACGGCGAGGGCGCGGGCCAGGTCGGCGCGGTGTCGCGCGTGCGCGATGCCGTGGCCGGCCGCGGCGGCCATCACCAGGACGAACAGGGCGAGTTTGGCGGCCAGGGTGCGGCCGTAGCCGGGTTCGGCGAGGGAGGCCCAGGTGACGCCCTTGTGCCAGGCCATGGCGATGCCCGTGCCGAGCTGCACCGGCAGGAACAGGGCGCCGGTGAGCATCCCGAACCGGCGCCCCGCCTCGGCGGTGAAGCGGTCCTTGGCGTCGGGGGCGAGCAGGCGCCTGGCGAGCGGCAGGATCACCAGGGACAGGGCGAGCTGTCCGCCGACCCACAGTGCGGCACCCGCCACATGCGCGAAGCGCACCAGGGACCAGGGTCCCACGGTGTCCACTACCGGCTCACCTCCACGGTGCCGTGTGCCCCGGCCTCGGCGTGCCGCATGTCGTGGTCGACGAAGGAGTAGTGCCCGGCCCCGGGGAAGGTGGTCTCGACGAAGCCGCCCTGGGCCGGGGCCAGGTCCAGCACCTGCGCGCCGCCGGGGTGCTCCGGTGTCAGCAGGTAGGCGCCTTCCTTGTACACCGTGTCGAAGACGGTTCCGACGATGTGGAAGGCGACCGGGTCGACGGGCCCGGCGTCGACCACCCAGAACCGGGCCCGTTCCCCGGCCTTCAGGGTCAGGGGCCGCTTCGCGTACTGGGCGGCGACGCCGTTGAAGACCCAGGCGTCGGGGGTGCCCTCGCGCATCCTGGTCACCTGGGCGGTGCTGCCGGGGGTGCCGAGGTAGAGCTCGGAGGAGACCAGGAGGTACTCGTGGTCCACCTCCTCCAGGCCGGGCGGGTCGATGACGACGGCGCCGTACATGCCGTTGCCGATGTGCTGGAGCATGGGGGCGGTGCTGCAGTGGTACAGCCAGGCCCCGGCCTTCTCCGCGCGGAAGCGGTAGACGAGGCGTTCGCCGGGTCCGAGGGTGCGCATGGGCCGGTCGGGGGCGAGGGATCCGGCGTGGAAGTCGATGCCGTGGCCCATGGTTTCGTCGTCGTTGACCAGGGTGATCTCGAAGACGTCGCCGACCTTGCCGCGCAGGGTGGGGCCGGGTGCGGTGCCGCCGAAGGTCCACATCTCCTGTTCGACGCCGGGGGCGACCTCGGCCGTGGTGCGGGTGGCGCGCAGTTCCAGCTTGTGGATCCGTCCCTCCGGTGCGGGGGCGAGGCCGGCCGGGCGCGGCCGCCAGTCCGGGGAGAAGTCCGCGCCGAGGTCGGGGCCCGTGCCGCCGGAGGAGTGCCCGCCGTGTCCGTCCTCGGCGGCGGTCGTCCCGCGGACGACGATGTCCAGGGTCATGCCGGCCGCGCGGTGTCCCGGCAGGGTGCACCAGGCCTCGCGGTCCTCGGTGACCGGCCCGAGGTCGAGGGTGCGGCTCCGCCCCCGGGCGAGCAGCGGGGTGGCGGGCCCGTTCTCGACCTTGAGGTCGTGGCGCCGCTCGTCGGTGTTGGTGACCTTCAGGCGCAGGACGGTCCCTTCGGTGACGTCGATGCGGGCGGGGCGCACGCGCATGTCGTCCAGGGTGACCTCGACGGTGCGGGTGACGGTGGTGCCCGCGGCGGCCGGCCCGTCCGTGCCCCCGC
>NZ_NCTE01001130.1 GCF_002114215.1 Streptomyces sp. 13-12-16 | reverse complement strand
GCACCGGGCGCGCCGCCACCGCCGGGCCGTCCGGCCGGGCGACACGGCCACACCGCGCCAGCGCACGGTGCCCGCCGCGCGGTGCAGTCCGTCCGGGAGGACGTCGAGCAGGGCGCGCAGCAGCGTGGATTTACCGGCACCGGACGCGCCGGTGACGGCCAGCACCTGCCCCGGGCCGACGCGGACGTCGACCGGTGGCAGGACGGTGGTTCCGTCGAGGGCACGACGAACGGTCAGGCCCTCGGCCGCCAGCAGCGGGGCGTCGATGGCAACGAGCCCCTCGTGGGCGCGGACCGTCATGCCGCCTCCCCCTGAACACGGGCGGCCGTCCGGGCCGCTGCGGCGAACACCCAGGCGCAGCCGGCCAGGGGGATCGCCGGCGCCAGCAGCGCCCAGGGGTTGAGTGCGGCGCCAGGCAGGTTCTCGCTGAGCATCAGGGCCCAGTCGGGGTCCGGGGGCTGGGGTCCCAGACCGAGTACGGCGAGGGCCGCGGCGATCTGCAGTGCCGTGACGAGCCGGAGCCCGGCGTCGGCGGCGACCAGACGGCGCAGGGCGGGCAGCACCTCGTGGAGCAGCACGGCGGGCGTACGCTCGCCGCGCTCGACGGCGGCGTGCACGTGCCCGCTGTCGCGCAGCTGCGCGCACTGCGTGGCGACGACCCGCGCGGTCAGCGGCGCTCCCGCGAG
>NZ_NCTE01001129.1 GCF_002114215.1 Streptomyces sp. 13-12-16 | reverse complement strand
GCGTGAGGGGTGCCGCGGGTGCCTGCGCCTGCCCTCCGCCCGGTGTGGGGGCCGGTACGACGGACATGTGGCGGGCCACCGGGACGGCGCCGGTGCCGCGGTCGTGCGGCTGCGGTGCTGCGCCCTGTCCGCCGCCGTCGGTCCCCGGTTCCGTGCCGAGCAGTGCCTGCGGCACCACGAGCACGGCCTGGACCCCGCCGTAGATGTTGCTCTGGAGCCGTACGTGGATGCCGTGCCGCTTGGCGAGCTGGGAGACCACGAACAGGCCGATCCGGCCGTCGGCCAGCAGGCTGGCGACATGCACCTGGTCGGGGTCGGTGAGCAGCGCGTTCATCCGGTCCTGCTCGCCGACGGGCATGCCGAGGCCGCGGTCCTCGACCTCGACGGCGAGCCCGGAGGTGACGAGGTTGGCCCGCAGCAGCACCTGGGTGTGCGGGGCGGAGAACACCGTGGCGTTCTCGACGAGTTCGGCGAGCAGGTGGATGACGTCGGCGACGGCGTGTCCGCGCAGGGTTCCGTCGACGGGCGGCACGAGCTTGACCCGTGAGTACTGTTCGACCTCGGCGATCGCCGAGCGCAGCACCTCGGTCATGGAGACCGGGTTGCTCCACTGCCGCCGGGAGACGGCCCCGCCGAGCACGGCGAGGTTCTCCGCGTGGCGGCGGATGCGGGTGGCGAGGTGGTCGACGTGGAAGAGCCCCTTGAGCAGGTCGGGGTCCTCCATCTCGTTCTCCAGCTCGTCGAGGATGGAGATCTCGCGGTGCACCAGGGACTGCAGACGCCGGGCGAGGTTGACGAACACCTCGAGCTTCTGTTCGCTGCCGGTCTGGCTGGAGAGCTGGGACGCCTGTACGACGGCGTGGACGGCCCCGTCGTGCGCGCGGGCGAGGTCGGCGGCGAGCAGGTCGAAGTCGGCGTCGTCGTCGAGGGCGTCGGTCCGTTCGCCCGGTCGCCCGCGCGGGGGCGGGGCGTCGCCGCGGCGCAGTGCCTCGACGAGGGTTCCCAGGTCGGCCTCGCGCCGGGCGGTGCTCCGGCGCAGTGTGCCGATGCGGTCGCGCACGGACCGGGCGGCGCGGTCGGCGGCCACGGCGGCGATGACGATGCCGGCGAACGT
>NZ_NCTE01001128.1:4326-6762 GCF_002114215.1 Streptomyces sp. 13-12-16 | reverse complement strand
CGGGCGTCGTCGAGCGGGTCTGTGCGCGGTTGCCGGAGCTCGCCGGACCCGCCGAGCCGCCCGCGCGGCTGCACGGCGACCTGTGGAACGGCAACGTGCTCTGGGGTGCCGACGGACACGTCCGGCTGATCGACCCGGCCGCCCACGGCGGGCACCGGGAGACCGATCTCGCGATGCTCGCCCTGTTCGGCTGCCCCCGTCTGGAGGCGGTGCTGGACGGCTACCAGGAGGTGGCGCCGCTCGCCGACGGGTGGCGGACGCGCGTCGGCGTGCACCAGCTGTTCCCGCTGCTGGTGCACGCCGTGCTGTTCGGACGCGGTTACGCCGGACAGGCGCTCGCGGTGGCGCGGTCGGCCGGGTGACTCACCGGGTCACCACGTGCCGTTCGTCGGGGACGCAGTGGGTCATGGTGAGCCCCTCCACGTCACGGGGCGGGTTGTCGCCGAGGTTGGCCAGCCGCTTGCGGTCCTCGTCGGTGAGGTCCTGGCTCGCCAGGGGCTCCAGGTGGGCGACGTCCTCCGGCATGATCCCGAGGCCCTCGCCCACCCTGCGGCCGAGGTCGGTCTCGACCAGCAGGAAGTGCCACACCATGCGCTCCTGCACCTCCCGGTCGCACTGGGAGATCAGGGTGACGAAGTTCTTCACCAGGTCGTCGCGCTCCCAGTCCTCCATCAGGCAGTACCGCTGGCCCGCCTGGAGGTAGTCGTTGGTGCGCTCGATGCGCTTGCGGGTGAGCCGGCCCACGATCTCGGGGCCCTGGTCGTCGTGCGTCGGGTACTGGGCCTCGCGCAGACCGCCGGTGATCGACGGCTCGTAGTTGACGTGCGGGTTCTCCCCGCCGTTGTCCTGGAAGTACGCCATCTGGCCGTCGCGCTGGTTGGTGCGCACGTCGGCGTGCTTGGCCTGGTTGACCGGGAGCTGGAGGTAGTTCGGGCCGACCCGGTGGCGCTGGGTGTCGCTGTAGGAGAAGGTCCGGCCGACGAGCATCTTGTCGTCGGAGAAGTCCAGCCCGTCGACGAGGACACCGGTGCCGAAGGAGATCTGCTCGTTCTCGGCGAAGAAGTTCTCCGGCATCCGGTTCAGCACCATCCGGCCCACCGGCTTCGGCGGGAACTCCTGCTCCGGCCAGGTCTTGGTGTCGTCCAGCGGGTCGAAGTCCAGCTCCGGGTGGTCGTGGTCGTCCATCATCTGGACCAGCAGTTCCCACTCCGGGTACTCGCCGCGCTCCACCGCCTCGTACAGGTCCTTGGTGGCGTGGCCGAGTCCCTCCGCCTGGACGTTCGCCGCGTCCTCGACGGTCATGCTGCGCACGCCCTGCTTGGGCATCCAGTGGTACTTGACCAGCTTGGTGTTGCCCTCGGCGTCGACCCACTTGTAGGTGTTCACGCCGAAGCCCTGCATGTGGCGGTAGTCCGCCGGGATGCCGCGCGGGCTGAACAGGTTGACCAGCATGTGCATCGACTCGGGCGTCTGCGACATGAAGTCGAAGATGCGGCGCGGCTGCTGCTCGAAGGTGACCGGGTCGGGCTTGAGGGCGTGGATGACGTCCGGGAACTTGATGGCGTCCCGGATGAAGAAGACGCCCAGGTTGTTGCCGACGAGGTCCCAGTTGCCGTCCTCGGTGTAGAACTTCACCGCGAAGCCGCGGGGGTCGCGGGCGGCCTCGGAGGAGTCCCGGCCGCCGATGACGGTGGAGAAGCGGACGGCCACGTCCGTGCGCTTCCCCTCCTCCTGGAAGAGCTTGGCGCGGGTGTAGCGGGAGACCGGCTCGTCGCCCCACTTCCCGTACGCCTCGAAGTAGCCGTACGCGGTGACGCCGCGGGCGTGCACCACGCGCTCGGGGATGCGTTCCCGGTCGAAGTGGCTGATCTTCTCCAGGAACTGGTAGTTCTCCAGCGTGGCCGGGCCGCGGGAGCCGACGGTGCGCTGGTTCTGGTTGTCGTAGACCGGGTGGCCCTGCCGGTTGGTGAGTACCTTGCGGTCGTCGCCCGGGGCGGGGCCCCGGCTCGAAACGTCCGTCATGATCGTGGGCTCCTTGCGCTGCTCGACGTCCCTGGGATGCCGTCCGTACGAGGGCCATGCTGCCCCGCATCACCACGGTCGGCGACTCGGGAGGCGGCCGGTTTCGCCAGGCCGGGTGAGGAGGCGGTGCCCCGGGACGGCCCGGGCCCGGCCGCCGTGGTCGTACGCGGTGGCCGGGTCCGGTGAAGCGGCGTGCTCAGCCGCCGTTCAGGCGTGCGCGCAGCAGCCCCTTGCCGAGTTCCGCGCCCTTGCGGCTGTCCGCCTGGGCCTTGCGGAACAGGTCGGCGACCTCGGTGTCCTTGGCGCGTTCGGCGTCCTGGATGTAGCTCTCCAGGCGCAGTGCGTTGCTCAGGCACGCCTCGACGTACCAGATCAGGTTGTAGTCCTTGTCCTGCGTGCCGGTGACGCCGCCGG
>NZ_NCTE01001128.1:3696-4076 GCF_002114215.1 Streptomyces sp. 13-12-16 | reverse complement strand
CCCCCCTTCCCGGTGGTCCCCCCGCCGTGCTGCCGAAACTATGCGCAGCGGGGCGGGCCTGTGTACCGCGCCGGTGCCCGCTGCGGCCGCCGGAGGACTCATCCGTGCACAACTGAGTCCGAAAAGCCCGGTTCATCCATCCGTGAGGACCGGCTGTTCCAGGTCACCCGCCGCCAGATGGGCCAGGACGACCTCGTACAGGTCGGCCCCGGTGGCCAGAAGCTGGCGTTCCAGGACCGGTTCGGCGCTGCGTACGTGCTCGCGCACGGTCTGGGCGTGCACGCCCAGGCTCTGCGCGGCCCGCTCGGCGTTGCCCCCGGCGGCGATCCAGGTGCGCAGGGTGCGGCGCACGTTCCGGGGGTCCCCCTCCAGCCGTCCCA
>NZ_NCTE01001128.1:0-3355 GCF_002114215.1 Streptomyces sp. 13-12-16 | reverse complement strand
TCTTGGCGGTGTTGACGGCGGTGAACTCCAGGCCGAGGCGGGTGGTGGCGAGGAGTTCGGCGCGGGTGTGGTGCGGCAGCGCGTCGAGCGGGCGCAGCACCCGGGCCGCCCAGCCGCGCAGCGCGGCGGGGTCCATCAGCCGCTCCGGGTGGGTGCGTTCGGCGTACACGGCCGTCTTGTCGGCGCGGAAGCGCGCCACCGCCAGGGCGCTGACGGCCTGCCCGTACGCGGTGGCGGTACGGGCGAGGCTCTGCCACACACTGCCGCCGAGGAAGGTGCCCGGATGCCGTTCGACCAGCGACCGCAGCTCGCCGGCGGTGGCCTCGCGGGGGCTGACGACGATCACGTGCCCGTCCATCGCCGGGCAGCGTACGACCAGCGCCTCCTCCCGCGTGGTGTCCAGGCACTCCGCGGCGAGCCGGTCGCGCAGGGCGGGCGCGGACTCGACGACGTAGACGCAGGCGGTGTCGGCGTCGAGCAGGCCGGGCCAGAGTCCGGCGGCGACCCGGCGGGCGGCGACGGTGTCCTCGACCATCAGCAGCTGCAGGATCGCGAGGCGCAGATCGGCGGTGGCCCGCCGCAGCCGGTGTCCGGCGGCGGCGGTCTCGTGGGCGGTCAGCAGGAGTTCGATCACCTGGGCGGTGTGCGTGACGACGTCGGAGGTGTGCCGGTCGAAGGGGGCCTCGCGGGAGACGGCCAGCACACAGGCCCCCGAGGGGTGCCCGATCCTCACCAGGCGCACATGACGCCCCTCCCCCTCCCAGGCGGCGGAGGCGATCCGGCCGGAGCCGAGGTCGGCGACGAGGGACTCGTCCAGCGGCAGCCGGGTCCCGGCGAGCAGCGTCCCCGCGGCGTCCTGGAGGGCCGCCTCCGCGTGCGCGGTGGCGGCCAGCCAGTCGACGACCCGGCGGACGTCCCGCCCGCCCGGACGCAGATGTTCGAGCAGCTCCCGCGCCCACGCCGGATGCTCCCCGGCCGCCCGCGGCGCCTGCCGGATTCCGTCCCTACGGCCTGTCACCTCGGCCTTCCCCTCGTCCGCTCGTCGTCCCCGGCCCAGATCGGGGACGTTACCCCACCCGTGCGCGCGACTCATCCCGGCGCGTCGGCGCACCGGCCCCGAGGGCGACGTGCGTGGCCCCGGGGCGCGGGCGGCATAAGCTCGGTGAATGGCGAAGTACTTCGACGTGCACCCCGACAACCCCCAGCCGCGCACCATCGCGCAGGTCGCCGAGAGCATCCGCTCCGACGCCCTCGTCGCGTACCCCACGGACTCCTGCTACGCACTCGGCTGCCGTCTGGGCAGCCGTTCCGGCATCGACCGGATCCGTACGATCCGCAAGCTGGACGACCGGCACCACTTCACCCTGATGTGCCGGGACTTCGCGCAGCTCGGCCAGTTCGTACGGATCGACAACGACGTGTTCCGCGCGGTGAAGGCGTCGACCCCGGGCAGCTACACGTTCATCCTGCCCGCGACGAAGGAGGTGCCGCGGATGCTGATGCACCCCAAGAAGAAGACGGTCGGTGTGCGCATCCCGGACCACGTCGTCACCCAGGCCCTGCTGGCGGAGCTCGGTGAGCCCCTGCTGTCCAGCACCCTGCTGCTGCCCGGCGAGGACGAGCCGATGACCCAGGGCTGGGAGATCAAGGACCTGCTCGACCACCAGGTAGACGCGGTGCTCGACTCCGGCGACTGCGGCACCGAGCCGACCACGGTGATCGACTTCTCGGGCGGCGAGGCGGAGATCGTGCGCAGGGGCGCCGGCGACGTCACCCGGTTCGAGTGAGGGCGCCGCGCCGTCCGCCGTGCCCGGCCGGCGTGCCACGATGGGCGTGATCCGCACCCACCGGGAGGCAGCGCAGCCATGACCGCCGTACAGGGAACCACCGTCGACATCCCCACCGGGGACGGCACCGCCGACGCGTATCTGACGCATCCCGCCGACGGGCGGCCCCGGCCGGGGGTGCTGCTCTACATGGACGCCTTCGGTGTGCGTCCGCGGCTGCGGGCGATGGCCGACCGGCTGGCGGAGGCCGGTCACACCGTCCTGGTGCCGAACCTGTTCCACCGGCACGGGCGGGCCCCGGTGGTCGAGCTGCCCGAGTTCATCGACCCGGGTGCGCGACCGGAGCTCTTCGAGCAGCTCGGGCCGATCATGCTGGAGCTGACGCCCGAGCGGGCGATGCGGGACGCCGACGCGTACCTCCGGTGGCTCGCCGCCTGCCCGGCGGTGGCGGACGGCCCGGTCGCGGTGACCGGCTACTGCATGGGCGCGGCCCTGTCCCTGCGCACCGCCGGCACCTATCCGGACCGGGTGGCCGCCGCGGCCGGGTTCCACGGCGGCCGGCTGGCGACGGACGCGCCGGACAGTCCGCACCTGGTGGCCGGCCGGATCACCGCCGAGGTGTACTTCGGCCACGCCGACCAGGACCACTCGCTGCCCGAGGAGCAGATCGAGCGGCTGGAGCGGGCGCTGACGGAAGCCGGTGTCCGGCACCGCTGCGAGGTGTACACCGGGGCGCCGCACGGCTACACCCAGTCCGACACGGCGGCGTACGACAAGGAGGCGGACGAGCGTCACTGGGCGGCGCTGCTCGACCTGTTGGCGCGCGCCTTCTGACCACCGCCCAACTCGTCCCCGTACGGCGGGGGTTCACCGGCACCCCGCTCTCCGGCCGTCCGCCGCACCGTTGTTACGGTGCACCGGTGTCCGAATCCTCACGTGATACCGCCGAGGGCGCCGGCTGGGGCGCCGCCGAACGCGGTACGTACCGGCGGCTGATGCCGCACGGGGTCGAGAAGATCTCCTGGCTCGACCCGCGCATGCTGTGGGCCGCCCGCAACGGGGTCCTGGCCTCCTGGTTCGGCGATCCCACGGGAGGCACCCGCGCCCGCTGGGTGGCCCAGCGGGAGGCGGCCGGCGCCCCCGCCGACAAGGTGATCCGGCGCGACGATCCGGACCGGTTCTCGTTCCTGGTGATCGGCGACACGGGTGAGGGCGGCGAGCCCCAGTACGCGGTGGTGCCCGGACTGCTCCGGGAGGGCCGGGACACCGCCTTCGCCGTGCTCGCCAGCGATGTGATCTACCCGGTGGGCAGCGCCGACGACTACGGCGCCAAGTTCTTCCGCCCGTACCGGGACTACCGGGCCCCGATATACGCGATACCGGGCAACCACGACTGGTACGAGGACCTCGGCGGCTTCATGCGCGTCTTCTGCGGCGACGCCCCACCGCTGCCGCCCGGTCCCCGGCCGCGCCCGCTCACCCGCGCCTGGCTGCGCTCCCTGCTGTGGCACCGGCCGCGCGCCGGGGACGGCGGGCGCCTGGAGGAGGCGCGCACGATGCGGTCCGCG
>NZ_NCTE01001127.1 GCF_002114215.1 Streptomyces sp. 13-12-16 | reverse complement strand
GACGCCGACGGCCTCACGGACACCGGCGCGTCACGGACGCAGGGCCCGCAGCAGCAGGTCCGCCAGGTGGTCGGCGACCTCCTGGGGGCTGAGCGGGCCGTCGGGGCGGTACCAGGTGGACAGGTGGTGCACGGAGCCGAAGTGGTAGTCGACCACCAGGTCGGCCGGCGTCGCCGTGGAGAAGACGCCCTCGCGCTGTCCCTCCTCGACCAGCGCGCGGAAGCGTTCGTGGTAGCGGCGGCGCTCGGCGCGCACCTGCTTGTTCTTCTCCGGGCCGAGGTGGTGCATGGAGCGGAAGAAGATCGACGCGTCGTCGAGGTTCTCGATCGTGGTGACGACGACGTCCGCCGCCGCGCCGCGCAGCCGCTTCTCGATCGGCTCGTCGGCGTCCGCGAAGTGGTCCAGGCGTTCCTGCTGGAGGCGCAGCACGCGCGCGTACACCTCGTGCAGCAGGTCGTCCTTGGAGCCGAAGTAGTGGTAGAGCGCCCCCTTGGTGACGCCGGCCGCCTCGACGATCTCCTGCACCGAGGTGCGGTCGTAGCCCCGCTCGGCGAAGAGCCGGGTGGCGGCGGCCAGGAGCCGCTGCGGCACAGGAGCCCCGTCACCGTCCGTCGTCCTGGGCACTGCCGCCACCCGCCTTTCCGTGTCGCTGTCAGTTGTCGTGGGTCAGGGAACGCAGTTCCCGCCTGAGGATCTTCCCACTGGCCGTCTTCGGCAGGTCCGGCAGGATCTCCACCTGACGCGGATACTTGTAGGCGGCCAGTTTCTCCTTGCAGTACGCGGCGAGCGCGGCCGGGTCCGCCTCGGCGCCGGGGCGCAGGCTGATGAAGGCCTTGACGGTCTCCCCGCGGTATCCGTCGGGCACCCCGACGACGGCGGCCTCGCGCACCGCCGGGTGCGTGTAGAGCACGTCCTCGACCTCGCGCGGCCACACCTTGAAGCCGGACGCGTTGATCATGTCCTTCTTGCGGTCGACGACGTACAGCCAGCCCTCGGGGTCCATGAAGCCGATGTCGCCGGTGCGCAGCTCGCCGTCGGGGAAGGTCTCGGCGGTGGCGTCGGGCCGCTGCCAGTAGCCGGGCACGACCTGCGGTCCGCGCACGACGATCTCGCCCTGCTCGCCGAAGGGCACCTCCTCGCCCCGGTCGTCGACGATCCGTACGACGGTGTCGGGGCCCGGCACGCCGACGGCCAGCGTGCCGGAGGCCTCGTCGACGGGCGCCTCCAGGTGCGGCGGGACGGAGGCGCAGGGTGCGGTGCACTCGGTCAGCCCGTAGCCGTTGCGGATGTACGGTCCGAAGCCGGCCCGGAACTTCTCCACCAGGGCGGGCGGCAGCGGGGCGCCGCCGGAGGAGATCACCCGGAAGGAGGAGAAGTGGTCGCGGCCGGCGCCGGGGTGGGCGGCCAGCGCCATGAAGGCGGTGGACGGGCCGACGGTGTAGTGCGGCCGGTGCTCGGCGAAGGCGTCCAGGACGACGCCCGGCTCGAAGCGGTACGCCAGGACGAGGGTGCCCGCGCTGTCGAGGCAGGCGCCGAGCTGGCAGACCATCCCGGTGATGTGGAACAGGGGCGCGAGGGCGAAGTAGACGGGCGCCTCGGGCAGGCCGAGCCCCGTGCGCTGCCGCTCGGCGTTGTACATGATGTTGCGGTGCGTGTTGGTGGCGCCCTTGGGGGTGCCGCTGGTGCCCGAGGTGTAGCTGATCAGCGCGGTGTCGCCGGGGGCGGGGTCGCGGTCCTCCGGGGCCGGGTGTCCCTGGCGGGCGATGGTGGTGAGGTCGTCGGCGTCCGGGGGCTGCGGGAGCCGTTCGAAGGTGAGCACGCGCGTGTCGCCGCGGCTCTGGAAGTCCAGTTCGCAGCCGGTGAGCACGATCCGCACGGGCGAGTCGGCGGCCGTGTCGCGCAGGTACGACTCCCAGGCCCGGTCGGAGCAGATCAGCGCGGCCACGCCGGCGTCCCGCAGGACGTGCGTCACCTCGCCCGACTTGTACATCGGGTTGACGGGCACGACGACCGCGCCCGCCTTCCAGGCGCCCAGCAGGGCGAGGACGAAGAGCGGGGAGTTCTGCAGCAGGACCGCCACCCGCTCGCCGCGCTCCAGGCCGCGTGCGGCGAGCCGGCCGGCGACGGAGTCGCTGAGCTCGTCGGCCTCGCGGTAGGTGAGGCGGCCGTCGAAGTAGGCGAGGAAGGCGCGGTCGGGGTTCTCGGCGGCCGCGCGGCGCAGGGCGTGCACCAGGGAGGCGGCGGGGTCGACGGGGGCGCGCTGGGCGTCGGTGAGCAGGGCCAGCCAGGGCTTGGCGGCGTAGCGGGAGGCGGTCACCGGTTCGCCTCCCACTGCTGCTGGAGGCGGTTCATGCCGGCCAGCCAGCGGTCCGGCTCGGCGGCGCGGGCCCGGTAGTACTCGGCGACCTCGGGGTGCGGCAGGACCAGGAAGCGGTCCTCCTCGACGGCCCGGAAGAGGGCGTCGGCCACGTCCTCCGGTTCGATCGCGGTCGGTTTGAGGACGAGGTCGCCCGCGCTGCCGCTGGCGTCGAGCATGTCGGTGCGCACGCCCTGCGGGCAGATCGCGTGGACCTTCACCCCTCGGTGGCGGTACGTCAGCGACAGCCACTCGGCGAAGGCGTAGGCGCCGTGCTTGGTGACGCTGTAGGGGGCGGTGCCGATCATGGTGAGCAGTCCGGCGGCGGAGACGGTGGAGACGAAGCGGCCGCTGCCGCGCTCCAGCCAGTCCGGGAGCAGTGCGTGCGCCGCGCGGACGTGCGCCATGACGTTGACGTCCCAGGAGAGCGCCCAGCCCTGCTCGTCGAGCGGTTCGCCGGGCTCCCCGCCGTCGCGGCCGACGCCCGCGTTGGCGCAGTACACGTCGACCGTCCCGCCGAGCGCGTCGCGGGCCTCGGCGAC
Source organism: Streptomyces sp. 13-12-16 (assembly GCF_002114215.1). Lineage (GTDB taxonomy): Bacteria > Actinomycetota > Actinomycetes > Streptomycetales > Streptomycetaceae > Streptomyces. Next base: position 333 of record NZ_NCTE01001127.1, on the reverse strand, counting down.
GATCGAGGAGGCGTCGCCCACGACGGCCAGGCCGCCGATCTCCTCGGCGACGGCCTTCGCGCGGTCGGCGTCCAGGTCGTTGACGACGACCCGTGCCCCCTGAGCGGCGAAGCGGCGGGCGAGGGCCGCCCCGATGCCGCCCCCGGCTCCCGTGACGACCACCTTCGCACCCTGCACGGCTTGCACCATCGGTCTCCTTCGTCGCGGCTCCCAGCGGCTACCGGCGCCAGACTAACCGGTCGGTATGCCCGGTGGAAGGGGTGTTCCGCGCGGGGCCGGTCCGGTTCGTTCCCCGGGGCGGCCGGGCGCGCTAGCGTGCGTGCGCATGACACC
>NZ_NCTE01001126.1:2083-6197 GCF_002114215.1 Streptomyces sp. 13-12-16 | reverse complement strand
TGGGGAGCGTACGGGCCGGGCGGGGCGGGGCCACCTTCTCCGTGGTGGGGCTCGGGGAGGGCGGCGGCCGTGACTGACGTACGCGTGCCGATCCTCATGTACCACGCGGTCGCGACCGATCCGGGCGAGGCGACCCGCGCCCTGTCCGTGACCCCGGAGGCGTTCGCCGAGCAGATGGCGGTGCTCGCGGACCGGGGCCTCACCCCCGTCACCACGGCCGAACTGGCCGCGCACTGGCGCTCGGGCCGCCCGCTGCCCGCGCGGCCGGTCCTCGTCACCTTCGACGACGGTTACGAGGGCGTGCACCGGCACGCGCTGCCCGTGCTCGCCGAGCACGGCTTCCCGGCCACCCTGTTCGTCTCCACCGGCTGGCTGAGGGGCCCGTACGACACCGGCGGCGGCCTGGACACCATGCTCGACTGGGACCAGGTGCGCGAACTGGCCGCCGCGGGAGTCGAGATCGGCGGGCACAGCCACAGCCATCCGCAGCTCGACCGGCTCGACGAGGACCGGCTGCGCTCCGAGCTGATCCTGTGCAAGGAGATCGTCTCGGACCAGCTCGGCTCCGTACCCGCCTCGTTCGCGTATCCCTACGGCTACTCCAGCCGCCGGGTGCGCCGGGCGGTGCGGGAGACGGGGTACGCCCAGGCGCTCGCCGTCGGCAACGGTCTCGCCCGCCGCGCCCAGGGCCCGTACGCCCTGCGGCGGGTGACGGTGCGCAGGTCCACGTCCGCCGCCGAGTTCGAACGGCTGGTGGAGGGGCGGTCCGTCGCGCGCGCCTTCGCCCGGGACCGCGCGCTGACCAAGGGGTACGCGGTGGTGCGCCGGGTCCGGCAGGCACGGGGGCTGATCCGCCGGCCGCCCGGCTGAAGCGTGGGCGACCGTCCGTGCGCACCCGGAAAGCGGGTGCGCACGGCGTCCGGGTGACCGATCATGGCGGCATGTCCGCGCAACCGCACGACGCACTGCCGATCCGGCTCAACGTCGACGACAGCGACTCCCCGTCCGACGTCGTCGACGCGCTGTTCCTCGGCCGCTTCGCGACGGGCGAGCAGCCGTACTCGCACGCCGTCAACATCGACCGCGTACGCTCCGGCGCGACGCTGCTGCCCGCGAACGCGCGGGTGCTGCGGATCGCCAGGGACGACGACCGCAGCGCCACCCTGGCCGAGGGCGCGGGCTGGACGCTGCTGGTCTCCCGCTGGAACCGGGGCGCCGACGTCACGGTCACCGCGACCAGCGCCGAACTCGCCGCGAGGATCCTGGACGAGGCCACCGACGGCGCGGCGGACGAACCCGAACCGCAGCCGGAGAACGTCACCATGGGCTTCTGGTACGTCTCCCCGCGTCGCGGCCCGCACCGCACCACCCGGCAGATCTCGGCGGGCACCTGGGAGGAGATCCGGCCCAACTACACGGCGCCGGTGGCGGACGCGATGGACCGTCTGATGAAGACCACCCCCGAGGACATCTCGGGCCGGCTGCTCCTGCTGCACGGTCCGCCGGGCACCGGCAAGACCTCCGCGCTGCGCACGCTGGCCCGGTCCTGGCGGGACTGGTGCCAGGTGGACTGTGTGCTGGACCCGGAGCGGCTCTTCTCGGACGTCGGCTATCTGATGGACATCGCGATCGGCGAGGAGGACGCGGCCGGCAAGGGCCGCTGGCGGCTGCTGCTCCTGGAGGACTGCGACGAGCTGATCCGGGGCGAGGCCAAGCACACCGCCGGGCAGGCGCTGTCCCGGCTGCTGAACCTGACGGACGGTCTGCTCGGCCAGGGCCGCAACGTCCTGGTGGGCGTCACCACCAACGAGGACCTGGAGCGCCTCCACCCGGCCGTGGTCCGCCCCGGCCGCTGCCTGGCCCGCATCGAGGTGGGCCGGCTGACCCGCGCGGAGGCGGTGACCTGGCTGGGCGTCGAGGAGGGCGTGGGCCGCGAGGGCGCGACCCTGGCCGAGCTGTACGCCCTGCGCCGCGGCACCTCCCCGACATCCCTCCCCGAACCTCGCGGGGGCACGGAAGCCGGCCTGTACCTGTAGTCAACGCTCACCGGCACCCCCAGGGGCGCGTGGCGAGCGACACGACCAACGCTCACCCACACCACCCAGGGGCGCGGGACTGTGCCGACCTGCGGCTCCGCCACGCGTGCGCGGCCGGCCACGACGCACCCGCAGCCTCAATGGAACCCCCGCCGCGACGGCGCTCACGCCCCGTAAGCCGCACGCAGTGCGTCCCGCACGGCAGCCAGCGCCTCCTCCTCCGAACAGCCGAGCCGCCGCGCCCGCGAGGCGAAGTCCTGCGCCGCGGACGCCACCTCCCGCTCCGCCGCCTCCCCCGCGGCGGCGATCAGCGTCCCGTTCCGCCCCCGGGTCTCGATCACCCCGTCCGCCTCCAGCGCCCGGTACGCCTTGGCCACCGTGTTCGCGGCGAGCCCGAGCGTCTCGGCCAGCCCCCGCACCGTCGGCAGCCTGTACCCCACGGGCAGCGCCCCCGACCGTGCCTGCTCGGAGATCTGCGCCCGTACCTGCTCGTACGGGGGCGTGCCGTCGTCGATCCGGATCCTCAAGGTCACGGCCCGATTGTCGCGCACCCCGACGGAAAATAGGAGGCACCCCGGACGCGGCCCCCGTAGCGTGCGCCTCCATGACAGTGTCCGTCCGCGATCTCCGCCCCGACGCCCGCGCCGACCTGGAGGGCTTCGCCCGCGTCCGGCACGCCGCGTTGCCGTTCATCCTGATCACCCCGGAGTCCCTGGCCCACGACCTCACCCGTCTCCACCCCGACGCCCACTACCGCCCGCTCGTCGCCGTGGCCGACGGCGAGGTGATCGGCACGGCGCAGGTGCACCTGACCCACGAGAGCTCCGAGCCCGGCCAGGGCAACATCAACGTGTACGTGCACCCCGGGCACACCCGCCGGGGCGCCGGGACGCTGCTGGTGCGCGCCGCCGAGGAGCACCTGGCCGCGCACGGGGCGACCCGGCTGTTCTCCTGGGTGCTGGACGAGCCCGGCAACCGGGCCTTCGCCGAGGCGCACGGCTACCGGGCGAGCCGCGCCGCCCACTTCCTCCGTCTGGACCTGGCGAACGGCACCCTGCCCCCGCTCCAGGACCCGCCGCCGGGTGTGGAACTGCGGCCGGCCTCGGACTTCGCCGCCGATCCGCGCCCGCTGTTCGAGCTGGACGCGGAGACGACGGCGGACGAGCCGAGCGACGTGGACACCGAGTTCACGGACTACGAGGCCTGGCTGGAGGAGACCTGGCGGCATCCGATGTTCAGCCCCGGGCTGACCACGGTGGCGCTGGTCGACGGCCGTCCCGCCGCGTTCTCCGCGGCCCGCACGGACGGCGGCACCCGGTACGGCACGGTCATGACCGGCACCGCCCGCGCCCACCGCGGCCGGGGCCTGGCCAAGCTCGCCAAGAACGACTCCCTGCATCGTGCCCGCGCGGCCGGGTACACGGAGGCGTTCACGGGCAACGACACCGGGAACGGGCCGATGATCGCGATCAACAAGTGGTTCGGGTACGAGATCTGCGGGACGGAGGTGCGGTATGTCCGCGCACTCGGCTGACGGGCCGACGCTGGTGGAGGTGGTCCTGGTCAAGGCGGGACGGATGAAGATCCGCTACCCGGCCGAACTGCTCGCCGACGACGGCACCCGCGCCACCGTGCGCGCCCCCTGGGCGGGGGACGGCGTGCGCGACTTCGGCTTCGTCCGCTTCGAACCCGGTGACGTCTTCACGGAGCACTACTGGCGCGACCGGTGGTACTCGGTGAAGGAGGTCCGCGCCGCCGACGGGACCCTCAAGGGCCACTACTGCGACATCACCCGGCCGGCCGAGCTCTCCGGCGGCCGGCTGGTCGTCGAGGATCTCGACCTGGACCTGTGGGTCTCCGCGGACGGCACGGACGTACGGCGGCTGGACGAGGACGAGTTCGCGGCGAGCGGTCTGCTCACCACGGATCCCGAGGCGGCGGCCGCCGCGGTGGCCGCGCTCGACGAGCTGGACGACCGGGCCCGCGAGGGCGGGTTCGGCGCGCTGCTCGTCTGAGGGCGCCGGGTCGGTCCGGGACCGCGACCACCGCGTACCGCTCGTCGTCCACGTCCCGGCCCC
>NZ_NCTE01001126.1:0-1819 GCF_002114215.1 Streptomyces sp. 13-12-16 | reverse complement strand
GCGGGCCCCGCCAGTGCCGCAGCGCCCGGTCCGGTTCGGGCAGCGTCCACAGCACGTGCCGGACCAGGACGGCGTCGTAACGCGCCTCGCCGACCGGTGGTGCCGTCGCGTCGCCGACGAGGAACACGGCGTCACGCCCGGCGAGCTTCCGCCGGGCGAGCGCCACCATCGCCGGGGACCGGTCGACGCCGGTCACCCGGTGTCCCCGCTCGGCCGCGAGGAGGGACAGGCTGCCGGTACCGCAGCCGAGGTCGAGGACGTCACCGGGCCGCCCCGGCAGCCAGGTCCGCAGCCGCGCCGCCCAGGCCGCGCGCACCCGGGGGTCGCGCAGCCCGTGGTCCGGCTCCTCGTCGAACGCGGCGGCCTCCGCGTCCCAGTCGACATCGTCCGTACCCGCCCCGTCACCGCCGTGGACCGTCATGGCCCCACAGTGACACCCACCACTGACAATCGATTCGTGACAGCGGCCACAGACAGAACGGGAGCGATGAGGAACTCTCCCCCGAAAGGTCTACCTCCGTGAGAACACGGAACCCGGTGGACCCTGAAGGAGGCAGCCATGCGCCGTGTCACCGTGCAGAAGCCCCCGAGGAAGACGGACGTCCGCCGGATCCGCGAGGAGGCCGACGAGCGTCCCGCGGGACGACCCGAGGTCCGCAAGGACATCGCCCGCACCTGGTGGCCCGACGGCTGACCGTCCGGACACCCGCCCGATCCGGGCACCTACCTGATCCCAGCCTGAGCACTCCCTTAACGCGGCCATAAGGATCTCCCTCCGCGGCCTTCGACAGGCGATTTCGCTGGTTCGGGCGGCTAGTTTCTGAGTCACCCCCCACGGGATTCACCCCCCACCCGATCCAGTGATCGCTGTCGAGGAGTTGCTGCCCCATGCCCGCACGCCGCAAGGCCGCCGTCGCCACCGCCGTCGGTCTCGTCCCGCTCGCCCTGACCGGGCTGTCCGCCGCGCCCGCGTCCGCGCACGGCTCGATGGGCGACCCGGTCAGCCGGGTCTCGCAGTGCTACGCCGAGGGCCCGGAGAGCCCGAAGTCGGCGGCGTGCAAGGCGGCGGTCGCGGCCGGCGGCACCCAGGCGCTGTACGACTGGAACGGCATCCGCATCGGCGACGCCGGCGGACGCCACCAGGAGCTCATCCCCGACGGCAAGCTGTGCAGTGCCGGCAACGAGGCGTTCAAGGGGCTCGACCTGGCCCGCGCCGACTGGCCGGAGACGAGCGTGAGCAGCGGTTCGCACACCTTCAAGTACCGCGTGACCGCCCCGCACAAGGGGACCTTCAAGGTGTACATCACCAAGCCCGGCTACGACCCGTCGCAGCCGCTGGCCTGGGACGACCTGGACCTGGCGAACCCGGTGGCGACCTCCACCGACCCGGCCGCCTCGGGCGGCTTCTACACGTTCGCCGGCACCCTCCCCGAGCGCTCCGGCAAGCAGCTGCTGTACGCGGTCTGGCAGCGGTCGGACAGCCCGGAGGCGTTCTACTCCTGCTCGGACGTCACGTTCGGCGGCGGGTCCCGGACGGGTGACTCGCAGGCGGACGGGGCCGAGGGCGGCGGTGAGGCCGCCGGCTCGGGCGACACCCCGAAGGAGGCCGCCGCCCCGGCGCCGACCGCCTCCGCCCCGTCCGAGGAGCAGATCGAGGCCGGTGCCGAGAAGTCGACCGTCGAGAACCACGGGCACGGCGACGACGACCCCCGCACCTCGGCGGAGCCGGCCGCGGCGGACGGCGGCACCACCCCCGAGGCCGCCGACGACGGCGCCACCGGAAACCAGGTGAAGGCGGCGGGGTCGTCGCGGAACCTCG
>NZ_NCTE01001125.1 GCF_002114215.1 Streptomyces sp. 13-12-16 | reverse complement strand
CGACGGCGCGGAGGAAGGGGGCGGAGGGGAGCAGGTGGGGGGTGGTGGGGGGTTCGAGGGTCTTCCGGGTGGCCGAGGCGGCGGGGTTGTGAACAGTGCCCGCGGTGTTCACACGTGAGCCGTTCACGTCGCCGAGCCGTGGTGTGAGCACCTGCTCCAGTGCTCCGGGCAGCAGCGCGGCGAGCCGCTCGTCGGAGCCGGAGCTCACCTCGAGCCAGACCGGGGAGCGGTCGTGGATCAGCAGCAGGACGCAGCCGGCGTGGGTGAGGGCGGTGACCGGTCCGGCGGGGTGGCCGGCGAGCTGCTGCCAGACGCGTTCCCGCAGCGGGACCTCGGCGATCTTGCTGCGCCTGCGCAGCCAGCCCTCGACCTCGGCCAGTGCGAACGAGGGACTGGTCTCGGTGCCGCCGACGGGCCGGGGGAAGTCGGTGTGCCGCCGGCGCCAGTTGCTGACGGCGGCGCGGCCGACACCGGCCAGCCGTGCGATTCCGGCGGCGGTCACTTCTGTCGCGTCGTCCTGCATGCCCGGCACCCCGCCCTGTTCCCTCTGTTCCGTGCGTGGCGACGAGCATACCGGCGCGCGCAAGATTGACGCTTCACGTGCGTATACGCATACATTACCGTGAACTTTGTTGGCTCTGTTCACAACATCTGCTCTTATTGGCCCCGCGAACGAGCGACCGTCGGCAGGCGGCGGTGGCCGCGCCGGGAGGGACACAGTCATGGGCATGAAGAGCAAGATCGCGCTGGGCGCCGTCGTGGGGATCGTCATCATCGGCGCCGCCTCGGCGAACTCCGGTGACTCGGACGGCGGCTCCGGCGACAAGGGCGCCTCGGCGTCCGCGGAGCGGCGGTCCGGCGGCGCGAAGCCGGACGGCGCGTCGGACGCGAAGCCGGCCGAGGACAAGGGCACCGAGAAGGCGTCCCAGGCCGAGCGGTTCAAGGCGTTCGTGCAGAAGAACGGGACGCCGCAGGAGAAGGACGCCGTCGCGCACGTCACCAAGGTCCAGGGCGCGGACGAGCAGAACGACATCCTCGACGCCGCCGACATCTACACCGACTTCACCGGCGGGCTCATGGGCGAGGGCACGGCCCCCGCCAAGCTCCTCACTTCCGCGTTCGCCGACTGGAAGCAGAGCGACAACGGTCTCGTCACCGTCTACGACGCCGACGGCGAACTGCTCGGCACCGGCAACTTCTGAGCGGCTTGAGGGAGCACCGGGGAACCCGCCGCGCGCCGCACCGCGCCCGCCCCCTCCGCCCGGCCGCCGTGACGACCACCGGGCTCCACGCACCCGGCCCCGCCCCGG
>NZ_NCTE01000115.1 GCF_002114215.1 Streptomyces sp. 13-12-16 | reverse complement strand
CGCCCGAGCCGCCGTATCCGGAGCGGTTCGTGGTGCCGGAGGCGTCGGCGCGGCTGATCGGGGCGGTGCGGGCGGGGGGCGGCCGGGTGATCGCGGTGGGGACGACGGCCGTACGGGCGGTGGAGTCGGCGGCCGGTGCGGACGGCGTGGTGCGGGCCCGCGCGGGGTGGACCGACCTGGTGGTGACGCCCGAGCGCGGGGTGTGCGCGGTGGACGGGCTGCTGACCGGGCTGCACGAGCCGGAGGCCTCGCACCTGCTGATGCTGGAGGCGGTCGCGGGGCGGGCGGCGATCGACCGGGGGTACGAGGAGGCGCTGCGCGGGCGCTACCTGTGGCACGAGTTCGGTGATGTGCACCTGGTTCTGCCGGAGTGACCGGACCTCCTCACACAGAGCATTGCTCCAGCAACCACCGGTGAGGGCGGGGGGTGGCCGGTGTGAGGCCGGGCATAGGGCGCACATCACGTACGAAGAGGATTAGGAGAGACATAGCGCCCGCATGAGCGGGACATACTGCCCCCTCTGCCCCGGTTTGCCCGCCCCTGATCCACTACCCGGCTTCGTACGTCACACCTTTGCCCAGCGATTTTGCGGCCGCTAAGAATGGCTGCGTCGCTCAGCGCCGTGGGTATCTCCCCGCGGCGTTTGTGCCGGAAGCACCCTGTCCCCACCGGACGTCGAGCGACCTCCGCGCTATTCGAAGAGGTCCATCCCGCATGTCCAAGAACATCCTCACCCGTGGTCATAGTCGTGCCCTGACCCGTCACCACAAGATCGCCGTCGCCGGTGTCGCCGCCCTCGGCGCCGCCGCCATCGGTTTCTCGGCCGTCCCGAGCAACGCGTCCACGGCCACCACGGCCGAGGCCGCCGCCCCCACGGCGAAGGTCGCGTACAGCACCGAGCCGATCCAGGGCGTCAAGGCGAGCGTCACCGACCGGGCCGCCGGTTCCAGCGTCAAGGTCGAGCAGATCGCGGCGAAGAAGGAGGCCGCGGCCCGGGCCACCGCCGAGAAGAAGGCCGCCGCTGCCGCCGCGGAGGCCAAGGCGGAGAAGGCCCGCCAGGCCGAGGAGGCCGCGAGCCGCGCCGCCGAGCGCGCAGAGGTGAAGCAGGCCGCCCCGGAGAAGACCTACGGCGACAACCTGGACGGCTGGATCCGCGAGTCCCTGGCCATCATGAAGAAGCACGGCATCCCGGGCTCCTACGAGGGCATCCACCGCAACGTCATGCGGGAGTCCTCCGGCAACCCGAAGGCGATCAACCTCTGGGACATCAACGCCCAGAACGGCATCCCGTCCAAGGGCCTGCTGCAGGTGATCCCGCCGACGTTCGACGCCTACCACGTCCCGGGCACCCCGAAGGACATCTACGACCCGGTCGCCAACATCACCGCCGCCTGCAACTACGCGGCCGACAAGTACGGCACCATGGACAACGTCGACAGCGCGTACTGAGGTCGGCGCGGACCTCTTCTCGCGAACCCGAAGACGCCGAAGGGCGGCACCCTCCTGACGGGGTGCCGCCCTTCGGGGCCGTACGGCGCGGACTACTTGCGCATGACCTCGGGCTCGTGGCGGCGCAGGAAGCGGGCCACGAAGAAGCCGCAGATCACGCCGAGGGCGAGCAGCGCGCCCATGTCCATCGCCCAGGCGCCGACCGTGTGCTCCCACAGCGGGTCGGTGTCGCCGGCCGTCTCCGGCGGGCTGATCCTGTTGAAGTCCAGCGTGGCGCCCGAGGCGGCGACCGCCCAGCGCGACGGCATCAGGAACGAGAACTGGTTGACGCCGATCGAGCCGTGCAGGGTGAACAGGCAGCCGGTGAAGACGACCTGGATGATCGCGAACATCACCAGCAGCGGCATGGTCTTCTCGGCGGTCTTCACCAGCGCGGAGATGATCAGGCCGAACATCATCGAGGTGAAGCCGAGCGCCATGATCGGCACGGAGAGCTCCAGCAGCGTGAAGCCGCCGAAGACCAGGCCCTCCTCCGGGATCTCCCGGCTGGAGAAGCCGATCACGCCGACCAGCAGGCCCTGCAGCACGGTGATCATGCCGAGCACGAACACCTTGGACATCAGGTACGCCGAGCGGGACAGGCCGGTGGCGCGCTCCCGCTCGTAGATGACCCGCTCCTTGATCAGCTCGCGCACGGAGTTCGCCGCGCCCGCGAAACAGGCACCCACCGCGAGTATCAGCAGGACCGTGGTCGCCGTGCCGTTCGGGATGATCCGGCCGGTCTGCGGGTTGGGCGGGTTGGGCAGCAGGCCCTTGTCCGCGTCGATGAGCAGGCTGACCGCGCCGAGGACGGCCGGCAGGATCACCATCAGGGCGAGGAAGCCCTTGTCGGAGACGATCACCGAGACGTAGCGGCGCACCAGGGTCACGAACTGTGACATCCAGCCCTGTGGCTTCGGTGGCCGCATCGCCTGCATCGGCGGTACCTGTACGGACTGCGGCGCGACCGCGTCGATGTCCGCGGCGTACATCTGGTAGTGCTGCGAGCCCTTCCAGCGGCCCGCCCAGTCGTAGTCGCGGTAGTTCTCGAAGGCGGAGAAGACGTCGGCCCAGGTGTCGTAGCCGAAGAAGTTCAGCGCCTCCTCGGGCGGGCCGAAGTAGGCGACGGAGCCGCCGGGCGCCATCACCAGGAGCTTGTCGCAGATCGCCAGCTCGGCCACCGAGTGCGTGACGACGAGGACGGTGCGGCCGTCGTCGGCGAGGCCGCGCAGGAGCTGCATGACGTCGCGGTCCATGCCCGGGTCGAGGCCGGAGGTGGGCTCGTCCAGGAAGATCAGGGACGGCTTGGTGAGCAGCTCCAGGGCGACGGAGACGCGCTTGCGCTGGCCGCCGGACAGGGACGTGACCTTCTTGTCCTTGTGGATGTCCAGCTTGAGCTCGCGCAGCACCTCGTCGATGCGGGACTCGCGCTCGGCGGCCGTGGTGTCGGCGGGGAAGCGGAGCTTGGCCGCGTACTTGAGGGCCTTCTTGACGGTCAGCTCCTTGTGCAGGATGTCGTCCTGCGGGACCAGACCGATGCGCTGGCGCAGCTCGGCGAACTGCTTGTAGAGGTTCCGGTTGTCGTAGAGGACCTCGCCCTGGTTGGCCGGGCGGTAGCCGGTGAGCGCCTTGAGCAGGGTCGACTTGCCGGAGCCGGACGGGCCGATGACCGCGATCAGCGACTTCTCGGGGACGCCGAAGGAGACGTCCTTGAGGATCTGCTTGCCGCCGTCGACGGTGACCGTCAGGTGGCGGGCGGAGAAGGACACCTCACCGGTGTCGACGAACTCCTCGAGCCGGTCGCCGACGATCCGGAACGTCGAGTGGCCGACGCCCACGATGTCGGTGGGGCCGAGCAGTTGGGCGCCGCCCTTGGCGATCGGCTGACCGTTGACGTACGTGCCGTTGTGCGAGCCGAGGTCGCGGATCTCCATGCGGCCGTCGGGCGTCGAGTGGAACTCGGCGTGGTTGCGGGAGACCTGGAGGTCGGAGACGACCAGGTCGTTCTCCAGGGCGCGGCCGATGCGCATCACGCGGCCGAGGGAGAACTGGTGGAACGTGGTGGGGCTGCGGTCGCCGTAGACCGGCGGCGCGCCCGCGCCGCTGCCGGGCACCTTCTGCGCGTACTGCTCGCCCGGACCGCCCTGCTGCTGCGGGATCTGCGGCGCGGGCTGCTGCGGTGCCGGCTGCTGCGGCTGCTGCCAGCCGGGCTGCTGGGCGGGCGGCTGCTGCTGCGGCGCCTGCTGGGACCAGCCGGGGTTCGCGCCCTGGGC
>NZ_NCTE01001124.1:15860-18087 GCF_002114215.1 Streptomyces sp. 13-12-16 | reverse complement strand
GCCTCGCGCTGGTGCTCCAGGGGTCGCTGCTGGTGCGGTACGCGCCGCCGCAGGTGGCCGACGCGTTCTGCGCGGCGCGGCTGGGCGGGGACGGGGGCGCGGCGTTCGGGACGCTGCCGCACACGCTGGACCTGGCGTCGGTGGTGGAGCGGGCCCGCCCGGTGTCCTGAGGGCCCCGGCCCGACCTGGGGGCGCGGGGAACCGCGCGACCGGCCACCCACTGCCGGCGGCCGCCGACGCGTTAAGTCGCACCCCGTGCCGCGCACCCCGTCGAGCTGCCGCAGGCATGACGCGGGGGTGGTGCTGCGCCGACACGGCACCACCCCCGCCGCACAGGCCCCTTACGAGCCGTGGACGCCGCTCGGGACGGCGTCGCCCAAGTTTCAAACACCCTGGGGCTCTCCACCAGGGTTGCAAGGGGTTGCAACTTGTTGCCGCCGTGGCCGTACCGGTACCGGGCGTTCGCGCCGGGGGCAGACGGCAGTATGAGTCACGACAGCCTTATCTCCGGGAGGACCGGTGGCGCTCTCGCCGATGGACATGACGCAGCTGGCCGCCGTCGACACGGCACGTGCGGCGCGGGTGCTCGACGAGGTCCGCTCCGCCACGCTCTCCGGGCAGCGTACGCCCGTGGCCCCCCGCCCGGTGATCGGGCAGTCCTGGGAGCGGATGCTGCGCAGTGGTGTGGATCCGGACCACGGCTTCCGCAGCGGCCTGCTGTCCTGGGAGGAGGTGCAGCGGCGGCGGGAGGCGTCGCCGCTGCGGCAGGTGCTGCCGGTGCTGCGGGAGGGGCTGCTGTCGGTCGCGGACGTCGCCCACCACATCATGGTGGTGGCCGACGAGGAGGGCCGGGTGCTGTGGCGGGAGGGCAGCGCGCCGGTGCTGCGCAAGGCCGACGGGCTGGGTTTCGAGATCGGCGCGGACTGGCGCGAGGAGGTCGTCGGCACCAACGGGGTGGGGACGCCGGCGGTGACGCGGCGTCCCGTGCAGGTGTTCGCCGCCGAGCACTTCGTACGGTCGCACGCCACCTGGACGTGCGCCGGGGCGCCGATCACCGATCCCCGCGACGGGCGGCTGATCGGCGTGGTGGACGTGAGCGGGCCGCTGGAGACGATGCACCCGGCCACGCTGGCGTGGGTCGACTCGGTGGCCAAGCTCGCCGAGGCGCGGCTGCGGGAGACGCACCTGCGGTCGCTGGAGCGGCTGCGCGCGGTGGCGGCCCCGGTGCTGGCCCGGATCGACGGGCGGGCGCTGGTCGTGGACCGGCAGGGGTGGACGGCGGCGGTGACGGGGATGCCGTACACGGAGCGGCTGGCGCTGCCCAAGTCGGTGTCGGCGGGCATGCGGTGGCTGTCCGCGCTGGGCCGCTGCTCGCTGGAGCCGCTGGCCGGGGGCTGGCTGGTGCGGGCGGCGGACGAACCGGTGGCGCGTTCCTCGTCCCGGATCGTGCTGGACCTGAGGGGGCCGCGCCGCTGGTCGGTGGAGGTGTCCGGCGGGGCGGGCTCCTGGACCCGGGAACTGAGCCCCCGGCACGCCGAGTTGCTGTACCTGCTGGCCGTGCACCGCGCGGGGCGCAGCGCCGCGGAGCTCGCCCGGGACGTCTTCGGCGACCCGGACCGTACGGTGACGGTCCGCGCGGAGATGTCCCGCGTACGCCGCTACCTGGGCCCCCTGCTGGACCACCGCCCCTACCGGTTCACGGAGGCCGCCGAGGTGAGGACCGTCCTCCCGGACGACCCCCGCGACCTGTTCCCCCACTCGACGGCCCCGGCGCTGGGCCGTCGGCGGCGGCCGGCGCGGTAGGCCCGACTCCCGCCCGTCAGGACCGCGCGGGGTCGTACAGGTGTGCCCGGGGGCACTCTCGGAAGGTCGCTGTTTCGCATATTTGCAGGGTCTTCGGCTCCCGGGCCGTTCGGCTGCCGTAGCATCCGGGTACGGGCCACCCCAACTGCTCCACGGTCAACCCTCGGACCACCGGACGCAGTTGGCTCGTCTCGGGAGGACGTCATGAAGCATCGCGGCAGACACCGCCGGCGCAGGCAGGGCAGGGCGCTGCGGGCGGCGCTGGCCGGGACCGCCCTCGCGCTGACCGCGGCCGCCACCATGATCAGCGCCTCCCAGGCCACCGACGCCGACGACCCCGGGGCGCTGAAGCCGCTCACCGCGTCCGCCGAGACCGCGCCGCTGCGGCTGACCGAGCACCACGTGCCGCGCGAGGCGCTGGACC
>NZ_NCTE01001124.1:0-15727 GCF_002114215.1 Streptomyces sp. 13-12-16 | reverse complement strand
GCCGGCCGGTCGGTGTCGGTTCCGTGCTCGCCGACCCCGACGGATCCCTGGGCGACGCGCAGGACTGTACGGACGACGACCGGCGGGCCCTGCCGGTCGAACCCACCGCGACCCACGCGTACTGCTGGCCGGGTGCCGACACCGACGGCTGGCGGTCCGGCGCCGTCACCACCTCCGGGGACGCGGACGACGACGGCCGCTGGGGCGAGCACCGGGTGATCCTCTCCGGGTGGAGCCGCAGCAACGGCACGCCGGCCGAGGACGGTCTCGCCCGCGTCGCCTTCGTGGACGCCGGCGACCCCGACGACCTCCGCTACACCTGGGCCCTGCTGACCGTCCCCGTGGACGGCGGCCGGGACTACCGCGGGCTGGGCTCCGCCGTGTCCGGCATGGTCTGGTACCAGGACAAACTGCTGGTCACCGCGGGCCCGGCGGACGACAGCGCGCTGTACGTGTACGACCTGGGCCGAATCCAGCGGGCCACCGTGGACGGCACGCCGGTCGGGCGGGTGCCCGGCGGCTGGTCGGCGGCGGGAGCCCGGTACGTGCTGCCGGCCGTCGCCTCCTACCGGACGAGCGCGGCCGACGCGCCCCGGCCGGACGGCATCTCCCTGGACCGCAGCACCGCACCCGACAGCCTGGTCACCCGCGAGGCGGTGCCCGCGGACGAGGACGGGCCGACCCGGCTGTGGCGGTACGCCTTCAGCACCGGACCGGAGCGTGCGGGACTGCTCGACACGGACCCGGTCGGGGTGTACGAGACGGAACTGACCGATGTGCGCAGCGTGCTGTCGTACCGGTCGGGCTGGTACCTGGGCCGGATGACCGGGACACCGGACGAGCGCGGCACGCTGTGGCGGCAGGACACGGACGGGGCCCGTCCCACCCGCTGCGGCGCGGACGAGACCCACCGCTGCTGGAGCGGCCCGGCGGCCTCCCTGTCCCACTGGGAGGAGACCGGCGACGTGTGGTCCCAGTCCGGCCGGATGCTGTTCGCGCTGCCGCTGACGTCCGTGGACCGTTCCCTGGACTAGGACCTGTCCGCACCCTGATCAGGCGTTCGACAGAAGCTCGTGCCGGATGGTTCCCTTTCGGGCATGACGACCATCTCCGTGACCACCTGGTCCCTGGAGCAGACCGCGCCCACCGACCTCCTTCCGGCCGCCGTGCCCGAGGGGGACGTGCGGGTCGTCCGCTCCGAGGTGCCCTCCCCCGAGTTCAGCCGTTTCCTGTACGCCTCGGTCGGCGGGGACATCCGCTGGACCGACCGGCTGGGCTGGACGTACGCGCGGTGGCTGGAGCACCTGGACCGGCCCGAGGTGGAGACCTGGGTCGCCTACGACCGGGGGACGCCGGCCGGGTACGTGGAGCTGGAGGCCCAGGAGGGCGGGGTGGTCGAGATCGTCTACTTCGGGCTGCTGCCCGCCTTCCGTGGGCGGCGCATCGGCGGGCACCTGCTGTCGTACGGCACGGCCCGCGCCTGGGACCTGGCGGACCGCCGGCCGGAGCTGAAGCCGACCACGCGGGTGTGGCTGCACACCTGCAGCAAGGACGGCGAGCACGCCATGGACAACTACCGGCGCCGGGGCTTCACCCTGTTCGACACCAAGGTCGAGGACGAACCGGAGGCGCCGACGCCGGGTCCGTGGGCCGGGGCCTACCCCGCCTGACCAGCACGGACAAGACCGCCTGCGGTACTTGTGACCAAGCACACCCTTGTCTCTCATTCCGAGACAAGGGTGTCCGAATTTTGGACGAAGCTGGACTGTGTCCAGATCGCCATGACACGCTTCCGCCATGCCTGGAACTGGAATCGCCTTGGTGAGTCGGCGGCACGTCGACCTCGGCCGCATGTCCAGCGCCATCTGTCCGGCGCGCTGAGAGCACCCAGCACCGCCCGGCACCCCTTCTTCGCCTCACTCCCCGCGCAATGACGCGCACTTAGATCCGTGCGCACGTACGCGCAGGTCAGAGCAGCATTCCCGCCTGTCCCGAAGGACGTATCAACCATGGCCGCCACCCCGCAGAACCCTGCCGCCGCGCAGAAGCCTGCCGCCGCGACCCCCCGCCGCAAGGTGAGCCGTCACCGCGGAGAGGGACAGTGGGCCGCGGGTCACTTCACCCCGCTCAACGGCAACGAGCAGGTGAAGAAGGACGACGACGGTCTCAATGTGCGGACACGCATTGAGACGATCTACTCCAAGCGCGGTTTCGACTCGATCGACCCCGGCGACCTGCGGGGCCGGATGCGCTGGTGGGGTCTGTACACCCAGCGCAGGCCCGGGATCGACGGCGGCAAGACCGCGATCCTGGAGCCGGAGGAGCTGGACGACGAGTACTTCATGATGCGGGTGCGCATCGACGGCGGGGCGCTGACCACCCGGCAGCTGCGGGTCATCGGCGAGATCTCGCAGGAGTTCGCGCGCGGCACCGCCGACATCACCGACCGGCAGAACGTCCAGTACCACTGGATCCGGATCGAGGACGTGCCCGAGATCTGGGACCGGCTGGAGGCCGTCGGCCTGTCCACGGTCACCGCCTGCGGCGACACCCCGCGCGTGATGATCGCCTCCCCCGTCGCCGGCATCGCCGAGGACGAGATCATCGACGGCACCCCGGCGCTGGAGGAGATGAAGCGCCGCGTCCTGGGCAACAAGGCGTACTCGAACCTGCCCCGGAAGTTCAAGACGGCCATCTCCGGCTCACCCGTCCTCGACGTGGTGCACGAGATCAACGACGTCGCGTTCGTCGGCGTCCGCCACCCCGAGCACGGTCCGGGCTTCGACCTGTGGGTCGGCGGCGGACTGTCCACCAACCCCAAGCTGGGTGTGCGGCTGGGCACCTGGGTGCCGCTGGAGGACGTCCCCGACGTCTACGAGGGTGTCCTGTCGATCTTCCGCGACTACGGCTACCGCCGGCTGCGCAACCGGGCCCGTCTGAAGTTCCTGGTCGCCGACTGGGGCCCGGAGAAGTTCCGTCAGGTGCTGGAGGACGAGTACCTGGGGCGCAAGCTCACCGACGGGCCCGCGCCCGAGCAGCCGGTGCAGCAGTGGCGCGACCACATCGGTGTGCACCGGCAGAAGGACGGCCGCCACTACGTCGGTTTCGCCCCGCGGGTCGGCCGGGTCGACGGCACCACCCTCACGAAGATCGCGGACCTCGCGGAGGCACACGGCTCCGGCCGGGTCCGTACCACCGTCGAACAGAAGATGATCATCCTCGATGTCGAGGAGGACCGGGTCGACTCCCTCGTCGAGTCCCTGGAGGCACTGGACCTCAGCGCCCGGCCCTCCCCGTTCCGGCGCGGCACGATGGCCTGCACCGGCATCGAGTTCTGCAAGCTCGCCATCGTCGAGACCAAGGCGCGAGGCGCCTCGCTGATCGACGAACTCGAGCGCCGCATCCCGGACTTCGACGAGCCGATCACCATCAACCTCAACGGCTGCCCGAACGCCTGCGCCCGTATCCAGGTGGCGGACATCGGTCTCAAGGGCCAGCTGATGCTCGACGAGCGGGGCCGGCAGGTCGAGGGCTACCAGGTACACCTCGGCGGCGCCCTCGGCCTGGAGGCCGGCTTCGGCCGCAAGGTCCGCGGCCTGAAGGTGACCTCGGACGAACTGCCCGACTACATCGAGCGGGTCCTCAACCGCTTCCAGGAAGAGCGCGAGGACGGCGAGCGGTTCGCGACCTGGGTCGGCCGCGCGTCGGAGGAGGCCCTGTCGTGAGCGAGCGTGCGGCGCCGTTCTACTGCCCCTACTGCGGGGACGAGGACCTGCGCCCCGGCGAGCATTCCCACGGGGCGTGGGAATGCGGCGCGTGCAACCGAGCCTTTCAGCTGAAGTTCCTCGGGCTGCTGGCCCGGGGGCTCGAGCGATCCGACACGGGAGGGGACCGGACATGACCGCTGTTCAGGAAGAGCGCACCACCGAGGACCTGAAGGCCCTGGCCGAGCAGGCGGGCCGGGACCTGGAGGACGCCTCCGCCCTGGAGATCCTCCGGTGGGCCGCCGAGACCTTCGGCAAGCGGTTCTGCGTGACCTCCTCGATGGAGGACGCGGTCGTCGCCCACCTCGCCTCCCGCGCGATGCCCGGGGTCGACGTGGTGTTCCTCGACACCGGCTACCACTTCCCGGAGACCATCGGCACCCGGGACGCGGTGGAGGCCGTGATGGACGTGAACGTCATCACGCTCACCCCGCGGCAGACGGTCGCCGAGCAGGACGCGGAGTACGGCCCGAAGCTGCACGACCGCGACCCCGACCTGTGCTGCAGGCTCCGCAAGGTCCAGCCGCTGGAGGAGGGTCTGAAGGGCTATGTGGCCTGGGCGACCGGCCTGCGCCGCGACGAGTCCCCGACCCGGGCGAACACCCCGGTCGTCGGCTGGGACGAGAAGCGGCGGAAGGTGAAGATCTCCCCCATCGCGAAGTGGTCACAGGAAGATGTGCAAGCGTACGTCGACGAGCACGGCGTCCTCACGAATCCGCTGCTGATGGACGGCTATGCCTCCGTGGGCTGCGCGCCCTGCACCCGCCGGGTGCTCCAGGGCGAGGACGCACGCGCCGGCCGCTGGGCGGGCCGCGCCAAGACCGAGTGCGGGCTGCACGGCTGACATGACGACGACCACCGAGATCCAGGAGAACCACGTGACGACCGGAGCCACCGTCTGGCTCACGGGTCTGCCGAGTGCGGGCAAGACCACCATCGCCCACGAGCTGGCGGGCCGGCTGCGCGAGCAGGGCCGCCGGGTCGAGGTGCTCGACGGCGACGAGATCCGCGAGTTCCTCTCCGCGGGCCTCGGCTTCACCCGCGAGGACCGGCACACCAACGTGCAGCGCATCGGCTTCGTCGCCGAACTGCTCGCCCGCAACGGCGTCCTCGCGCTCGTCCCGGTCATCGCGCCGTACGCGGACAGCCGGGACGCGGTGCGCAAGCGGCACGGGGCGAACGGCACGCCGTACGTCGAGGTGCACGTGGCGACCCCGGTCGAGGTGTGCTCCGTACGCGACGTGAAGGGCCTGTACGCCAAGCAGGCCGCGGGTGAACTCACCGGGCTGACCGGCGTGGACGACCCGTACGAGGAGCCCGAGACACCCGATCTGCGGATCGAGTCCCAGAACCAGACCGTGCAGGAGTCCGCGGCGGCGGTGTACGCCGCGCTCAGCGAAAGGGGACTGGCATGACGACCGTCGCCACCGTGAAGGAGGGCACGGACAGCCCGTACGCCCTCTCCCACCTGGACGCCCTCGAGTCCGAGGCGGTGCACATCTTCCGCGAGGTGGCGGGTGAGTTCGAGAAGCCGGTGATCCTGTTCTCCGGCGGCAAGGACTCCATCCTCATGCTGCACCTGGCGCTGAAGGCGTTCACCCCGGCGCCGGTCCCGTTCTCGCTGCTGCACGTCGACACCGGGCACAACTTCCCCGAGGTCCTCGACTACCGCGACCGCACGGTCGCCAGGCACGGGCTGCGGCTGCACGTCGCCTCCGTGCAGGACTACATCGACCGCGGGGTGCTCAAGGAGCGCCCCGACGGCACCCGCAACCCGCTGCAGACCGTTCCGCTCACCGAGAAGATCCAGAGCGAGAAGTTCGACGCGGTCTTCGGCGGCGGGCGCCGCGACGAGGAGAAGGCCCGCGCGAAGGAGCGGGTGTTCTCGCTGCGCGACGAGTTCTCCCAGTGGGACCCGCGCCGCCAGCGCCCCGAACTGTGGAACCTGTACAACGGCCGGCACGCCCCCGGTGAGCACGTCCGCGTGTTCCCGCTGTCCAACTGGACCGAGCTGGACGTGTGGCAGTACATCGCCCGCGAGGGCATCGAGCTGCCGGAGATCTACTACGCGCACGAGCGCGAGGTGTTCGCCCGCGGTGGCATGTGGCTGACCGCCGGTGAGTGGGGCGGCCCGAAGGACGGCGAGACCGTCGAGAAGCGGCTGGTGCGCTACCGGACGGTGGGCGACATGTCCTGCACCGGCGCGGTGGACTCCGACGCCGACACCATCGAGAAGGTGATCGCCGAGATCGCCGCCTCCCGGCTCACCGAGCGCGGCGCCACCCGCGCCGACGACAAGCTCTCCGAGGCCGCGATGGAAGACCGCAAGCGCGAGGGGTACTTCTAAAGATGAGCACCATCACCACCGAGGAGCTCGCGGCCACCACGCTGCTGCGGTTCGCCACCGCCGGCTCCGTCGACGACGGCAAGTCCACCCTGGTGGGCCGGCTGCTGCACGACTCCAAGTCGGTCCTCACCGACCAGCTGGAGGCCGTGGAGCGGGCGTCGGCGAGCCGGGGCCAGGAGGCGCCCGACCTCGCGCTGCTCACCGACGGCCTGCGGGCCGAGCGGGAGCAGGGCATCACCATCGACGTGGCCTACCGCTACTTCGCCACGCCCCGGCGCCGGTTCATCCTCGCCGACACCCCGGGCCACGTGCAGTACACGCGGAACATGGTCACCGGCGCCTCCACGGCCGAGCTGACGGTGATCCTGGTCGACGCCCGCAACGGTGTCGTCGAGCAGACCCGCCGGCACGCCGCCATCGCCGCCCTGCTGCGCGTCCCGCACGTCGTCCTCGCCGTCAACAAGATGGACCTGGTCGACTACCGGGAGTCCGTGTTCGCGGGAATCGCCGAGGAGTTCACGGCGTACGCGACCGAGCTGGGCGTCCCCGAGGTCACCGCGATCCCGATCTCGGCCCTGGTCGGCGACAACGTGGTGGAGCCGTCCGCGCACATGGACTGGTACGGCGGCCCCACCGTGCTGGAGCACCTGGAGACCGTCCCGGTCAGCCACGACCTGGCGCACTGCCACGCCCGGCTGCCCGTGCAGTACGTGATCCGGCCGCAGAGCGCCGAGCACCCCGACTACCGGGGCTACGCGGGCCAGATAGCCGCGGGCACGTTCCGGGTGGGCGACCCGGTGACCGTGCTGCCGTCCGGGCGGACGACGACGGTCACGGGGATCGACCTGCTGGGCGAACCGGTCGACATCGCCTGGACGCCGCAGTCGGTGACGCTGCTGCTGGCCGACGACATCGACATCTCCCGCGGTGACCTGATCGTCCCCAGCAAGGACGCGCCGGCCACCTCGCAGGACGTCGAGGCCACGGTGTGCCATGTCGCCGACCAGCCGCTGACCGTCGGCCACCGGGTGCTGCTCAAGCACGGCACCCGCACCGTCAAGGCGATCGTGAAGGACATCCCGTCCCGGCTGACGCTGGACGACCTGTCGCTGCACCCGCACCCCGGCACCCTCGCCGCCAACGACATCGGCCGGGTGAAGATCCGTACCGCCGAACCGCTGCCCGCCGACTCCTACGCGGACTCGCGGCGCACCGGTTCGTTCATCCTCATCGACCCCAGCGACGGCACCACGCTCACCGCCGGCATGGTCGGTGAGTCCTTCGCAGCGCCGGAGCCCGTCAAGGACGAGGCCGAGGACGACGGGTGGGACTTCTGAACATGGACCTCACCGATTTCTACTCCGGGTTCGCGAAGGAGGGCGGCCGCGTCGGCAGCGGCGCCCTCGGCGCCGGGCAGGGCGGGGTCGACCGATGTGTGCGCTGACGTGCGCGCACCGCTCGCGCGCCCTGACCCCCCGCCGCCGCAGACGAAAACCCGCCGACTTCCCGGCCACGGCCTGAGACCAGGACCGTGACCGCCGGGCCTCCGAGAGGAACACCTCCCGTGCCTGCCGCATCCGCTCTGCGCCGTACCCTCGCGGTGATGGCCGTGCTCCCGCTGCTCACCCTGGCCGCCTGCGGCTACGGCTCCCAGGCCGAGGACGACGGCGCCGTGAAGGTCGCCGCCGGGGCGAAGAAGACCGACGGTCTCGACTCCGTCAGGATCGGCTACTTCGGCAACCTCACCCACGGCACCGCCCTGGTGGGCAACAACAGGGGCCTGTTCCAGAAGGAACTCGGCGCCACCGTGGCGAAGTACGCCGTCTTCAACGCGGGCCCGTCGGAGATCGAGGCGCTCAACTCCGGTTCTCTCGACATCGGGTTCATCGGCCCGTCCCCCGCCGTCAACGGCTACATCAAGTCCGGCGGCAGGAACCTGCGGATCATCGGCGGTTCGGCGTCCGGCGGGGTGAAGCTCGTGGTGAACCCGGACAGGATCAAGTCCCTGAAGGACGTCGAGGGCAAGCGGATCGCGACCCCGCAGCTCGGCAACACCCAGGACGTCGCGTTCCTCGACTGGGCGGCCGGGCAGGGCTGGGAGGTCGACGCCCAGAGCGGCAAGGGCGACGTCACGGTCGTCCGCAGCGACAACAAGGTCACCCCGGACGCGTTCAAGGCCGGCTCGGTCGACGGCGCCTGGGTGCCGGAGCCGACCGCGTCGAAGCTGGTCGCGCAGGGCGGCAAGGTCCTGCTGGACGAGGCGACGCTGTGGCCGGACGAGAAGTTCGTGATCACGAACATCATCGTGCGCCAGGAGTTCCTGGAGGAGCACCCGAAGGCCGTCGAGGCGGTCCTGAAGGCGTCCGTCGAGGCCAACGAGTGGATCAACGCCCACCCCGAGGAGGCGAAGGCCGCCGCCAACGAGCAGCTGGAGGCCGACTCCGGCAAGGCGCTGCCGGCCGAGGTGCTCGACCCGGCGTGGAAGTCGATCAGGTTCATCGACGATCCGCTGGCCGCCACGCTCGACTCGCAGGCGCAGCACGCGGTCCGGGCCGGTCTGCTGGAGCAGCCCGACCTGGACGGCATCTACGACCTCACGCTGCTCAACAAGGTCCTGAAGGCCGCCGGCGAACCGGCCGTCGACGACGCCGGGCTCGGCGTCAAGTAAGCCCGGATCACGAAGAGTTCCCAGGAGGTGACGACCATGGCCACGACCCTCGCCAAGGCCGCCGACGGCATCGGGGCGGCCACCCACGCCGCCCGCATCGAGCATGTCTCGAAGTCGTTCGCGGGCCCCGCCGGACAGCAGCTCGTGCTGGACGACATCAGCCTCGATGTCGCACCCGGTGAGTTCGTCACCCTCCTGGGTGCCTCGGGCTGCGGCAAGTCCACGCTGCTCAACCTGGTCGCGGGGCTCGACCGCCCCACGGCCGGCGCGATCAGCACGGACGGGCGGCCGGCCCTGATGTTCCAGGAGCACGCCCTCTTCCCGTGGCTGACCGCGGGCAAGAACATCGAACTCGCCCTGAAGCTGCGGGGCGTCCAGAAGAACGAGCGCCGCGAACGGGCCGAGGAGCTGCTGGAGCTCGTCCGGCTGAAGGGCGCGCACGGCAAGCGGGTGCACGAGCTGTCCGGCGGTATGCGCCAGCGCGTGGCGCTGGCGCGGGCGATCGCCCAGGACAGCCGGCTGCTGCTGATGGACGAGCCGTTCGCGGCGCTGGACGCCATCACGCGGGACGTGCTGCACGACGAGCTGACCAGGATCTGGAACGAGACCCGGTTGTCCGTCCTGTTCGTCACGCACAACGTGCGCGAGGCCGTGCGGCTCGCGCAGCGGGTGGTGCTGCTGTCCTCCCGTCCGGGCCGGATCGCCCGCGAGTGGACGGTGGGCATTCCGCATCCGCGCCGTATCGAGGACACCGCCGTGGCGGAACTGTCCGTCGAGATCACCGAAGAACTCCGTGGGGAGATCCGCCGTCATGGCCAGCACTGAGACGACCGCCAAGGACAAGGACGGGGGCGACCTCGCCGGTCTGGAGGCGGGCCTCGACGCACTGGAGACGGTGCAGAGCGGACGCAAGCCGCTGCGGCAGACCTTCGTGGAGAAGGTCCTGCCGCCGATCGTCGCCGTCGCCCTGGTGCTGGCGGTGTGGCAGGCCCTGGTGTCGTTCGAGATCGTCGACGATCCGACCAAGCTGCCCTCACCGGGCGCGGTGTGGGACGTCCTGCGTGAGGCGTGGCTCCAGGGCGAGCTGCTCGGCTACATCTGGACCAGCGTCTCGCGCGGTCTGCTCGGCTTCTTCTTCGCGCTGCTGATCGGCACCCCGCTGGGGCTGCTGGTGGCGCGGGTGAAGTTCGTGCGCGCGGCGATCGGGCCGATCCTGTCCGGTCTGCAGTCGCTGCCGTCGGTGGCGTGGGTGCCGCCGGCGGTGATCTGGCTGGGGCTCAACAACCAGATGATGTACGCCGTCATCCTGCTCGGCGCGGTCCCCTCGATCGCCAACGGGCTGGTCTCCGGCGTCGACCAGGTGCCGCCGCTGTTCCTGCGGGCCGGCCGGACGCTGGGCGCGACGGGGCTGAAGGGCACCTGGCACATCGTGCTGCCGGCCGCGCTGCCGGGCTATGTGGCGGGCCTGAAGCAGGGCTGGGCGTTCTCCTGGCGCTCGCTGATGGCCGCGGAGATCATCGCGTCCTTCCCGGACCTCGGCGTGGGCCTCGGCCAGCTCCTGGAGAACGGCCGCAACGCCAGCGACATGGCCATGGTCTTCGAGGCCATCCTGCTGATCCTGACCGTCGGTATCGCCATCGACCTGCTGATCTTCAGCCCGCTGGAGCGGTGGGTGCTGCGCAGCCGCGGTCTGCTGGTGAAGGGCTGAGGGACACCATGCGCCGTCCGGTACTTCTCGTCGTCGCCCACGGCAGCCGCGATCCGCGGCACGCCGCGACCGTGCACGCCCTGGTGCGGCGGGTGCGGTCGCTGCGGCCGGGGCTGCGCGTGGAGACCGGGTTCCTGGACTTCAACGTCCCGTCCGTCAAAGGGGTGCTGGAGTCCCTGGACGCGGAGGGCGTCCGCGACGTGGTCGCCCTCCCGCTGCTGCTGACCCGCGCCTTCCACGCCAAGGCGGACATCCCGGCGGTGCTGGCTCAGGCTCCGCCGCGGCTGCGGATCAGCCAGGCCGCGGTGCTGGGCCCCTCACCGCTGCTGACGTCGGCGCTGGAGCGCCGGCTGTACGAGGCGGGCCTCACGCCCGCCGACAAGTCCTCGACCGGGGTCGTACTGGCCTCGGCGGGGTCCTCCGACCCGGAGGCGATCGCAGTGATCGCAGAAATCGCGCGGGAGTGGCGGCACACCGGTTGGTGCGCCGTGCGGCCTGCGTTCGCCTCCGCATCCCTCCCCCGCACCGAGCAGGCGGTACGCGAACTGCGCGCCCTCGGCTGCGCACGCGTCGCCGTCGCCCCGTACGTCCTGGCCCCCGGCTTCCTCCCGGACCGGATCGCCCGGGGCGCGGCGGAGGCGGACGTCCTGGCGGACGTGCTGGGCCCGGCGCCGGAGGTGGCGCGGGTGCTGCTGGAGCGGTACGACGAGGCCCGGGTGCCGCTGCTCGCGGCGGTCGGCGCCTGATCTCAGCCCTCGGTGAGCTCCACCAGTCTGCGCACCGTGTTCCAGTTGCGGCTGGTGGCGACCACCCCCTTGTTGACACGGGGCCTGGCCAGGTGTTCGGCGAGTTTGGAGCGGCCCAGGCCGTTCGGGGCGTACAGGTAGAGCGCGCGGTCGCCGAGGCGGAACTCCTCGGGGAGGTACGCCTGTCGGTCGATCTCCGCGAAGCGTTCGGGGGTGACGGGCGCGGAGAAGTAGGTGACGTGGAGCTGCTTGGGCTCCAGCTCGCCGGCCGGGAACGGGCAGGCGTCGACGATCCCCTTCAGATAGGCGTGGTCGCGCACGATCACGTCCACGGCGAACCCGAAGTGCCGCTCGATCGCCGCCGACAGCCCGGCGGCCAGTGACTCCTCGTCGCCGTGCGTGGCGGTGAACACCGCCTGGCCGCTCTGCAGATGGGTGCGCACCCCCTCGTGACCGAGCCCGTCCATGAGGGCGCGCAGTTCGGCCATCGGGACTTTCCTGCTGCCGCCCACGTTGATCCCGCGCAGCAGCGCCGCGTATCTCGTCGTCGCCATGGGGACACCCTAGGACGGCCGTCGTACCCCGTGGGGGTGTGCCCGGTGGCGGTGGCGCACCGGAACCCTGATCAGCGGCCCCCACGTGGCCGGATACGTGTAGGGGACCGCTGTCCTCCCCAGTGGGGAGGAGCCGGGCGCCGATGGGATGACCCGGGGTTCCGGAGCTTCACCGGACAGCACGACGAGACGGGCTTATCCGGCCCATACCTTCGAAAGCGTCAGGTGGCGGCAGGGGGTCGCTGCCGAACACGAGGGAGCGAGCCCGTCATGGGGAACGGAGAATCACGGGTGCGGGGCCTCGCCGCACGGGCCGGCGGCTGGAGCGCCCGGCACCGTTGGGCGGCCGTCGGCATCTGGGTGCTGTTCGTCGTGCTGGCGATGGGACTCGGTTCGGCCGCGGGCCGGGTCGACGTCGGCGACAGCGATCAGCTCAAGGGGGAGACCAGCACCGCCGCCCGCATCATCGAGGACGCCGGCATCGAGGAGCCGGCCGGTGAGACCGTGCTCGTCCAGGCGAAGGGCGAGGGCCTCACGGCCACGGACGCCGAGTTCCGGTCGGCGGTCACCGCGGTCGTCAGGGCCGTGGAGGAGACCGGTGAGGCCACGGACGTCACCTCGCCGTACGAGAGCGACACCATCTCGGAGGACGGGCGCAGCGCGCTGGTCCAGTTCGACGTACGGGGTGACTCGGACACCGCCGGTGAGCGGATCGAGCCGGTGCTGAACGCCGTGGAGGAGGTCCAGAAGGACCACGAGTCGCTGCGGATCGAGGAGATCGGCGGCGCCAGCATGATGAAGACGTTCGACGACGCGTTCGGCGACGACTTCAAGAAGGCCGAGTACTCCGCGGTGCCGGTGGCCCTCGGCATCCTGCTGATCGCGTTCGGCGCGCTGGTGGCGGCGCTGCTGCCGGTGGCGCTGGCGATCACCGCGATCATGGCGACGATGGGCCTGATGGGCCTGGTCAGCCATCTGCAGCCGATGAGCGAGACCGCGAACTCGGTGATGCTGCTGGTCGGCCTGGCCGTCGGGGTCGACTACTGCCTGTTCTACCTGCGTCGCGAGCGTGAGGAGCGGGCGGCCGGACGGGACGCGCAGACCGCGCTGCGGATCGCCGCCGCCACCAGTGGCCGTGCGATCGTCGTCTCCGGTGTCACGGTGTGCGTCGCCATGGCAGGCATGCTGTTCACCGGACTCGCCGAGTTCGAGGCGATGGGCCTGGCCTCGCTGATGGTCGTGGCGGTCGCCATGGTCGGCTCCGTGACCGTCCTGCCCGCGCTCCTCTCGCTGCTGGGCGAGCGGGTCGAGAAGGGCCGCGTGCCGTTCCTGCGCCGGCGCCGCACCGGCGGCGGCGGCGACAGCCGGTTCTGGTCGGCCGTACTGAAGCGGGTGCTCGCCAGGCCGGTGCTGTCGGTCGTGGTGGCGACCGGCGCACTGCTGGCCGTGGCCGCTCCGGCGGTCGGGATGAAGACGCAGAACCTCACGCTGGACCAGGAGTTCGGCGACTCGCTGCCGATCGTGCAGACGTACAACCGGGTCAACGCCGCCTTCCCGGGCGGCTCCGAGCCGGCCGAGGTGGTCGTCAAGGCGGACGACATCAACGCGCCCGAGGTGAAGGCCGCGCTCGCCGATTTCCGTGAGCGGGCGGTCAGTTCGGGGGCCTCGCGCGGCCCGGTCGAGATCAAGCTGCACGACCAGCAGAACGTCGCGTTCGTCTACGTCCCGCTGGTGGGCGGCTCCGACCAGGACAAGGCGGGCGAGAGCCTGGACACGCTGCGCGACGAGGTGCGGCCCGCCACGCTCGGCGAGGTCGACGGCGTCGAGGCGCCGATCACCGGGCAGGTCGCCGGGAACAAGGACTTCAACGACCAGCTGGTCGGCTCCGTGGTCCCGGTCTTCGCCTTCGTGGTGGTCTTCGCCTTCCTGGTGATGCTGCTGTCCTTCCGCTCGCTGACGGTCGCGATCACCTCGATCGTGCTGAACCTGCTGTCGGTGGGCGCCGCGTACGGCATCCTCGTGGCGGTCTTCCAGCACGGCTGGGGCGCGTCCCTGGTGGGCGCGGAGGGCGTCGGCGCGATCATCACGTGGCTGCCGCTGTTCCTCTTCGTGATCCTGTTCGGCCTGTCGACGGACTACCACGTGTTCGTGGTCTCCCGGATCCGTGAGGCCCGGCTGCGGGGCCGCACGACGCGGGACGCGGTCCAGCACGGTGTGGTCACCACGGCCGGCGTGGTCACCAGTGCCGCGGTCATCATGGTCGCCGTGTTCGGGATCTTCGGGACGCTGTCCATGCAGTCCATGAAGCAGATGGGCGTCGGCCTCGCGGCGGCGGTGCTGATCGACGCGACGATCATCCGGGGCGTGCTGCTGCCCGCGGTGATGACGCTGCTCGGCGAGCGCAACTGGTACCTGCCGAAGTGGCTGCACCGGATGCCCGACCTGACCCACGACGAGTCGCCGGAGGCGGTGGCGCCGACGGTGTCGCGGGACGACGAGGGGAAGCGGGTGCCGGTGTGATCGGCTAGCTGCGACAAGGGCCCGGCGATTCCCCGCCGGGCCCTTGTCGCGACTGCAGCCGGCTGTGCCACCGCCGCCGCAGCTGCGCTAAGGCAGCTCCGCTTCGATGAGGTCGGCTGCCCTTCCGGTGCCGCCCTCCTCCGCCATCCCGGCCCGGATCCCCTTCAGGCGCCGCGCGACCTCCGGGTCGTCGACGAGGGCGAGGGCCGCCGCCCGCAGGGTCTCGGCCGTCGCCTCCTCCATGGGGACGTGCCGGGCCACCCCCAGCCCCTGGAGCATGTCCGCGTTGCCGAACTGGTCCACCGCCTGCGGTACGGCGATCATCGGGGTGGCCGTGGCCAGCCCCTCCTGGCTGCCGCCGGCCCCCGCGTGGGTGACGAACAGGTCGGCCTGCTTCAGGATCGCGAGCTGCGGCACCCAGGACCGCACCTCGACGTTCTCCGGTACGTCCCCCAGCTCGGCGGGGTCGACGTGCTTGCCGGCCTGGAGCACCAGGTGCCAGCCGGGCAGGCCGGCGAACGCCTTGACGCACTCCCGGTAGAAGGCCGGCTGCTTGGTGAAGGACGACCCGAGCGACACCAGGACGACCTTCTCGGCCCCGGCGGGCCGCTGCCAGTCGCCCTCGGCGCTCCGGTCGCCCTGACAGGCCCCGACGAAGGAGTGCACGCTCTCGTCGACCCGGTCGGCGTGGGGCTGGAGGGCCTTGGGGATCAGGACGATGGAGCGGGCGGGACGGCCCACGAACGGATCGGGGTGCTCGGTGATCCCGTTCTCCTCCAGCCAGGCGTGGAAGCGGGAGTAGTACGCCTGCCCCCGCTCGGTCTTCAGCGGCTCCTCCCACATCGGCTCTCCGACCTCCTTCTCGTACCCGTCCCAGGCGACGAGGTTCGGTGAGAGGGAGACGGCGGGCACGCCCCAGCGGTGGGCGAGCACACGGGCCGGGTAGGAGGTGATGTCGTGCAGGACGAGGTCGGGGGTGTCGCCCTCGTAGGCCGCGACGAGCTGCGGGAGCGCCTGGACGGCGTCGTCGAGGAACGGCTCCACGTTGTCGAGCAGTGTGGTGCCCCAGGCCTCCGGGTCGTCGTCGGGGCCGGGCAGCGTGCTGTTCCACGGCTTGGGCTCGGCGCCGGTCCCGGCGACCTTCTCGGCGAGGAGCGGCGGGATCGCGTACGTGACCCGGTGGCCGCGCGCCACGAGCTCGCGGATCACCTCGAGGCTCGGGTTCACGTGCCCGTGGGCGGCGATGGAGAACATGGCGATGTGAGCGGGACTGGTCATGCATCGACAGTAGACGAGACGATACGTCTCGTACAACCTCTTTGGTCTCATGTCGTCGGCTCCACGTGCAGCCGTGGCCACCCCGCCGGCGCCGGGCGCCCGACCGCCGCCCCGCCCAGCGGCTGCGGCCGGCCAGGACCGT
>NZ_NCTE01001123.1 GCF_002114215.1 Streptomyces sp. 13-12-16 | reverse complement strand
ATCAGCGCGGCGGCCCACCCCGGCAGGACCAGGGCGAGGGCGAGGCCCACGGCCAGCGCGACGGCCGCGCCCGCGTACAGGGCGGCGGCGCCGGAACCGGCGTACAGGGCGGCCCTGCGGCGCTGCCCCCGCGCCTGCTCGCGCAGTTCGTCGCGCACGGTCTCACGGGCCACCTGTGCCAGCTCGTCGACCAGGTGCTTGTCCAGATGCTCCAAGTGCTCCAAGCGCTGCATGGCCGCCGGGTACCCGGGCCCGGGGCCGCGTAACGCCCGTGGGCACGGGGCGCGGAGACCGTCCGCGCCGGGGCCCTGGCCGCGGTCGTCCCAACTAGGCTCGTCCCCATGGAGATTCTGGGTGCCACACTGCGTGTCTGCGTCGACGACATCGAGACCGCCATCCCCTTCTACGAACGGCTGGCGGGCGGCAGGGCCCTCCGGTTCGAGCGGGGCGGCGTCCAGGTCGCCGCGGTCGGCTGCTTCCTGCTGATGAGCGGTCCCGCGGCCGAACTGGACGTGCTGCGCAGGGTCGCCGCGACCATCGCGGTCAAGGACGTCGAGGAGACCGGCCGGGTGCTCGCGGAGATGGGCGCCGACATCCTCGCGGGCCCGCTCCCCACCCCCGTGGGCCGCAACCTCATCGCCCGGCACCCGGACGGGGCGGTCTACGAGTACGCGGACCGCCACTCCTGACGCGCCCGGTCCCGGCGCGGGGAACCGGGCACGGGGCCGGGTGTCAACGGCCCGCCGTCATCTCGCTGGTGAGCGCCCAGCGTTGGTGGTCGCGCCAGGCGCCGTCGATGAAGAGCATCTTCGGCGAGAAGCCCTCCAGGCGGAAACCGCAGGCGCGGGCGAGGGCGATGGAGGCGGCGTTGCCGGGCTGTACGTTGATCTCCAGGCGGTGCAGCCGCATCGGACCGAAGGCGTACCGCACCACGAGGTGCAGGCCCTCGCGCATCAGTCCGCGCCCGGCCGCGTGCGCGAAGGCGCCGTAGCCCAGCGCACCGCACAGGAAGCCGCCCTCGACGATGTTGTTGATGTTGATGAACCCGGCGAGGGCGCCGTCCGCCTCCTTCTCGCAGACCAGGAACCCCGCCTTGGTGGGATCCTCGATCAGCCGCCCCGCGTACGCGGCGTACGCGCCCTGGCTGTCCGGCGGGAACAGCCAGGGGTGGTGGAGGTCCTTGCTCTCCCGGGCGCGGGCGGTGAATTCGGCGCCGTCCGCGTGAGTGAAGTGACGGAGCCCCACGCGGCGGCCTTCGGCGAGGTAGCGGGAAGCGGTGTGCGGCACCCCGCCACCCTACGACGGGCCCGCGCGCGGCGCGGGCCGGTCAGCTCAGTGCCGGTTCGTCCAGGGTCAGGGTGCCCGCGTCGGCGTCGAGTGCGGCCGCGACGCCGAAGGGGACGGTGAGCGCGTCGGCGCAGTGCCCGAACCCGAACTGTTCGGCCACCGGCACCCCCAGGCCGCCGAGCCGGTCGGCGAGCAGCGCCCGCACGCCGTCGTACGGCTCGCACCCGGCCCAGGAGCCGAGCAGCAGGCCCGAGATCCCGTCCAGCCAACCGGCCCGCAGGAGCTGGGTGAGGTAGCGGTCGATCCGGTAGGTCTCCTCCCCCACGTCCTCCAGGCACAGCAGTCCGCCGCGCGCGGAGGGTCTGGCGTGCGGGGTGCCGAGGTCGGCGGCGAGCAGCGAGAGGCAGCCGCCGAGGGTGATCCCGCGCGCCCGTCCGGGGACGAGCGCGGTGCCGTCGGAACGGATGGTGCGGACCGTTTCGGGGGCGAGGAGGGTCGCCCTGAGGTGCTCCTGCGCCCGCGCGCTCTTCACGAAGTCGATGCCCGCGACCATCGGCCCGTGCAGGGTGACCAGGCCGAGCCGGACCGCGAACGCCTCGTGCAGCGCGGTGATGTCGCTGAACCCGACGAACACCTTCGGCCCGGCGGCCCGCATCGCCTCCCAGTCGAGCAGGTCGACCATGCGCTGTACGCCGTAGCCGCCGCGGGCGCAGATCACCGCGTCGACGGCCGGGTCGCACCAGGCGGACTGCAGATCGGCGGCCCGGTCGGCGTCGCCGCCCGCGAGGTAGCCGAACTCGCCGTGCCGGTCCAGGACGTGACGGCCCACCACGGGGTCGAGGTCCCAGCCGCGCAGCACGTCGAGCCCGGCCTGGAGCCGCTCCTCGGGCACCGGACCGCTGGGCGCGACCACGGCCACCCGGGCGCCGGGGGCGAGGCGGGCGGGCCGCCGCCGTGCCCCGACCC
>NZ_NCTE01001122.1 GCF_002114215.1 Streptomyces sp. 13-12-16 | reverse complement strand
GGCAGCGGGCCGAGGGCGCTCGGCACGGGCGCCGGCTCCGGCCGCCGCGGCAGCCGGGGGCGTACGGCCTTCCGCCACAGCAGGACCAGCAGCACCGCCACCGCCGCGAACGGCAGCACCGCGCCGATCGCCACCGCCAGCCAGCGCAGCATCGTCACGAACGCGCCCCAGCCGCCCGCGAGGGCGTCCACGAACCCCGGATCGTCGTCCTTCTCCGCCTCCCGCACCGGCGTCTCGGACAGGGACAGGGTGATGGTGGCCAGGCTCGTACGGTCCTTCAGGGACGCCTGCTGGGCGAGCAGGGCCTCCAGGTCGGCCTGGCGGCTGCTCAGCTCGCCCTCCAGGGTGACCACGTCACTGAGCTTGGTGGCCCGGTCCATCAGCTCGCGGATACGGGCCACGCTGGCCCGCTGGGTCGTGATCCGGCTCTCCACGTCGACGACCTGGTCGGTGACGTCCTGCGCCTTCGCGCTGCGTTCGAGGAGCTTGCCCGTGCCCTCCAGATCGGCGAGGACCTCGTCGTACTTCCCGACGGGCACGCGCAGCACCACGCGCGTGTGCTCGTGGCCCTCCTCGTCCCGTTCGGTGGTCTCGTCGCCGATGTAGCCGCCCGCGGTCTCGGTCGTCGTCCGGGCCTCGTCCAGCGCCTTCGGGACGTCCTCGACCCGCACGGTCAGGGAAGCGGTGCGGATGATGTGGTTCGCGGTGGCCTCCGGCGGCGCGGCGGTCGCCTTCGCGCCGTCCGCCGAACCGCCGGGGGCGCCCTGCTTCGCGTCCTCCTGCGCGGCCTGCCCTTCGGCCGGCGCGGCGGCCTTGTCGGCGACCCCGGC
>NZ_NCTE01001121.1 GCF_002114215.1 Streptomyces sp. 13-12-16 | reverse complement strand
CGGGCGGCGCGGTCCTGGCGCCGGCCGGCACCGCGAGAGCCGCCGACCCGCGGCACGGCCGCGGCCGGGGGCTGAGGAGCCTGCCCGTGCCCACGATCGTCGGCCACCGGGGAGCGAGCGGCTACCGGCCCGAGCACACCCTCGGCGCCTACCAGCTCGCCCTCGACATGGGCGCGGACATCGTCGAGGCCGGTGACCTCGTCCCCACCAGGGACGGCCACCTCGTCTGCCGGCACGAACCGGAGATCGGCGGCACCACGGACGTCGCCGACCACCCCGAGTTCGCCGGCCGCCGGACCACCAAGACCCTGGACGGCGCCTCCGTCACCGGCTGGTTCACCGAGGACTTCACCCTCGCCGAGCTGAAGCGGCTGCGCGCCGTCGAGCGCATCCCCGCCAACCGCCCGCACAACACCCTCTACGACGGCCGCTGGGGGATCCCCACCTTCGAGGAGGTGCTGCGCTGGCAGGACGAGCAGACCCGCAGGCGCGGCAAGCAGGTCTGGATCTACCCCGAGACCAAGCACCCCACCTACTTCCGCCGCCTCGGCCTCGGCCTGGAGGAGCGGGTCGCGAAGCTGCTGCGCGAGCACGGCAAGGACCGCCGGAACTCGCCGGTCATCCTGCAGTCGTTCGAGCCGACGAGCGTCCAGCGGCTGCGCCGGCTCGTGGACAACCCGCTCGTGGTCCTGCTGTCCGGCGCCGGCAGCCGCCCCTGGGACTTCGTCGAGTCCGGCGACCCGCGCACCGTCGCCGACCTCATCACCCCCGAGGGCCTGAAGGAGATCGCCTCCTACGCCCAGGGCATCGGCCCCACCCTCGACCTGGTCATCCCGCGTGACGCGGCCGGCCGGCTCACCGAGCCGACCACGCTGGTGCGGGACGCCCACCGCGCGGGCCTGATCCTGCACCCCTACACCCTGCGCAACGAGAACCCCTTCCTGCCCGCCGACTTCCGCGAGGGCACCGACCCCGACGCCTACGGCGACGTCTTCGGCGCCTACCGGAGGTACTTCGCCACCGGCATCGACGGCGTCTTCACCGACAACCCGGACACCGGGCTGCTGGCCCGCGAGGACTTCGTCAACGACTGACCCGCTTTGCCCGTAAGGGGGATTCCGGGCCGCTCCGGGCAACCCCGGCCGGAGCGGCCGAGTCGTTGCGCGTATGACACACGAGCCGGTCACGGCGTACGAGCTGGTCGTCTCCCTGCGTCCGCTGCTCGCCGCGGAGGCCGCCGCCGAGGCGCTCGGCTCCGGGGCCGAACCG
>NZ_NCTE01001120.1 GCF_002114215.1 Streptomyces sp. 13-12-16 | reverse complement strand
CGGCCTCGTCCACGGACGCCTGTACTTCCAGCAGGCTGGGGGCGCCCGCGGAGCCGCCCTGCGCGAAGTGGGCGCCGAGCAGGTCGCCTTCGGCGGTGACGGCGGTGAGGCCGGGGTGGGCGCCGACGACTTCCTCGGCGTCCTCCAGGGTGCCGACGACGACGACGCGGTCCAGCAGCCGCCGCACGGCCGGCATCAGCTCGGGGGGTCCGCCGACGAGGCGCTCGGCGGGGAGGGCGGGTGCGTCGTGGCCGGGCGCGCAGTTCCCCGCGTCCTTTCGGGGTGCTGCGGCGGGCCCGTCGGCCACATCATCAACGGGGAGGTCGGTCGCGGGTGCCTCGGGGCCGGGCGCGCAGTTCTCCGCGCCCCTTCGGGGGGTTGTTCCGCCTGCTTCCGCCAGGAGCAGGGTTGCCCGGCCCGCGTCCTGTTCGCGCAGGAGACGGATCGCGTCGGCCGCGGCGGACGGTGAGGCGACCGCGAGGGCGTCCGCCGCCGTGCCGAACGCGGCTGCGAGCGGTACCTCGTAGCCGGGCGTCACCGTCAGCAGCTCCGCGGCCGGGCCCAGCAACCCCGTGAGGCGGTCCTTCGCGCTCAGCAGGGCACCGGTGCCGTCCTTGCGGCGCAGGCCGAGGGCGAGGGCCTCGTGGCGGGCCTGGGTCGCCGCGCGGCTGCGTTCGGCGGCGGTGGCC
>NZ_NCTE01001119.1 GCF_002114215.1 Streptomyces sp. 13-12-16 | reverse complement strand
CGGCACCGGCCCCGGCGCCCGAGCCCGTCGCGGAGCCGGCGCCGGAGCCCTCCGGCCGGTTCCTGGAGGCGGCCGGGCTGCGCATGGACCCGCAGGCGCGCCGGGCCTGGCGGGGCGGGCGGGAGCTGGAGCTGACCCGCACCGAGTTCGAGCTGCTGGAGCTGCTGATCCGCCACGCGGGCATCGTCCTGGACCACTCCACCATCTACGACCGGATCTGGGGCTACGACTTCGGCCCCGGCTCCAAGAACCTCGCCGTCTACGTCGGCTACCTGCGCCGCAAGCTCGACGAGCCCGGCGCGCCGCAGCTCATCCACACCGTGCGCGGGGTGGGTTACGTGCTGCGGGAGGGCTGAGTGCCGTACGGACGGCCGGTCTCCCCGAGGCGGCTGCGGCTGCTGTCCCTGGGGACCACGTTCGCGGTGGCGTTCGCCGCGGTGACCGCCACGGTCACCGTGCTGGTCGGGATCCTGTCGTACAACGCCGCCGCCCGGCTGGTGCGGGTGGACCAGCAGTCCGTGTTCGACGAGGTCGTGCAGGACCTGCGGGACGAGGTCCGGGAGAACCGGATGTCGCCGCACGACTTCTCCTCCGCCGCGCCCGGCCACGACCTGGTGCGGCCCGCGCGGACCGACGTGCAGGTGCTCGGGCCCGACGGCGGTGTCTTCGACCCCGGCGACCCCGGCCTGCCGGTGGTCGACGCCGACCGGCGGGTCGCGGGCGCCGCGACCGCGGGGCGGGTGG
>NZ_NCTE01001118.1 GCF_002114215.1 Streptomyces sp. 13-12-16 | reverse complement strand
CGCCGCGACCACCACCGTGCCGCCGCGCCGGCGCCCCTCGACATGGCCGTCCTCGGCGAGCCGCCGGTACGCCTCGGTGACCACGCCCCGGGAGACGCGCAGCTCGGCGGCGAGCACCCGGGTGGCCGGCAGTCTGCTGCCCACGGTCAGCCGGCGGTCGGTGATCGCCTGCCGCAGCCGCCCGGCCAGCCAGTCGGCCTTGCCGCCCGAGGGCGCGTCCTCGGGACGTAGTTGCAGGAAGTCGGAGCCGTGTGCCGCCGTACCGCTCGGCTGTCCTTCCCTCTCGTTCACCGCACCCATGGTGCCACCGGTGCCACGCACCACTACGGGGCCGCCCGGGTGCCGGACAGCGGCTCGTCGCTGAACGTGAACTCCCGTGCGGAGGGGGTGAGAAGGGCCGTCGCCGGGGTGACCTGCCAGTGCGCGGTGAGTTCCCGCGCGATCGTCCGCAGCGCCTCCGCGACGGTGTCCGCTCCGCCGTCGTGCACGGCTTCCACCACCACGAAGATCCGGCTGGTGCGGTCGCCGACCGCGGAGTGGCCGCTCTGCCGGTTGGTCCAGCGGCGGGCGTGCGCCCGCCCGGCGGAGTCGGCGTACGTCACCTCGCCGGGTGCCGGGTGTTCCGTACCGCCGCCGAAGGTCGTGTACTCCTCGTCACCGCGGGCGTGGCGCACTTCGAGCAGCGGGCCGGTGACGCGGTCGGCGTCGAGCACCGCGACCGGGACGGCGTACGCGACGGAGATCGCGTTGCACAGGTCGACCACCGGGTGGATGCGCGGCAGTGTCCCTTCCTTCCGCAGCCGCCGCAGCAGGGACTCCGAGGCACACCGGTACCGGGTCGGCTTCAGTCCCATCCGGGCGAAGCCCCGGCGCCAGGCGAGCACTTCGGGGAACCGGCCCTCGGGGGCGTCGGCCAGCCGGGCCAGGGCGCGGGCGGTGTACTCCGCGACGCGCGGGCCGACGTCGGCCGCCCGGCTGACGCCGGTGGTGTGGAGCGCGCCCACCGCGAGCTGGGGGTGGTCGGACCAGATCGCGTCCGCGTGCCGGAAACGCATGTCACGCCACCGCCGTTCGTGCGCCCGGCCCCACGAAGCGGACGGCGAACACCCGGCGGACGCCGGTCATGATCCGGGGGCGGGCCGTCAGGCGGTCGCGCACGGCCGCGGCGCCCATGC
>NZ_NCTE01001117.1 GCF_002114215.1 Streptomyces sp. 13-12-16 | reverse complement strand
GCGGGGACGTG
Source organism: Streptomyces sp. 13-12-16 (assembly GCF_002114215.1). GTDB lineage: Bacteria > Actinomycetota > Actinomycetes > Streptomycetales > Streptomycetaceae > Streptomyces. The sequence continues at coordinate 2,193 of NZ_NCTE01001117.1, read as the reverse complement.
GGCGGCGGCGGCCCGCAGCCGCTCGATGAGCAGGCCGCCGACCCGGCGGGCGTTGCCCTGGAGGTCGTGCTCCAGCAGGTAGTTGAGGTTGGCCAGGCCGGCCGCCATGGTGATCTGGGTGCCGCCGAACGTCGAAATGCTGTTGGCGTCCAGGCAGTTCATGATCTCGGAGCGGGCGACGACCCCGCCGATGGACATGCCGTTGCCGATGCCCTTGGCGAAGGTCAGCATGTCGGGCGGGCCGCCGCGGCCGTGGGCCTGCCAGCCCCAGAAGTGCTCGCCGGTGCGGCCCCAGCCGGTCTGCACCTCGTCGGAGATCCACAGGATGCCCCGTTCGTGCAGCACCTCGCGGAAGGCCGCGTACAGTCCGTCGGGCGGCGAGGTGAAGCCGCCGACGCCCTGGATCGGCTCGGCGATCAGCGCGGCGGGCGGGCGGGTGTGGCCGAGGACGTCCTTCAGGTCCTCGACGCAGGCCGCGACGAAGTCGTAGTCGTCGAGCGCGGCGAACGGGCCCCGGGTGCGCACGCCGCCGTGGACGTACAGCGTCTGGAGCGGGGAGAGGGAGGTCGGGGACCAGCCGCGGTTGCCGGTGATGCCGACCGAGCTGAAGGAACGGCCGTGGTAGCTGTTGCGCATCGCCAGGATCGTGTTGCTGTTCCGGTAGGCGGTGGCGAGCAGCAGGGCGGTGTCGTTGGCCTCGGTGCCGGAGGTGGTGAAGAAGACCCGGGCGTCCGGGATGCCGCTCAACTTCGCGATGCGTTCGGCGAGTTCCACCATCGGCCGGTTGAGGTAGAGGGTGGAGGAGTGGACGATCCGCCCGGCCTGGTCGCTCACCGCCTTGGTGACCTCGGGCAGGGCGTGGGCGGTCATGGTGGTGAGGATGCCGCCGAAGAAGTCGAGGTAGCGGTTGCCGTCGGAGTCCCAGACGTGGCGTCCCTCGCCGTGGGTGATCTCGATGGGCTCCTCGTAGTAGAGGGCGAGCCAGTCGGGCAGCACGGACCGGTGGCGGCCCAGCAGGTCGTCGGTCACGGCCGCACCAGCCCCTCGTAGGCGTCGGGGCGGCGGTCGCGGTAGAAGGCCCACTGCTGCCGCACCTCCTCGATGAGGTCGAAGTCCAGGTCGCGGACCACGAGTTCCTCCTTGCTGTCGCTGGCGACGTCGCCGACGAACTGCCCGCGCGGGTCGACGAAGTACGAGGTGCCGTAGAAGTCGTTGTCGCCGTACTCCTCCACGCCCACGCGGTTGATCGCGGCGACGAAGTACTCGTTGGCGACGGCCGCCGCCGGCTGCTCCAGCCGCCACAGGTGGGACGAGAGGCCGCGGTGCGTGGCGGACGGGTTGTAGACCAACTGGGCGCCGTTGATGCCGAGTTGCCGCCATCCCTCCGGAAAGTGGCGGTCGTAGCAGATGTAGACGCCGACCTTGCCGACGGCGGTGTCGAAGACCGGCCAGCCGAGGTTGCCGGGCCTGAAGTAGAACTTCTCCCAGAACCCCTTGACCTGCGGGATGTGATGCTTGCGGTACTTGCCGAGGACGGTGCCGTCGGCGTCGATCACGGCGGCGGTGTTGTAGTAGTAGCCCGACTGCTCGACCTCGAACACCGGTACGACGATCACCATGCCGGTCTCGCGGGCCAGCTCCCGCATCCGGCGGACGGTCGGCCCGTCGGGCACGGGCTCGGCCCAGCGGTAGTGCTCGGGATCCTGGACCTGGCAGAAGTAGGGGGCGTTGAACACCTCCTGGAACCCGATGACCTTGGCGCCCCGCCGGGCCGCCTCACGGGCGTGCTCCTCGTGTTTCGCCAGCATGGACTCGGTGTCACCGGTCCAGGTGGCCTGGACCAGAGCGGCACGTACGACGTTGGCCATGAGCTGCTCCTTCGACACGACGTCAGAGCCTCTACGCCCGTAGAAACGGCCGTAGAGGGACGAACGTAAGCCTCTCGGGCGGCCTTGCCAAGACCATCGTCGTCGCGGCCGTGGAGTCGACGCCGTTTCACACCCCTGTGGGTGAGTCGCCCGCGCCCCGCGCCGGCGGAACGCGGGATGCGGGATGCGGGATGCGGGACGTGTGCCGCGCCCCGTGTGCCGGGACCGGGCTCAGGCGGCGATCGACGCGCTCGGCGCGGCGGGGGCGCAGCGCCCCACCAGCTCGTCCATCGACAGACCGAGCGCGCCGGCCGGCGCGGCCACC
>NZ_NCTE01001116.1 GCF_002114215.1 Streptomyces sp. 13-12-16 | reverse complement strand
CGGCGGGCGGCGGGGGCGCGTTCGGCGACCAGCGGGACGAGGAGCTGCGGTACGACGGTCCCGGCCGAGGCGACGAACACGGCGATCGCCAGTGCGCCCGTGCCGGGGGCGACGGCGCCGGCGATCAGGGCGGCGGTGGTGACCAGGGTGAGGACGGTGACCAGCCGGCGCCGGTCGGCGGTGTCGCCGAGCGGGGCGAAGAAGAGCAGGCCGACGGCGTAACCGAGCTGGGCGACCGAGGCGATCCAGGCCACGGCCGACGGCGTGGAACCGAAGTCGCGGGCGATCAGGGAGAGCAGGGGCGCGGCGAGGTAGATGTTGGCGGCCGTGACCGCGGTGCACACGGCGATGAGCGTGAGGAACGCGGCGGAGCCGCGGGACGGGCCCGGAACCGGACCCGGATTCCGATCGGGAGCGGTGACCGGTGGCCTGCGGCCCTGCCGGCCGTTGGTGGCGCTGGGCGCTGAGGACATGAGCGGGGTACCCCTTCGAGCCTGCTCTAACAACTAACTGGTTGGTTGGCTGATGGAGGGAACAGTCTGCGTCCCCGTCGGATTCCCTGTCAACCAAACGGTTGGTTACAAGCGGAGTTACCCTGTTCCCATGGCAGTCAGGGACCCCGAGGCCACCAAGGCCCGGATCTTCGAGGCGGCGGTCACCGAGTTCGCCCGCCACGGCATCGCCGGCGCCCGCATCGACCGCATCGCGGCCGAGGCGAAGGCCAACAAGCAGCTCATCTACGCCTACTTCGGCAACAAGGCGGAGCTGTTCGCGATCGTCCTGGAGCGGAAGATGCTGGACCTCGCCGAGTCCGTCCCCGTCGACCCGGACGACATCGAGAGCTGGGTCGACCGGCTGATGGACTACCACGCCGCCCACCCCGAGCTGCTGCGCCTGCTCTTCTGGGAGGGCCTGGAGTACGGCACCGACGAGCTGCCCCACGAGGGCGAACGCCAGGAGCACTACGTCCGCAAGGTCGCCCTGCTCCGGGACGGCCAGGAGCGGGGCGTCGTCACCGACGCCATCCCGGCCGGCGACCTGCTGTTCCTGCTGACCGCGCTGGCCAACTGGACGGCCGTCGTCCCGCAGATGCGCCGCATCCTGGTCGGCGGGGAGGCGGACGACCGCGCCCGGCTGCGCGCGTCCGTGAAGGAGGCGGCCCGCCGCCTGGTCGCCCGCTGACGGCGGTGCGGGTCAGTTGGTCCCGATCCGCGACAGCAGGTCGACGATCCTCTCCTGCACCTCTGCACTGGTGGACCGCTCCGCCAGGAACAGCACCGTCTCGCCGGAGGCCAGCCGCGGCAGGTCCGCCTGGTCGACGGCGGCCGTGTAGACGACGAGCGGGGTGCGGGTGAGCTGTCCGTTCGCCCGCAGCCAGTCGATGATCCCGGCGGGCCCGGCCTGGCGCGGGTGCACCCGCATCAGGTCCATCACCACCAGGTTCGGCCGGAACTGCCCCGCCAGCGCCACCGCGTCGGCGTCACTCGCGGCCCGCGCGACCTGCATCCCGCGCCGCTCCAGCGTCCCGGTCAGCGCCAGCGCGATCTCCGCGTGCTCCTCGATCAGCAGCACGCGCGGGGGGTGCTGATCGCTGTCGCGCGGCGCGAGCGCCTTCAGCAGTACGGCGGGATCGGCGCCGTACGCGGCGTCGCGCGAGGCCTGTCCGAGCCCGGCCGTGACCAGCACCGGCACCTCGGCGGCCACCGCGGCCTGCCGCAGCGACTGCAGGGCGGTACGGGTGATCGGCCCGGTCAGCGGGTCCACGAACAGCGCGGCGGGGAACGCCGCGATCTGCGCGTCGACCTCCTCGCGCGAGTGCACGATCACCGGCCGGTAGCCGCGGTCGCTCAGCGCCTGCTGCGTGGTGACGTCCGGCGCGGGCCACACCAGCAGCCGGCGCGGGTTGTCCAGCGGCTCCGGCGGCAGCTCGTCGTCCATCGGCTGCGGACGCGGCGGGTCCGCCACCTCGACGGCCCCGCCCGGACCGTCCAGCGGCTCGGGCCCCTCGGCGGCGTCCGCGTCGG
>NZ_NCTE01001115.1 GCF_002114215.1 Streptomyces sp. 13-12-16 | reverse complement strand
CGGGAAGGGGACGGGGCGGGGGTGGCCGCCCGCAGCGGCCGGCGCGTCCGCGCCGTCCAGCCCCACCGAGGAGCGTGATCCGCGCCGGTCCGAGGACGGACACCCCCGACGCGGCCCCGACCCACCCACCGACCGTGGGCGCTACCCCAGCCCCCACCGAAGCCGCACAGGCGCCGCAGGCATGGGACCCGCACCCCCACCGAAGCCGCACAGGCACAAGAGCCGCACCCCACCGAACCGAAAGCCGCACCGCAGGCATCCCGTCCACCGGGCCGAACACCGCGCCGCAGGCGCAGGACCCGCACCCCCACCGGGGCGAGCAGCGGCGCCGCAGGTACAGGACCCGCACCCCCACCGGGGCGAGCAGCGGCGCCGCTGGCGTCAGGCGTGTCAGTCCTTGATCTCGCAGATCGCCGCACCGGAGGTGATGGAGGCACCGACCTCCGCGCTCAGACCCTTGATCGTGCCGGACCGGTGGGCGTTGATGGGCTGTTCCATCTTCATGGCCTCCAGGACGACGACCAGGTCGCCCTCCTTGACCTCCTGCCCCTCCTCCACGGCGAGCTTGACGATCGTGCCCTGCATCGGAGAGGCGAGGGTGTCGCCCGAGGCCACCGGGCCCGACTTCTTCGCCGCGCGCCGCTTCGGCTTCGCGCCCGCCGCCAGCCCCGTACGGGCCAGGGACATGCCCAGCGAGGCCGGGAGCGAGACCTCCAGACGCTTGCCGCCGACCTCGACGACGACCGTCTCGCGGTCGACCTCCTCCTCCGCCCCCGCGTCGACCGCGGCGGCGAACGGCTTGATCTCGTTGACGAACTCCGTCTCGATCCACCGCGTGTGCACCGTGAACGGTTCGGCCGAACCGGTGAGCTCGGGCGCGAACGCCGGGTCCTTCACCACCGCGCGGTGGAACGGGATGGCCGTGGCCATGCCCTCGACCTGGAACTCCGCCAGCGCACGGGAGGCCCGCTCCAGCGCCTCCTTGCGGGTGCGCCCGGTGACGATCAGCTTCGCCAGCAGCGAGTCCCACGCCGGGCCGATGACCGACCCGGACTCCACCCCCGCGTCCAGCCGCACACCCGGCCCCGACGGCGCGTCGAAACGGGTGACGGTGCCGGGCGCCGGCAGGAAGTTCCGCCCCGGGTCCTCACCGTTGATCCGGAACTCGAACGAGTGACCCCGCAGCACCGGATCGCCGTACCCCAGCTCCTCACCGTCCGCGATGCGGAACATCTCCCGCACCAGGTCGATGCCGGCGACCTCCTCGGTCACCGGGTGCTCCACCTGCAGACGCGTGTTCACCTCCAGGAAGGAGATCGTGCCGTCCAGGCCGACGAGGAACTCCACCGTGCCCGCGCCGACGTAGCCGGCCTCCTTCAGGATCGCCTTGGAGGCGGAGTACAGCTCCTCCACCTGGGCGTCCGACAGGAACGGCGCCGGCGCCTCCTCGACCAGCTTCTGGTGGCGCCGCTGCAGCGAGCAGTCACGCGTGGAGACCACGACCACGTTGCCGTACTTGTCGGCCAGGCACTGCGTCTCCACGTGCCGGGGCTTGTCCAGGTAGCGCTCGACGAAGCACTCACCGCGACCGAAGGCGGCGACCGCCTCGCGCACCGCGGAGTCGTACAGCTCCGGCACCTCCTCCAGCGTCCGCGCCACCTTCAGACCGCGTCCGCCACCACCGAAGGCGGCCTTGATGGCGATCGGCAGCCCGTGCTCCTCCGCGAAGGCGACGACCTCCTCGGCACCGCTCACCGGATCGGGCGTACCCGCCACCAGCGGGGCGCCCGCGCGCTGCGCGATGTGCCGGGCCGCGACCTTGTCACCCAGATCGCGGATCGCCTGCGGCGGCGGGCCGATCCAGATCAGGTCCGCGTCCAGCACCGCCTGCGCGAACTCGGCGTTCTCGGAGAGGAAGCCGTAGCCCGGATGGATGGCGTCCGCGCCCGACTCCTTCGCGGCCTTGAGCACCTTGTCGATGTCGAGGTAACTGGTGGCCGGAGTGTCACCGCCCAGGGCGAACGCCTCATCCGCGGCGCGGACATGCAGAGCGTCCCGGTCCGGGTCGGCATAGACGGCAACGCTCGCGATTCCGGCATCCCGGCAGGCCCGGGCCACGCGGACAGCGATTTCGCCACGGTTGGCGATGAGCACCTTGCGCACGATTGAGGCTCCCTCCTTGAAACAAGCCGAGTTTAGGGACTGCCGACACGGCACTTCGACCCGTCCCCACTGGTGAGCTTGCCCACACGGAGCGTGATGCGAGGCTCGCTCGACCCGCGAAAGCCCTTGTCGTACCTCGGTACGCAGGACTCCTCCCGGAAACCCTAGCCGTCCTGTGTGGTCAAGGTCTCTGTGAGAGCGTGCTGCGGCCCACTCCGTTTCTTTGTGGAGTCCCTACGAATGGCCCAATGATTCTTTGCCCTCCGCAGAACCCTTGTACCGAGGTTTACCCGTTAGTAGCCTTCGCGTCGGCCCGGACATACTCGGGGTAACAGCAGGCGTGCTCGAAAGTGGGTGGGGGCCGGTGGTGCGCAGACCGGTGGCGTGGGTCGTGGCGCTCGTACTGTTCGCCGAGGCGCTCGGCACAGCGGCGCTGAACTGGTTCCTGGGCGTCGTCGTCGACCGGCAGGACATGTCGCTGGCCGGTCTCGATCCGGACGTGATGTCGACGTCCTCGAAGATCGGCGGGATCGTCTTCGGGCTCTACTTCGCGCTGTGCGGCCTGGTGGCCCTGCTGGTCGCCCTGCGCGACCGGGCGCCCGCCGGGCTCGGCCGGGTGCTGCTGATCAGCGCGGCGGTGGTGCACGCGCTGCTGGGCGCGGTCACCTGGGGCCTGGTCGGCCCGCCCGCGTTCCTCTGCATGGTGGTCGTGCTCGCGCTCATCGTGCTGCTGCTGATGACGTACGACGGCCGTCCGGAGCAGCCGGCCGCCGCCGGGTCCGGCGCCGCTCCCGGGGGCGGCGCCGGTGGTGACGGCTCTCCGGTCACGCCTCCGGCCGCGCCCACAGCTCCGTGATGCCGACGCCGAGGTCGGCGAGGAGACGCCGGACCAGGGGCAGGCTGATGCCGATGACGTTGCCGTGGTCGCCGTCGATGCCGTCGATGAACGGGGCCGAGCGGCCGTCCAGGGTGAACGCCCCGGCGACGTGGAGCGGTTCGCCGGAGGCCACGTAGGCGGTGATCTCCTCGTCGGTGGGATCGCCGAAGCGGACCACGGTGGAGGCGGTGGCGGAGACGTAACGGCCGCTGACGGTCTCGTAGACGCAGTGACCGGTCTGCAGCGTCCCCGCGCGGCCCCGCATGTCCTTCCAGCGCGCGATGGCCTCCTCGGGGTCCGCGGGCTTGCCGAGGGCCCGGCCGTCCAGTTCCAGGACCGAGTCGCAGCCGATCACCAGCGCGCCCTTGACCTCGGGCTTCGCGGCGACGACGGACGCCTTGGCCTCGGCCAGGGCGAGCGCCAGTTCGGCGGGGGTGGGGGCGGTGACGGCGTCCTCGTCGACCCCGCTGACGATCACCTCGGGATCCAGCCCGGCCTGGCGGAGCAGCCCGAGCCGGGCGGGGGACTGGGAGGCGAGCACGAGTCGGCGGCGCGGCTGATCTGTCATGCGGTCAGCGTATCGACGTGGCCCGGATGCCTCATCTCACGCCGATCACGAGCATGGCGAGCACCATGGCCAGCGCCATGAGAACGCCCAGCCGCCGCAGCATGTCCTGCGTGTCGCGCAGTTCTTCGGGCGGCTCGTTCTCGGGATCGGACCACAGCATGCCACCAGCGTGGGGCCTGGTCGGCCGAGGTGCCTGAGTACGCGTACTCAAGTAGGGGCGCGGCGTCGTTCCTCCGTGCGCCCGCGCGGCGGAGCCGCATGGGCGCACGGCCCCCGCGCCCCCGAGGCCGGCGGCGGCTCAGCCCGGCCAGTACGTGCGAGTCCACGATGCCGGGCCCGGGCGCGGGA
>NZ_NCTE01000114.1 GCF_002114215.1 Streptomyces sp. 13-12-16 | reverse complement strand
CGGGCGCGGCCGGGACGTCCGGCCGCGCCGCCTTGCGGGTGGTGTCCGTCATCAGGACCCCAGCGAGTTCCGCGCCTCGGCCCACCGCTCGCCGAGGTCCGCGAGGAAGTCGTCGAGGCCGCCCCCGCGGGCGCCGCGGGCGAGGTCGACGAGTTCCTGGCGGTAGTCGGGCTTGTAGATGCCGACCTCGGACCGGTTGTCGATGGACTTCACCTCGGCGCCCTTGCTGTCGTCGAGGTCGATGAGCTTGACGCCCTTCTCCTCGTACGGCTGGAGGACGTCGGGCAGCGGGGCGTCCTTCAGCGGGGACAGGGCGAGGTTGGCCGCCGCGTAGCCGGACTCGTCGGTGAACCAGTCGATCCAGGCGCGGGCGGCCTCCTTGTGGTCGGAGTTGACGTTGACGGCCTGCTGGTAGTCCGGGGAGGTCACCGCGCAGAAGGCGCCGTCCTTCTGGGCGGGGAAGGGCATGAAGCCGATGTCGGCGGGGTCGGTGCCGGCCTGCTTCGCGGCGTCCCGCATCTGGACGACGGCCCAGGAGCCGAGCCACATGGTGGCGATCTCCCCCTTGGCCAACTTGGGCTTGGATCCTTCCCAGTTGGTGGTGGTCGGGTCCTTCTCCGCGAGCCCGCCGCCGACGATGTCGTGGAGCAGGGTGTCACCCACGCGCAGGTCGGCGCCCTCGGCCCAGGGGTCGCCCTCGGCGAGTTCCGTGGTGGCCCCGGTGTCGCAGCCGACGGAGCCGTTGACGTTGGTCCACTGGGTCAGCGGCCACATGTCCTTGAAGTTGGTGTAGTACGGCACCGCGTCGGTCTTCGACTTGATCGCCCTCAGGTCGTCGAGGAACTCGGCCGGGGTGGTGGGCCAGTCGGTGACGCCGGCCCGGCTCCACACCTTCTTGTTGTAGATGAAGCCGGGTACGACCCCGACGGGGCTCTGGCCGTAGACCTTGCCGTCGACGGTGGAGTAGTCGGTGAAGCGGTACTTGGCGCCGCGTTCGGCCTTGGTGCCGAGGGAGGCGAAGAACTTCGGGTAGTCCTTCTTCTCGATGACCGCCGGGATCATGAGGACGTCGCCGTAGTTCTCCGTGTTCATACGGATCTTGACCTCACCCTCGTAGTCGGTGAGGCCGTCGAACTCGACCTCCACACCGGGGTAGGTCTTGTTGAACTCGGCCGCGTACTTCTTCATCGTCCCGTCCTGCACCAGGTCGGTCCGGTGGGTGAGGACCGTGATGGAGCCCTTGACCTCGGACGGGTCGTCGGGCGCCTCGGCGTCCGCGCCCTCGGCGGAGCCCCCCGTGCCCGTGCAGGCGGATGCCAGCAGGGCGAGGGTGGCGATCGATCCGGCGAGTACCTTGCGGCGGTTCATGTGCACCAGCTCCGTTCACGGGGCGGACGAGCACGACTGGGTTGGCTGGTTCGGCACTCTGGCAGCCACTTATTGAACCGGTAAAGTCACGATCACGCCATCAATGACGAAACATTTCGCTGAGCTTGCGTAGACCGATTTAGGAGTGTGCATGCGTCAGGTCGCCCCGCTCACCGACGGATGGATCCTGCGGCACCCGGACGGCACGGGGGAGGGCCTCCCCGCCTCGGTGCCGGGGTGCGTGCACACCGATCTGCTGGCGGCCGGGCTGATACCCGACCCGTTCCTCGGCCGGAACGAGGCCGAGGTGGCGTGGGTGGGCCGGCGGGAGTGGACGTACGAGACGGAGCTGACCGCCGGGGCGGGCGCGCACGAGCGGACGGATCTGGTCTTCGACGGTCTCGACACCGTCGCCGAGGTCCTGCTCGACGGCCGGCCGCTGGGCCGGACGCGGAACATGCACCGCTCGTACCGTTTCGACGTGACGGGGCTGAGCGGGCGGCTCACGGTACGGTTCGCCTCCGCGTACGCCGAGGCCGAGGCGGTGCGCGCCGCGGTGGGCGAGCGGCCGGGAGCGTACGCCGAGCCCTACCAGTACGTACGCAAGATGGCCTGCTCGTTCGGCTGGGACTGGGGGCCGACGCTGGTGACGGCCGGGATCTGGCGGCCGGTGCGGCTGGAACACTGGTCGACGGCCCGGATCGCCCGGGTGCGCCCGCTGGTGACCGTGGAGGACGGCGTGGGGCAGGTCGAGCTGGCGGTCGACGTGGAGCGCTCCCGGACCGGGGCACCGCTCACCGTGGAGGCGGGCGTCGGCGGCGTACGCGCCCGCGCGGAGATCGACGGGACGCGGGGGACCGTACGGCTGCGGGTGCCGGACGCACGGCTGTGGTGGCCTCGCGGGTACGGCGAGCAGCCGCTGTACGACGTCGAGTTGACGGTGCTGCACGGTGAGGACACGCTGGACTCGTGGCGGCGCCGGATCGGGTTCCGGACCGTGGGGCTGGACACCTCGGCCGACGCCCACGGCACCGGGTTCACCCTGGTCGTCAACGGGGAGCGGCTGTTCGCGCGGGGCGTCAACTGGATCCCGGACGACGTCTTCCCGTCCCGGGTCACCCGTGAGCGCTACCGGCGGCGGCTGGAACAGGCGGCCGGCGCGGGCGTGGACCTGGTCCGCGTCTGGGGCGGCGGGATCTACGAGAGCGAGGACTTCTACGACGCCTGCGACGAGTTGGGGCTGCTGGTCTGGCAGGACTTCCCGTTCGCGTGCGCGGCCTACCCCGAGGAACAGCCGCTGCGCGGGGAGGTGGAGGCGGAGGCGCGGGAGAACGTCGTACGGCTGATGCCGCACCCCTCGCTGGCGCTGTGGAACGGCAACAACGAGAACCTGTGGGGGTTCAGGGACTGGGACTGGGAACCGGGGCTGGCCGGGGACTCCTGGGGCGAGGGCTACTACCTGGGCGTCCTGCCGCGCGTGGTGGCCGAGTCGGACCCGACCCGGCCGTACACGGCGGGCAGCCCCTGGTCCGGTTCCTGGCTGCACCACCCCAACGACCCGGCGCACGGCACGCACCACTCCTGGGAGGTGTGGAACCGCACCGACTACGCCGACTACCGCCTCCACGTGCCGCGTTTCGTGGCCGAGTTCGGCTGGCAGGCGCCGCCCGCGTACGCCACGCTGCGGCGGGCGCTGCCCGGGGAGGAGCTCGCGCCGGACTCCCCCGGCATGCTGCACCACCAGAAGGCCGACGACGGCAACGGCAAGCTGGAGCGCGGTCTGGCCCGCCGTTTCGCCGTGCCGGAGGGGGACTTCGACCGCTGGCACTATCTGACGCAGGTCAACCAGGCACGCGCGATCGCCGCCGGGATCGAGCACTGGCGCTCGCACTGGCCGGTGTGCGCGGGCACGGTGGTGTGGCAGCTCAACGACTGCTGGCCGGTGACCTCGTGGGCCGCGATCGACGGGGACGGGCGGGAGAAGCCGCTCTACCACGAGTTGCGGCGGCTGTACGCGGACCGGCTGCTGACCGTGCGGGCGGACGGGGACGGTGGTGGTCTCGCGGTGGCGGCGGTCAACCAGTCCGCCGAGGACTGGCACGGCACGCTGCGGCTGCGCCGGATGTCCGTGGACGGCACGGTGCTCGGGGAGGCGGGCCCGGTGCTGGCCGCCGAGGGGCGGACGGTGGCGGTGACCGGCGTCCCGGCCGGTCTGGTGCCGGCCGGCCCGGAGGAGTTCCTGGTCGCCGACGCGGGAGGGGTGCGGGCGCTGCACTTCCCCGTACCGGACCGGGAGGTCCCGTACCCGCGCCCGGAGTTCGAGGTCGCCCTCGCGCCCGACGGGATCACGGTCAGGGCCCGCACCCTCGTACGGGACCTGCTGCTCCAGGCCGACCGGCTGGACCCGGACGCGGTGGCCGACCGGGGGCTGGTGACCCTGCTGCCCGGGGAAGAGGTGACGATCGGGGTGCGGGGCTGGAAGACTCCGGACCCGGACACCGCCCGTTCCGCCCTGTACTGCGTGGAGCCCACTCGATGACGGCAACGCCGCTCCCCCGCGTCACCATCAAGGACGTCGCCGCGCGCGCCGGCGTGTCCAAGGGGGCCGTGTCCCTCGCCTTCAACCGGAAGCCCGGCCTGTCGGAGGCGACCCGCGACCGGATCTTCCGGGCGGCGCGGGAACTGGGGTGGGCGCCGAGTTCGACCGCGCGCACGCTGGCCGGTTCGAGGGTGGACGTGGTGGGGCTCGCGGTGTGCCGGCCCGCCCGGCTGCTCGGCCTGGAGCCGTTCTACATGGAGTTCATCTCCGGGGTGGAGAGCGTCCTGGTCGAGCGGTCCTGCTCGCTGCTGCTGCGGCTGGTGCGCAGCCCGGACGAGGAGGTCGGGCTGATGGAGTCGTGGTGGAGGAGCCGGCAGATCGGCGGGTCGATCCTGGTGGACTTCCGGGCCGACGACCCCCGCCCGGCGGTGGCCGAGCGGCTGGGGCTGCCGGCGGTGGCCGTCGGGCACCCGTCGCTGACGGGCGGACTGACCTCCGTGTGGACGGACGACGCCACGGCCGTGACCGAGGCGGTGCGGTACCTGGCGGCGCTCGGGCACCGGCGGATCGCCCGGGTGGGCGGCGCGGCGGCGCTCGGGCACACCGCGATCCGTACGGCCGCGTTCGACGAGGCGGTCGGGGCGCTGGAGCCGCCCGCGCGGGCGTGGCAGGT
>NZ_NCTE01001114.1 GCF_002114215.1 Streptomyces sp. 13-12-16 | reverse complement strand
GCCCGCGGGGGGCGGGGTGGGGCCGGGCGGGGGCGCGGGGTAGCCCGGTGCCGGAGGAGGCACGGGCACGGGGGCGGGACCCTGGTGCGCTCCCGGGTGCTGGCCCGGGTGGTGTGCGGCCGGTGACCAGCCGGTGGCCGGTCCGTGCCCCGGCTGATGGGGCGGCGGCAGCGGAGAACCCACTGCGTGCTGCATCCGGTGCCACTCCGTCTCGTACAGGCGATGGGGCGCTGACAGCGGGGGTGACCCGCGTGCTACCGAACGGTACCGCCCCCTGCCGTCGTTGTGTGAACGGCCGGGGGCGGTGATGAGTGCCCGGGGCTACTCCCCGACCTCGCCGTACGCGGCGAGGAGGACGGCCGGGTCCGGGCCTTCGAACACCGTGGGCTTGGCGAGGCCGTCGAGGACGATGAAGCGCAGCAGGTCGCCGCGGGACTTCTTGTCGACCTTCATGTTCTCCAGCAGCTTGGGCCACTGGTCGTAGCGGTAGTGCAGGGGGAGCCCGACCGATTCGAGGACCGTGCGGTGGCGGTCCGCGGTGGCGTCGTCCAGGCGGCCCGCGAGGCGGCCCAGTTCCGCGGCGAAGTGCATGCCGACGGAGACCGCCGCGCCGTGGCGCCACTTGTAGCGTTCGTTCTTCTCGATGGCGTGGCCGAGGGTGTGGCCGTAGTTCAGGATCTCGCGCAGACCCGATTCCTTCAGGTCGGACGAGACGACCTCCGCCTTGACCCGGATCGAGCGCTCGATCAGTTCCGCGGTGTGCGGGCCGGACGGGGTGCGGGCGGCCTGGGGGTCGGACTCGATGAGGTCCAGGATCGCCGGGTCGGCGATGAAGCCGGCCTTGATGACCTCGGCGAGTCCGGAGACGTAGTCGTTGACCGGGAGGGAGTCCAGGGCGGCCAGGTCGCACAGGACACCGGCGGGCGGGTGGAAGGCTCCGACGAGGTTCTTGCCCTCGGCGGTGTTGATGCCGGTCTTGCCGCCCACGGCCGCGTCGACCATGGCCAGGACCGTGGTCGGGACGGCGATCCAGCGGACCCCGCGCAGCCAGGTCGCGGCCACGAAGCCGGCCAGGTCCGTCGTGGCGCCGCCGCCCACGCCGACGATGACGTCGGTGCGGGTGAAGCCGGACTGGCCCAGCGCCTTCCAGCAGTAGGCGGCGACCTCGGCGGTCTTGGCCTCCTCCGCGTTGGGCACCTGGATGGCGACCGCCTCGTAGCCCTGCTCGGCCAGGTCGGCGCGGAGCGCGTCGCCGGTCTCGGCGAGGGCTTCGGGGTGCACGATCGCGACCCGCTTGGCCCGGGTGCCGATCAGTCCGCCCAGCTCACCGAGGAGACGGCGGCCCACCAGGACCTCGTACGGGTCGGTGCCCGCCGTGCCGCCGACGGCGATCCGCGTCACTGCCTCGCTGCTCATGCGTCCTTCAACTCCAGTGCGTTCAGGGTCGCTTCGGCGACTTCCTCGGGCGTGCGGCCGTCGGTCGGGACGACGGCCGCGGCGACCTCCTCGTACAGGTGCCGGCGGGCCTCCATCAGCTCGCGCCACTGCTTGCGCGGGTTGACCGCCAGCAGCGGGCGGGCGGCGTTGAGGCCGGTGCGCTTGACGGCCTCCTCGACGTCCATCGAGAGGTAGACGACACGCTGCCCGGCGAGCAGTGCGCGCGTCTCCGCGTCGAGGATCGCTCCGCCGCCGAGCGCCAGGACGCCCTCGTGCTCGGTGAGTGCCGTGCGCACCGCGCGCTTCTCGACGGCGCGGAAGGCGGGCTCGCCCTCGTCGACGAAGATGTCGGCGATGGTGCGGCCCTCGGCGGTGACGATGTCGTCGTCGGTGTCGCGGTAGGCGACGCCCAGCCGCTCGGCGAGCAGCTGTCCCACGGTGGACTTGCCCACGCCCATCGGGCCGACCAGCACGATGACCGGTGAGCTCATCGGATGGCCAGGTTCTCGAGGTACGACGTCACGTTGCGGCGGGTCTCGGTGACGCTGTCGCCGCCGAACTTCTCCGCGACCGCGTCCGCGAGGACCAGGGCGACCATGGCCTCGGCGACGATGCCGGCGGCCGGCACGGCGCACACGTCGGAACGCTGGTGGTGGGCGGCGGTCTCCTCGCCGGTGACGACGTCCACGGTCTTCAGCGCCCGCGGCACGGTCGCGATGGGCTTCATCGCCGCGCGTACGCGCAGCAGCTCACCGGTGGTCAGTCCGCCCTCGGTGCCGCCGGAGCGGCCCGACGCGCGCTTGATGCCGTCGGGGGTGGCGAGGATCTCGTCGTGCGCCTTCGAGCCGGGCACGCGGGCGAGGTCGAAGCCGTCGCCGACCTCGACGCCCTTGATCGCCTGGATGCCCATGAGGGCGGCGGCCAGGCGTGCGTCCAGACGGCGGTCCCAGTGGACGTGGGAGCCGAGGCCGACCGGGACGCCGTACGCCAGGACCTCGACCACGCCGCCGAGGGTGTCGCCGTCCTTGTGGGCCTGGTCGATCTCCGCGACCATCGCCTTCGAGGCGTCCGCGTCCAGGCAGCGCACCGGGTCCTCGTCCAGCCGCTGCACGTCGGCGGGGGTCGGGTGGAGGCCGTAGGGGGCCTTCGCCGCGGCCAGCTCGACGACGTGGCTGACGATCTCGATGCCGGCCGTCTCCTTCAGGTACGACCGTGCCACCGCGCCCAGCGCCACGCGGGCGGCGGTCTCACGGGCGGAGGCGCGCTCCAGGATCGGCCGGGCCTCGTCGAAGCCGTACTTCTGCATGCCGGCCAGGTCGGCGTGGCCGGGGCGGGGGCGGGTCAGCGGGGCGTTGCGCGCCAGGCCGGCCAGCACCTCCGGGTCGACCGGGTCGGCCGCCATGACCTGCTCCCACTTCGGCCATTCGGTGTTGCCCACCATGACCGCGACCGGGGAACCGAGGGTCAGGCCGTGCCGGACGCCGCCGAGGAAGGTGACCTCGTCGCGCTCGAACTTCATCCGGGCGCCGCGACCGTAGCCCAGCCGCCGCCTCGCGAGGTGGTCCGCCACCATGTCCGTGGTGATCGGTACGCCGGCGGGAAGTCCCTCCAGCGTCGCCACGAGTGCGGGACCGTGCGACTCCCCCGCGGTCAGCCAGCGCAACCTGCTCAACGGTGCTCCTCAATGCTCGCGCCCCGGTACTGCCCTGCGTACACGTGTCCTCGTGTACGGCTGTGGCGTGACGGGGTGCGCGGCCCCGGTCCGCCACCTCCGATCCTCCCACGTCCGGGCCGGGTGCCCGGCCGCCGGTCCATCAGGCGGACGGGCGGGATCACGGGCCGGGCGGTGGAGGGATCAGGCCGGGCCGCCCTCGCCCTGACGGGGCTGGGGTGCGTAGGCGCCGAGGAAGTCGGCTCCGCTCGGCTGCGGGGCCTGCCGGCGCGGCGGCGCGTACTGGCCCAGGTAATCCGCCCCGCTCGGCTGCTGGGCGGCCTGCGGCGCGGGCCGGGTCCGCTGCG
>NZ_NCTE01001113.1:8177-8884 GCF_002114215.1 Streptomyces sp. 13-12-16 | reverse complement strand
CGGGGGCGGGGTCCGGGGGCGCCGGGCCGCGGACGGCGCGGGCACGGGTGGCGGCCCGGCCCGCGGGCGACGGGTGGGGGCTCCCGGACGAGAGGTCCGGTCCCGGCGCTCCCTCGTACCCTGTCCCCGTGCCGTCCTCCCGCCTGCATCGCGTCGCCGTTCTCGTGCTCGTGGGTGCGAAGCCGCTCGACGTCGGCATTCCCGCGCAGGTGTTCACGACCCGCGCGAGCATGCCGTACGAGGTGCGTGTGTGCGGGGCGGTGCCCGGCCTGGTGACCGGCGGCGACGGGCTGTCGTACTCCGTCGCCCACGGTCTCGACGCCCTCGCGTGGGCCGACATCGTCTTCATCCCCGGCTACCGGTTCCCGGACCGCGACGACCCGCCGGGGGCCGTCGTCGACGCGCTGATCGCGGCCCACGACCGGGGCACGCGGCTCGCCGCCATCTCGACGGGCGCCTTCGCGCTCGCCGCCACGGGCCTGCTCGACGGCAGACGCGCCACGACGCACTGGCACTACACGCGGGCGCTCGCGGCGAAGCACCCGCTCGTCCGGGTCGACGAGAACGTCCTGTTCGTCGACGAGGGCAGCGTGCTGACGTCGGCGGGCGCCGCCTCGGGCATCGACCTGTGCCTGCACATCCTGCGCGGCGACCTCGGAGTGGCCGCGTCGAACCACGCGGCCCGGCGCCTGGTCGCGGCCCCCTAC
>NZ_NCTE01001113.1:0-7981 GCF_002114215.1 Streptomyces sp. 13-12-16 | reverse complement strand
GGCTCGGCGAGCCCCTCACCCTCGAGGTGCTCGCGCGGCACGCGGGGGTCTCGCCGCGTACGCTGTCGCGGCGCTTCGTCGAGGACACGGGGTACACGCCGATGCAGTGGGTCATGCGCGCCCGCGTCGACTTGGCCCGTGAGCTGCTCGAGCGTTCGCAGCGGAGCGTGGAGCAGATCGCCACCGACGTCGGGCTCGGCACCGGCGCGAATCTGCGGCTGCACTTCCAGCGCATCCTCGGCACCACGCCGAGCGAGTACCGGCGCACCTTCGCCCGGGGCGAGTAGCCCGCCGGGGCGTGGCGCGATCCTTTTGAACCGTGGCGATCACGCCGCTGTCACGGGCGGACGCCGCGCGCGACGCTGGTGGCGAACCGCAGGGACCGAAGGGACACCACCACTCATGACCCGCATCGCGATCAACGGATTCGGCCGCATCGGACGCAATGTGCTGCGCGCGCTGCTCGAACGCGACAGCGACCTCGAGGTCGTCGCCGTCAACGACCTCACGGAGCCCGCCACCCTCGCCCGGCTGCTCGCCTACGACACGACGGCCGGCCGGCTCGGCCGCCCGGTGACGGCCGACGGGGACGCCCTCGTCGTCGACGGCCGTCGCATCAAGGTGCTCGCCGAGCGTGAACCGGCGCGGCTGCCCTGGGCCGAGCTCGGCGTGGACATCGTGCTGGAGGCGACCGGCCGCTTCACGTCGGCCGAGGCCGCCCGTGCCCACCTCGACGCCGGCGCGAAGAAGGTGCTCGTCGGCGCGCCGTCGGACGGCGCCGACGTCACGCTCGCGTTCGGGGTCAACACCGACGCGTACGACCCGGACGTGCACACGATCGTCTCGAACGCCTCGTGCACGACCAACGCGCTCGCGCCGCTGGCCGCCGTGCTCGACGAGCTCGCCGGCATCGAGCACGGCTTCATGACGACGGTGCACGCCTACACGCAGGAGCAGAACCTGCAGGACGGTCCGCACCGCGACGCCCGCCGCGCCCGTGCCGCCGCCGTCAACATCGTGCCGACCACGACGGGCGCCGCCAAGGCGATCGGTCTCGTGCTGCCGAACCTCGACGGCAAGCTGTCGGGCGACTCGATCCGGGTGCCGGTCCCGGTGGGATCGATCGTCGAACTCAACACGACCGTAGCCCGCGACGTGACGCGCGACGAGGTGCTGGCGGCGTACCGCGCCGCGGCGGAGGGTCCGCTCGCCGGTGTCCTCGAGTACTCGGAGGACCCGCTCGTGTCGTCCGACATCACGGGCAACCCGGCCTCGTCGATCTTCGACTCGGCCCTCACCCGCGTCGACGGCCGCCACGTCAAGGTGGTCGCCTGGTACGACAACGAGTGGGGCTTCTCGAACCGGGTGATCGACACGCTCGGACTCCTCGCCACCCGCTGACACCCGTCGTCGAAGGGCCCCACCGCAAGCGGTGGGGCCCTTCGACGACGTGCCCGGTGAGGCACTGGCGGAGGATACGAGATTCGAACTCGTGAGGGGTTGCCCCCCAACATGCTTTCCACATGTTCGTACAGGGGTCCGGACGGGGTCGGGGGTGTCCCGAACTGCGGCGGAGCGTTCGGGCCGACGCAGTCCGGACGAGCCCGGACGTGCGCGAACGAGACCAGAACCGAGACCGGCGGAGTGGCCCTTGGACCCCACCCGCAACGTGACAGCACCCCGTGTGGTTCCGGTCATTCGACCGGGTTCCCTCTGGCGCCCGAGGTGATTCAGGCAGTACACACGATGCAGTGAGCCGGTAGTGACATGGGGGAACGAGGGAACCGTATGGATCCGGAGCTTGCCGGCCTCGCTTCCGTAGCGGCTGCGACAGTGGTGCAACTGCTGACGACGGCCGGTTGGGAGCGGGCACAGACCTCGATGGGTGCGCTGTGGCGTCGTGTGTACCCGGACCGGGCGAACACGGTGGAGTCCGAACTCGAGGAATCCCGTGCAGTGCTGCTCGCTGCACGGCAGGACGCCAGCGATCCGGCCGAGGCCGAACAGGCCGAAGCGGAGCTGGTCAGCGAGTGGCAGGGGCGGCTGCGCAGGCTACTCGCGGCCGAGCCCGGACTCGCCGCGGAACTGCGCAGGATCCTCGCCGACAACCTGGGCCCTGAGCCGTCCGGCAGAGGCCCGGACGAGCCATCGGTGAGGGTGTCCGTGCGGGCCTCGGACAGCAGCCGGGTCTACGTTGCTGGACGCGATCAGCACCTCCGCGGAGGGTGATCGATGAGCCCGGAAGAGCCGCAGGCGGATCACGGCACCGAACGCCCGGACTCCGCAGACCACCCGGCGGACGACGCGCCGCGCAACGCGGGCGACGGCATCCATATCCAGGCATACGCCCGCGATCACGCAGGCATCAACGTCGCCGGCCGTGACCAGCACTTCCACTACGTCGACGGAGTGCGCAAACGCCGCCGCACCGAGGTGGGAAGTTCGGTGCCGGACTGCCCCTACCCGGGGCTGGCTGCCTTCGGGCAGGAGCACGAGCGGTGGTTCTTCGGACGAGAGGCACTCGTCGCCGAGTTGACCGATCGCCTCGACCGGCGTGTGGACTCGGGTCGACTCCAGGCGGTTGTGGCCCCGTCGGGCGCGGGTAAGTCCTCGCTGCTGCGGGCCGGGCTGCTGCCGCACCTGGACCGGGCCGCGCTGCCCGGCTCCGACCGGTGGCCGAAACTCTTGCTCACTCCCAGCGCCCACCCGCTCCGTGCTCTGGCTGACCAGATCGTGGCACTCCGCGGCGTCGGCTCGGAGGTCACGGCCGCAGATCTCGTCGCCGACCCGCTGCAGTGCCTCTCGGTCCTGGCCGAGGCCCTGCGAAACGACCTGCCGGGGCAGCCCGCGCGGGCGGTCATCGTGGTCGACCAGTTCGAAGAGCTCTTCACGCTCTGTACCGACGAGCAGGAACGGCGCTCCTTCGTCACACTGCTCACCCGCCTTGCGGGTGGCCAGGCACGCACCGGTACGGAGGGTACCTCGCAGGCCCTCGTGGTTCTGGGCATCCGGTCGGACTTCTACGCTGCGTGCATCGATTACCCGCCCCTGCGCGCCGCGCTGCAGGATGCCCCGCTGGTCGTCGGTCCCATGACGGACGAGGAGCTGCGCGCGGCCGTCCTGCTGCCCGCCATGGACGTGGGGCTCGACGTAGAGGACGGACTGGTCGAGCTGCTCCTGCACGACCTGGGAGCCACCATGGCGATGGGGCCC
Organism: Streptomyces sp. 13-12-16; assembly: GCF_002114215.1. GTDB lineage: Bacteria > Actinomycetota > Actinomycetes > Streptomycetales > Streptomycetaceae > Streptomyces. Next base: position 4,768 of record NZ_NCTE01001113.1, on the reverse strand, counting down.
ACAGGGGAAGTGCGCTACGAGGCAGGGCGCCTGCCGCTGCTCGCACACGCCCTGCGTGTCTGCTGGCAGCAGCGGCACGGCGCCACGCTCACCGTGCGCGGGTACCGCGACACCGGAGGCATCCAAGGCGCCATCGCCTCGACCGCCGACCGCGTCTACAGCGGACTCGACGACGACGAGCGGCGCGTGGCACAGTCGCTCTTCCTGCGGATGGTGCGGGTCGGCGACAGGGCGGAGGACGTCCGACAGCACCTGACCCGCGCCGAGTTGGCGGACATCGGCGGCGAACATGCCGAGTCGGTAGTGGACGCGTTCACTCGGGCCCGGCTGCTCACCCGCGCGCAGGAGACCGTCGAGATCACCCACGAGGCTCTGCTGCGTACGTGGCCCCGGCTCCGCGGCTGGATCGACGCCGACCGAGCCGGACGCCTCACCCTCCAGAATCTGGAAGAGGCGGCGGCCACGTGGGAGGAGAGCGGTCGTGACCCAGCGCTCCTGTTTCGTGGCAGCCCTCTTGAGGTTGCGCGTACCTGGGCGCTCAACGCGCCATCGAACAGCTTGAGTTCAAGGGCAAGGGCGTTCCTTGCCGCTGGGGAGCGGGCGCGGCGCCGTATCGCTCGGCTGCGGAGCATGGTCATCGCAGCCCTCGTCGTCCTGACCCTGCTCGCCTCGGGTGCCGCAGGCATGGCGCTCAAGCAGCAGGGGGAGGCATTGCACCAGCGGGACCTCGCCGTCTACAACCGGGTCGTCGCCGAAGCCGACCGGTTGCGCGGCACGGACCAGTCGCTGGCCTCCCAGCTCGACCTCGTGGCGCACCGGATGCGGCCTGGCGACGAGACGTACACCCGCCTGCTGAACTCCGGGAACACCCCGCTGTCCAAGCAGCTGCAGGGCCACACCGAACGGGTCTCGTCGGTGGCGTTCAGCCCGGACGGGCGCACCCTGGCCACCGGCAGCGGCGATGCCACGGTCCGACTCTGGGACACCTCCGACCCACGCAGCCCCCGCGCTCTGGGACGGCCTTTGACCGGCCACACCAAGGCCGTGATGGCGGTGGCGTTCAGCCCGGACGGCCGTACTCTGGCCGCTGCCGGTGATGACCGTGACCGGTGGGTCCGGCTGTGGGACGTGTCCGACCCGTCGGATCCCGAGCCTCTCGGCCAGCCCCTGACCGGCCATGACGCCGTCATCAGCGGGGTGGCGTTCAGCCCTGACGGCCACCTGCTCGCCAGTAGTTCCGGCGATGCCACGGTTCGGCTGTGGGACGTGTCGGACCCGGCCGATGCCAAGCTCGTGGGCGAACCGCTCAAGGATGGTCCGGGCAGGCTCTGGGCGGTGGCCTTCTCCCCGGACGGCAAGACACTCGCCACCGGGGCGGACGACTTCAAGACCCGTTTGTGGGATGTGTCCGATCCGAAGAAGCCAAAGCGGCGCGGAGCCCCGCTCAAGGGCCACACCAACACTGTCGCGTCCCTGGCGTTCAGCCCCGATGGCCGGACCCTCGCCACCGGCAGCGGCGACTCCACCGTACGGCTGTGGAACGTCGCGGACCCTGACAAGCCGACGTACGCAAACCAGCTCCTCAAGGGGCGCAGCGCCGTGATCTCCTCGGTGGCGTTCAGCCCGGACGGGCGGGTCCTGGCCACCGCCAGCGCGGACGCGACCGTGCAGATGTGGAGCGTCTCCGACCCGACACGTCCCAAGGCGCTCGGGCAGGCATGGACGGGGCACAGCAACACCGTGTCGTCGGTGGCGTTCAGCCCTGACGGACACACCCTCGCCTCCGGCAGCTACGACCAGACGGCCCGGCTGTGGGACGTGCCGCGCACGCTGCTGACCGGCCACTTCAACGGTGTGATCGGTGTGGCGTTCAGCCCGGACGGGCGGCTTTTCGCCACCGGTGGTCTGGACGGGGCGGTGCGGCTGTGGGACACGTCGGAGCACGGCCTTCCGAAACTGCTCGGTCGGGGGTTCCAGGCTCATACCGCCGGCGTCAGGTCCCTGGCGTTCAGCCCGGACGGGAAGTTCTTCGCAAGTGCCGGGTACGACGGCGTGATCCAGCTGTGGAACATCTCCGAACCGTCCGAACCCAAGTACCTGGGTGATCCCCTGACCGGACACGAGGGCGGCATCTGGACCCTGGCGTTCAGCCCGGACGGCAAGACCCTGGCCACTGGCGGCCAGGACTCCACAATCCGCCTGTGGGACGTCACGGACCCAAGCCGTGCCGGGCCGGTCGGCCGTCCGGTGCGCCACCACGAGGGCATGGTGCTCGCCGTGGCGTTCAGCCCGGACGGCGACATGCTGGCCAGCGGCAGCTACGACACCACGGCTCAGCTGTGGGACGTCCGCGACCGGACTGAACCCGAGCGCGTCGGGCGGCCGCTGAAGGGCCACATCAATGGTGTCTCCTCCCTGGCGTTCAGCCCGGACGGAAAGACTCTCGCCACCGGCAGCAACGACTTCTCGGTGCGCCTGTGGGACATCTCCCCGCCCAGCCACCCCACCAGTCTTGGCGAGCCGCTGACCGGACACACCGATTCCGTGTTCGCCCTCGCCTTCAGTCCGGACGGCAGCACCCTCGCCACGGGCAGCTACGGTCAGTCGTCGGTGCAGCTGTGGGACGTCCGCACGCCCGCCCGGCCGAGCCGTCGCGGCCTGCCGCTGAACGCCCACACCGACTCCGTGTACGCCGTTGTCTTCAGCCAGGACGGGAAGACGCTGGCCACGGGCAGCCTCGACCAGTCGGCCCGGCTGTGGCAGCTCGACGTGGACACGAGCATCGAGAGGATCTGTGTCGACACCGAGCGCCTCAGTCCCGGCCAATGGCGCCGCTTCGTCGGGGAGGGAGTGGTGTACGCCCCGCCGTGCGCCTGACGTGCGTCCGGCGAGGCGTGTGCACAGGTTGAGGATCGCGCACGGAACCCGGGGAGCACGGCGAGGACGACGTGATCACCTTCGCCGAGCAGGAGATCGACCGCACGTGCCGAGCCGGAGAGGAGGGCTGGTTCGTCAGCGACGGCCGGTCCGTCCGGCCGACCGGCGGCTTCACGCTTCCCCGCATGCCGGGCCGCCCTCGACGGGCGGTGGACGAGAACTGCAACCACGCACGTCGAAGGGCCCCCTGTTTCCAGGGGGCCCTTCGACATCGTGCCCGGTGAGGCACTGGCGGAGGATACGAGATTCGAACTCGTGAGGGGTTGCCCCCAACACGCTTTCCAAGCGTGCGCCCTAGGCCTCTAGGCGAATCCTCCGGTGGGAACATTACATGACCGAGAGGAGTGCTCGCGAACTCGTTCTCCGCCCGCGACATGGGGTAGCCTCTGGCGTAGCCCCTCACGCGGCGCTATCTGACTGAACTCCCCCAGGGCCGGAAGGCAGCAAGGGTAGGTCGGCTCTGGCGGGTGCGTGGGGGGCGCTTGCGTTCCGGGCGTACGGGCCGGTTGTCGGTGGGCGCCTATAACCTCGTATGCGTGTCGTCTCTCGCGCTCTACCGCCGCTACCGCCCGGAGTCCTTCGCCGAGGTCATCGGGCAGGAGCATGTCACCGACCCGCTGCAGCAGGCGCTGCGGAACAACCGGGTCAATCACGCGTACCTGTTCAGCGGTCCGCGCGGATGCGGCAAGACGACCAGCGCGCGGATCCTGGCGCGGTGCCTGAACTGCGAGCAGGGCCCGACCCCGACGCCGTGCGGGGAGTGCCAGTCCTGCCGGGACCTCGCGCGCAACGGGCCGGGTTCGATCGACGTCATCGAGATCGACGCCGCTTCCCACGGTGGTGTGGACGACGCCCGTGACCTGCGCGAAAAGGCGTTCTTCGGGCCCGCGGCCAGCCGCTACAAGATCTACATCATCGACGAGGCCCACATGGTCACGTCGGCCGGTTTCAACGCGCTGCTCAAGGTCGTCGAGGAGCCACCGGAGCACCTGAAGTTCATCTTCGCCACCACCGAGCCCGAGAAGGTCATCGGGACCATCCGGTCGCGTACGCACCACTACCCGTTCCGGCTGGTGCCGCCCGGCACCCTGCGGGACTACCTCGGCGAGGTGTGCGGCAAGGAGGACATCCCGGTCGAGGAGGGCGTGCTGCCGCTCGTGGTGCGGGCCGGCGCCGGGTCCGTGCGTGACTCGATGTCCGTCATGGACCAGCTCCTCGCCGGCGCGGGTGCGGACGGTGTGACGTATGCCATGGCCGCCTCCCTGCTGGGGTACACGGACGGCTCGCTGCTCGACTCCGTCGTCGAGGCATTCGCGACCGGTGACGGGGCCGCCGCCTTCGAGGTCGTCGACCGGGTGATCGAGGGGGGCAACGATCCGCGGCGGTTCGTCACCGACCTGCTGGAGCGGCTGCGGGACCTCGTCATCCTCGCCGCCGTGCCCGACGCCGCGGAGAAGGGGCTGATCGACGCCCCCGCCGACGTGATCGAGCGGATGCAGGCACAGGCCGGCACCTTCGGGGCCGCCGAGCTGAGCCGCGCCGCCGACCTCGTCAACGAGGGGCTCACCGAGATGCGCGGCGCCAACTCGCCGCGCCTCCAGCTCGAGCTGATCTGCGCGCGCGTGCTGCTGCCCGCCGCCTACGGCGACGAGCGCTCGGTCATGGCCCGGCTGGACCGGATCGAGCGCGGGGTGAACTTCTCCGCGGGCGGTGCCGGTGTGCCCGCCGTGGCGTACGCTCCCGGGCCGGAGGCCCACGGGGGAGCGCCGGTGCAGGGCTTCGTCGAGCCGGGGGGCGGTCCCGCTGCCGCCCGGGCGGCGGTACGAGGGCC
>NZ_NCTE01001112.1 GCF_002114215.1 Streptomyces sp. 13-12-16 | reverse complement strand
CGCTCTCCGGGACGCCGACGCCGCGCTCGTCGGGCACGACCCGCTGACCGCCGAGGTACTGTCCCGCGCCCCGCGCCTGCGGGCCGTCGTCCGGACCGGCGTCGGGTACGACGCGATCGACGTCGCCGCCGCCACCCGGCTCGGCATCACCGTGAGCAACCTCCCGGGCGTCAACGCGGGCGCCGTGGCCGAGTACACCATGGGCCTGCTCCTCGCGACGGCCCGCGGACTGGTCCGCAGCGCGTCCGGGGTGGCGGCCGGCGGCTGGCCCCGGCACGACGGCCACGAGCTGCGCGGCTCCACCCTCGGTCTCATCGGCTACGGAGCCGCGGCCCGGGCCGTGGTGCCGCTGGCTCAGGCGTTCGGGATGCGCGTGCTGTGCACGACGGGCGTGCCGGAGAGCGGGCGCACCGACCCCTCGGTGCGCTTCGTGGACCTGCCCGAACTCCTCGCCGTGTCCGACCACGTCTCGGTGCACACCCGGCTCACCGAGCGGACCCGCGGGCTCCTGGACGCCTCCGCGTTCGCGCTGATGAAGCCGACGGCGGTCCTCGTCAACACCGCCCGGGGGGCCGTCGTCGACGAACAGGCCCTCGCCGTCGCCGTGCGCACCGGACGCATCGCCGGCGCCGCCCTCGACGTCGTCACCGAGGAGCCGCTCCCGGCCGACAGCCCGCTGCGCGGCGTCGACGGCATCGACGTCTACTCGCACCTCGCCGGACAGACCGCCGAGGCCCGGGCCGCCGCCGGCACCGAGGGGGCGGCCGAGATCGTCGCCGCCCTCGCCGGAAAGCCCCGGCACGCCGTCAACACTCCCCTGCCCAAGCCGCCCGCCGGCGCCCACGGATGAACGCCGGCCGCGCCCTGCGCCGGCTGACGAGAGGAAGAAGGAACATGGACAACGAACGGGTGGACCAGGTCAAGGTCCTGGCACCGACCGGCATGCTCGGGGCCGGTTTCCCCGAGGCCACGGTCGCACGCGGCCTGGCACTCGGCGCGGACGTCATCTCCGTCGACGCGGGCAGCACCGACTCCGGCCCCTACTACCTGGGCGCCTCCCGCCCGAAGACCACCCGTGCCGCGGTCGCCCGCGACCTGCGCGTGCTGCTGAAGGCGGTGGCGAGCGCCGGCATCCCCCTGATCGTCGGCTCCTGCGGCACCAGCGGCACGGACGCCGGTGTCGACTGGGTCGCCGAGATCGTCGCCGGCATCCAGGCGGAGGAGAAGCTCTCCCTGAGGGTGGCCCGCATCTACAGCGAGCAGGACGCGGGCACGCTCGCCGAGCGCCTGGACGAGGGACGCGTCCACCCGCTGCCGCCGCTCGGCGCACTGCGGCGCGAGACGCTGGAGAGCTGCACCCATATCGTGGGCGTGATGGGGCATGAGCCGATCGTCGCCGCCCTGGAGGACGGTGCCCAGGTCGTGCTCGCCGGACGCGCTACCGACACCGCCATCGCCGCCGCGTACCCGCTGATGAAGGGCATGCCGGCCGGGCCGTCCTGGCATGCCGCCAAGATCATCGAGTGCGGCGGGCAGTGCACCAGCGACCCGCGGGCGGGCGGTGTCCTGGCCACTGTCGACGCCGGCGGCTTCACCATCGAGCCGCTCGACCCGGCCGTGTCCTGCACGCCGATCCTGGTCGCCGCCCACATGCTCTACGAGACGGTCAACCCCTACGAGATGCGCGAGCCGGACGGCACCCTGGACGTGCGGGACGCCGCCTACACCGCCCTGGACGAGCGCCGGGTGCGGGTCGAGGGTTCCCGGTTCCACGTGGCCGACCAGCACACGATCAAGCTCGAGGGCGCCCGCGTCACCGGCTACGAGACCATGTCGTTCAGCGCCATCCGGGATCCGCACATCCTGGAGCACATCGACGAGTGGGCGGAGCTCATGCACACCGTGCTGCGGCAGCGGGTGGAGCAGACCATCGGGCTGAGCGACGACAAGTACGCCGTCGACCTGCGGCTGTACGGGCACAACGCGATCCTCGGTGACCTCGACCCGGCGTCCGGCCCGCCCCGCGAGGTCGGTGTGATGCTCCTCGTCAGCGCCCCGGACCAGGCCACCGCCACCGCCGTGGCGAAGATCGCCAACCCGCTGATGCTGCACCTGCCGACGCCCGACATGGACTACCTGCCGAGCCTGGCGTTCCCCGCCTCGCCGGCCGAGACCGAGCGCGGGCCCGCGTACGAGTTCGTGCTGCACCACGTCGTCGACACCGTCACCCCCACCGAGATGTTCCGCACCAAGATCGAGGAGCCCCCGCACCATGGCTGAGTCCCGCCCCGCCGTCCTGGGCGACCTGGCGCACGAGGTCCGGTCCAAGAACGCCGGCCCCTTCTGGACCACGATGGAGGTCTTCCTGCGCGACGAGGACGGCTACCACATCGCCGCCGACGAGTCGTTCCTCGACGAACACGTCGTGGCCCGGCTCTACGGGGTGCCTGCCGAGGACGTCCAGATGTTCCGCATCCCCTCCCTGAACGTCGTCAAGATCTCCTTCCCGCGTCCGGTCAGCCAGGCGTCCCTGCGCGACCGGGACGTGCACTCGGGGCAGCACCACGTGCCGCTCGCCCTGCTCCCGCTGCCGGAGCACGCCGCGGGCTGACGGCGTCCCCGCACCCCTCCGGGTGCGGCGCACAGTCCTTCGTGCGCCGC
>NZ_NCTE01001111.1 GCF_002114215.1 Streptomyces sp. 13-12-16 | reverse complement strand
CGCCGGCGGGCAGCCGCGGCCACAGGTGGTAGCCGCCGGACGGGACGTGCGGCAGGGCGAGTTCGGGCAGGTGGAGGCGGAGCGCGGCAATCATCGCGTCCCGGCGGGCCCGCAGCGCGGCCGAGACCGCGCGCAGATGGCGCGGCCAGGCGGGCGAGCCGACGAGTTCCAGCGTGGCCTCCTGCAGGGGGCGGGGCACGAAGAAGGTGTCGACGATCTGGATGGCCCGCAGCCGTTCCAGGACCGGGCCGTGCGCGGCGAGCGCGCTCACCCGGAAGCTGGGCGAGGTCGCCTTGGTCAGCGAGCAGACGTGCACCACCACCCCGTCGGGGTCGTCGGCGGCCAGCGGGCGCGGCAGCGGGCCCGCGTCCTCGTGCACCAGTCGCCGCACGAAGTCGTCCTCAACCACGAAGGCGCCCGCCTCGCGGGCGATGCGCAGCACCTCGCCGCGCCGGCCGGGGGCGAGCACGGCGCCGGTGGGGTTCTGGAACAGCGGCTGGCAGACGAGGACGCGGGCACCGGTCGCGCGGAACGCGTCCGCGAGCAGCGGGGGCCGTACGCCGTCCGCGTCCACCGGGACGGGCACCGGGCGCAGTCCGGCGGTGCGGGCGATGGCGAGCATGCCGGGATAGGTGGGCGACTCGACGAGGACGGGGGCACCCGGTGGGGCGAGTGCGCGCAGGGCGGTGGTCAGC
>NZ_NCTE01001110.1 GCF_002114215.1 Streptomyces sp. 13-12-16 | reverse complement strand
GTGCCGGGCCCGGCGGGCGAGCGACAGGTAGGCGCCGGCGGCGGCCGGCAGGACGAGCGCGGGCAGCAGCCACTCCAGGACGTCGCCGCCCGCGGTGTGCTCGTGCGCGGGCATGCCGTGGACCATCAGGCTCGCCGGCCTTCGGAACGGCCGGCGGGGGCGTCGGGGGCGAAGGGCCGGCCGCCGCGCTGGAGCAGATAGCCGCCGGCCAGGGACAGCACGCCCAGGAGGAGGAAGCCGACGTCCCACCAGACCTGGCCCTCTCCGGCGCGGACGTGGTGGATGCCGAGGACGTGGTGGTCCAGGACGCCCTCGACGAGGTTGAACAGGCCCCAGCCGACGAACATCCAGCCCCACAGCACGCGGGAGGTCCACACCCGCCGCCGGTCGTGGGTGACCCGCGAGTACAGGATGGCCAGCCCGAGCAGCACCGACAGCCAGCACACGGTGTGGAAGACGCCGTCCCACACGGTGTTCATCTCCAGGCCGGAGACCGTGCCGGGGTCGTAGTACCTCACACCGACGCGGTCCCGGTCGGTGCTGCTGAGCATGTGGTGCCACCGCAGCAGCTGATGCAACAGGATGCCGTCGACGAACCCGCCCATCCCCACACCGAGCACGATGCCCGGCAGCCGGATGCTCGCCGGCCGCGACACGTCGGACCGGGCCTCACCCGATGTGGTGGCCATCCCTCACCTCCGCCCCCGCACCTGGGTGCGCCGGGAACACTTCCAGGAGCAGGTTCCCCCTCCACGGCACCCGGTTCGCGTCGATGTGCTCCGTCCGGCCCTGTCACCGTCCGCGGGACGCCGGCCCGGAGCGGACCGGTCCCGGCGGTGAGAGACCGCGTGCGCTCCGCGGCTCACCGGGGCCGGCCACGGGACAGGACGACCGCGCGGGTCATGCCGTCGCTCCCGGTGGGCCGGGGCGGTGCCGGGGGACTAGTGACGGAGGCCCTTCGCCGGGCGGGTGCGGCCGGGACGGCGCGCCCGCCCGTGCGCGCTCATGCCTTTGGCGGCGGCCTGCGCGATGTTGCGGGCCATGCCGCCGAAGACGACGGCGTGGAACGGCGAGACGCTCCACCAGTAGGCGTGGCCCAGCAGTCCGCGTGGATGGAACAGGGCACGCTGGCGGTACCGCGTGCGGCCGTCGGCGTCCGTCTCGACGTACATCTCCAGCCAGGCGAGTCCGGGCAGCCGCATCTCGGCACGCAGCCGCAGCAGACGGCCCGGCTCGATCTCCTCGACGCGCCAGAAGTCCAGCGAGTCACCGACCCGCAGACGCTCGGCGTCCCGCCGTCCGCGGCGCAGGCCGACCCCGCCGACGAACCGGTCCAGCCAGCCCCGGACCGCCCAGGCGAGCGGGAAGGAGTACCAGCCGTTGTCGCCGCCGATGCCCTCGACGACCTTCCACAGCGACGAGGGGGCTGCGTCGACCGGCAGTTCCCGTTCGTCCCGGTAGAGGCTGCCGCCGGCCCAGTCGGGGTCGGTGGGCAGCGGGTCGCTGGGGGCGCCGGGCACGGCCGCGGACGACCAGCGGGTGGCCACCTGGGCGTCCCGGACCTTGCGCAGCGCCAGGGCCAGCGCCTCGTCGAAGGGCAGCGGCAGGCCCGGAGGGTCGGGCACGTAACGGGCGATGTCGTGCTCCCGGCAGACGACCTCGTGGCGCAGCGACTCGGTCAGCGGCCGGGCGATGGCGGCGGGTACCGGGGTGACCAGACCCACCCAGTGGCTCGAGAGCCCCGGGGTGAGGACCGGCACCGGCACGACGATCCGCCGCCGCAGCCCGGCGACCGCGGCGTAACGGCGCATCATCTCCCGGTAGGTCAGCACGTCCGGCCCGCCGATGTCGAAGGCCCGGTCGACGTCGGAGGGCATGGTGGCCGAGCCGACGAGGTAGCGCAGCACGTCGCGGATCCCGATCGGCTGGACGCGGGTGTGCACCCAGCTGGGGGTCACCATCACGGGCAGGCGCTCGGTCAGGTAGCGCAGCATCTCGAACGAGGCCGACCCCGAGCCGATGACGACCGCCGCCCGGAGCACCGTGGCGGGCACCGGAGCGTCCAGGAAGACGTGCCCGACCTCGGCCCTGGAGCGCAGGTGCGGGGAGAGGGAACGCTCGGGTACGCCCGCCGGGGTGAGTCCGCCGAGGTAGACGATCCGCCGTACCCCGGCGGCGTGCGCCCGCTCGGCGAAGACCCGGGCGGCGCGGCGGTCGGTGTCCTCGAAACCGGAGCCGGTTCCCAGGGCGTGCACCAGGTAGTAGGCGACGTCGACCCCGCGCATGGCCCCGGCGACGGAGTCGGCGTCCGTGACGTCACCGCGGACGGTCTCGACGTCCTGGGCCCAGGGGTGGTCGCGGAGCTTGCCGGGGGAGCGGGCCAGGCACCGGACCCGGTGACCGGCCCGCAGCAGTTCGGGCACCAGACGTCCGCCGACGTATCCGGAGGCCCCGGTGACCAGGCAGCGCAGCCGCTCGCCGTTCCGCTGTCCGTACGTGTCCGCCACGAGTGCTCCTCCGAGGTGTGCGGTACGACTTCCCTCTTGCTCCGATCATGAGCGCAGCGGCCACGGCGCGCACGGGCGCCTCCCGCCGGAGCCGCCGGGCGGCCACGGCGGAAGGGGGGCCGAGCCGGGCGGACGCCGCCGTCGGCC
>NZ_NCTE01001109.1 GCF_002114215.1 Streptomyces sp. 13-12-16 | reverse complement strand
CGAGACGAAGCTGCCGACGTCGGCGATCCGGAGCCCGTCGTAGGCGATGCGGAGCACGAAGCAGGCGGCGGCCGCGGCGGCGAGGGAACCCACCGCGACGCCGACGCGGCGGGCGGTGTAGCCGCCGGAGTGGTCGACCCAGGTCGTGCCGAAGAAGCGGATGGGCTCGGGCTGCGGGCCGGCTGGGGTGGCCGGGGTGCCGTTCGGGTCGTTCTCTGCTGCGCTCACCGGTCGATTGTGACTCCTCCCCCGCGTGCGCACGCGGGTCCCCCTCCGTTGCCGCGGGCCGGAGCCGTACGGCCGTGTCCTGCGGCTCCGGACGAAGCCCCGGGGTACGGCCGTGCGGCGTCGGGCCGGCGGAAGCCACGCCAGGAAGCACCGGTTCGTGCCATCGGCGAGATCCCGGGAGTCCATCTGAACGGGAACTCACCTGCGGGTCCCGGTCCTCCGTCGGCGTGGTGGGGGCGCGGGCCGAGTTCTCGTGGATGCCGGGCAGGAGGGTGGGGACGGTCCGGAGCACACGACGGCCCGGTCCTCGTCGTCTCCGTGGCGCTCCATGCCGTGGCGGCGCTCGTGCTGCTCGCGCTTCCCCGGGCCGCGGCCGAGGACGCCGGCCGGTGAGCCCGTGTCCGGCTCCCCCGGCCGGTGTCTCCTCGGAGGAGGGACGTCACTAGCAGCGGGAGGCGACGTACCCGTCGCTGCCGGTGCGGACGTACGCGTCGGAGACGTACTGGCCGCTGCCGATGTTGTCCCAGATGTTCGAGGTGCCGTACGGGCCCGACACCCACGTGCCCGGTGTCTGGCAGTTGATCCGGACCTCGGCGCCCTCGGCCAGGACCCGGACGATGGAGTAGCCGGTGCCGGGGCCGCTGCGGACGTTCAGCCGGTGGCCCGGAGCGACCGGGTAGGAGCGGGCGGCCGTGGCCGCCATCGCCGTCACCGTCGCCTCCTCGTTCCCGCCCGCGATGTCCTGTGTCCGGTCGACAGACATGAGAAAACCTCCCCCGTTGCGCCCCACGAGTGTCGTGGGGCCACGTTGATACCCCTGGAACAAGCCATGAAACACCAGTTCGCAACTCGTACGCGGGGCCGGGCAAGCCGCCTCGGTCCCCCGGGCGTCATCGACTAGGCTCCGAGCGTCGCGCGCGCGGACGAACAGCACGGGGGTGGTTCCATGGCGCCGCAGCGGAACACCGGAGCGGCCGCGGAAGCGGAACTTCCGGAGTACGCCGGTCACTACCGTCTGGAGTCCTGTCTGGGCTCGGGCGGCATGGGCGTCGTGCACCTGGCCCGGAGCACCTCCGGGATGCGGGTCGCGGTGAAGGTCGTACACGCCCGGTACGCCATGGACCCCGAGTTCAGAGGGCGGTTCCGGCAGGAGGTGGCCGCGGCGCGACGGGTGAGCGGGGCGTTCACCGCACCGGTCGTCGACGCCGATCCGGAGGGCGGGCGGCCCTGGATGGCCACCTTGTACATCCCCGGTCCGACGCTCTCCGAGCAGGTGAAGCGGAACGGACCCATGGACCCGGACCAGTCGCGTCGGCTGATGGCCGGGCTCGCGGAGGCGCTGCGCGACATCCACCGGGTGGGGGTCGTGCACCGGGACCTGAAGCCGAGCAACGTACTGCTCGCCGAGGACGGGCCGAAGGTCATCGACTTCGGCATCTCCCGGCCGAAAGACAGCGAACTGCGCACCGAGACGGGGAAGTTGATCGGTACGCCGCCGTTCATGGCGCCCGAGCAGTTCCGGCGGCCCCGGGAAGTGGGCCCCGCGGCCGACGTGTTCGCGCTCGGGTCGCTCATGGTGCACGCGACGACGGGGCGCGGTCCGTTCGACTCCGACAGTCCGTACGTCGTCGCCTACCAGGTCGTGCACGACGAGCCCGACCTGACCGGCGTACCGGAGTCGCTCGCGCCGCTGGTGCTGCGGTGTCTCGCCAAGGAGCCCGACGACCGGCCCACGCCGGACGAGCTGATGCGGCGGCTGCGGTCGGTGGCGGCGGCGTACGACACCCAGGTGTTCGTGACGGCGCCGCGGACGCCCGAAGCGCGGGAGGCGCCGGAGGAGGCCGCGTCGGAAGAGGCCGCGCCGGAGCCCCCGGTGGACACGCCCGCGGCGCGGCCCGCGCGGCGGCTCG
>NZ_NCTE01001108.1:1448-2806 GCF_002114215.1 Streptomyces sp. 13-12-16 | reverse complement strand
CGCGCCCGCACCCTCGCCCAGGTCGACGGCGCCCGCACCGCCGCACAGATCGCCGCGGCCCTCGCCCACCGCACCTTCCACACCCTCGTCGAACTGCGCCGCCTGGCCGCCGGTGGACTGGTCACCCCCGCGCCACCCCCGCCCGCCACGCCCGTCCACGCCGTCCCCGACGCGGGCGGCGCGGCGTGGGACGAGCCCGACACAGCGCTGCTGAGACGGCTCCTGGACGCCTTGGAGGCACTGTGATCCGCGCGCGCCGACAGCGTGCCGAAAGGAGACTGCTCATGGCCGTCGAGACCGACGTGCTGGACGAACTGCGTCGGCTCCGCACCCGTATACCCAAGCTGGCGGGCTCCCTCGCGGCCACCGTCGACGGACTGGTCCTCGCCCACGACGTCCCCGAGACCGAACCGGAGGGACTGGCCGCGCTCACCGCCGCCGCGCTCGGCGTCGCGTACCGGATGGCGGACGCCGCCGCCCGCGGCGAGTTCCGCGAGCTCCTGGTGCGCGGCAGCCAGGGCTACATCGCCACCTACGCGGCCGGCACCACCGCCGTGCTCACCCTCCTCGCCGACGACCGGGTCAACGTGGGCCGGCTGCACCTGGAGGGCCGGCGCAGCGGCGCCCGGATCGCGGAACTGGTGGACACCCACAGCGGCCCGGGCGGAGGACGGCACGCCGACCGGCTCACGACCCGGGAGACCCCCGCGCCGGCACCGGACCCGGCCCGGCCCATCGGCACCCTCCCGGTACGGACCCCGCAGCGGCCCGTACACCGGCCCCGGCCCCAGCCCGGCGGCTGACTTCCGGCTTTCCCCCGGCCGGACGCCTCCGCACGACCCGGCGGCCGGCCCGAATCACCTGTCACGACCGAAAGGAACACGTCCCATGGCCAACACCGAGACCTCGCTCAAGGAATGCCTCAGCTCCATCGACGGCGCGACGGCCGCCGCGCTCGTCGACTACACCAGCGGCATGGCCCTCGGCACGATGGGCGGCGGCAAGGACTTCAACCTGGAGGTCGCCGCCGCCGGCAACACCGACGTCGTACGGTCCAAGCTGCGCACCATGGAACACCTGGGGCTGAACGAGGAGATCGAGGACATCCTGATCACCCTGAACAGCCAGTACCACCTCATCCGCCTGCTCAAGGGGCGCGGCGGGAACGGCCTCTTCCTGTACCTGGTGCTCGACGGCAGCCGGGCCAACCTGGCCATGGCGCGGCACCAGCTGCGCCGGATCGAGTCCGAGCTCGAGGTCTGATCCGGCAGCCACAGGTCGGGGCCGAAGACCTCGTAGTGGATGGAGCGGGCGGGCACCCCGGCGTCGAGCAGCCCGCCGCGCACGGCGCGCATGAA
>NZ_NCTE01001108.1:0-1438 GCF_002114215.1 Streptomyces sp. 13-12-16 | reverse complement strand
GCGGCGGGAACGGCCTCTTCCTGTACCTGGTGCTCGACGGCAGCCGGGCCAACCTGGCCATGGCGCGGCACCAGCTGCGCCGGATCGAGTCCGAGCTCGAGGTCTGATCCGGCAGCGGGCCGCACAGGTACACCGTCGCGTCCGCCGGGACGTCGATCCCCGCGAGGTCCATCAGGCCGCTGCGGGCGTCGCGCTCCTCCGGGCCGGGACGCTCGTACCAGAAGACCGCCTCCGCGTCGAGCAGCGCGTTCACGATCTCGCGGGTCTCGACGCGCAGCGCGTGCTCGGCGGGCGAGCCGTCGGCGTGCAGGACCAGCACCCGCCGGGTCGAGCCGGTGGCGGCCAGCCGGGCGAGCATGCCCAGCATCGGGGTGCAGCCGATGCCGGCCGAGACCAGGACCAGCGGGGTGTCGGCCTCGTCGAGCGCCACGTCACCGGCGGGCACGGACAGCATGAGCTCGTCCCCGGTGCCGGTCCGTTCGTGCAGCAGGCCGGAGACCTCGCCGTCCGGTGCGCCGTCCGCTCCGGCGACCCGCTTGACGGTGATGCGGCGCAGATCGTCCCCGGGGTCCGAGGACAGGCTGTACTGGCGGAGCTGGTGCACCCCGTCGGGCATGAGCACCTTCACGCTGACGTACTGGCCCGCGCGGGCCGGCGGGGCGGGCTCGCCGTCGGCGGGGCGCAGCAGGAACGACACCACGTCGTCCGTCTCCTCGTGGCGCTCCACCACCGTCCACGGGCGCCAGATGTCGCCCGGTTCGACACCGGCGTCGTGGTACAGGCGCGCCTCCTGCGCGATGAGGGCGCCGGCCATCAGCCAGTACACCTCGTCCCAGGCGGCGGCGACCTCGGGCGTCACCGCGTCGCCCAGCACCTCGGCGATCGCGCCGAACAGGTACTTGTGCACGATCGTGTACTGGTCGTCGGTGATCCCGACCGCCACGTGCTTGTGGGCGATCCGGGACAGCAGGGCGTCCGGGCGGGTGTCCGGGTCGGCGAGCAGCGCCTGGGCGAAACCGGCTATGGACCCGGCGAGCGCCCGGCGCTGGGCGCCGCTGGCCTGGTTGCCCCGGTTGAACAGGCCGTCCAGCAGCTCGGGCCGGTCACGGAACATCGAGCCGTAGAAACGCGTGGTGATCTCGTCGAGGGCCCCGGCCACGGCGGGCAGGGTGGCCCGCAGTACTGCGGCGGACTCTTCGGACAGCATGAAGTCTCCCAAAGGCGGGACGGGGGAAGCGGGTTGGACCGCGGATCCGGACCGGCGGCAGCACCTGTATAGCAACCCGACACGCCTGTTTCCGCGGGTAACGGGGCCGCTGGGGGCAACGCGGGACCGTCGTCCCGCCGGAAGGGGACCTCCGGCCCCGGAGGACGGCCGGGGGACAGGGCCGACCGGCCCGTCCGGCGCGGCGGGCCGCCCGCCCGCCCGTGGTCCCCG
>NZ_NCTE01001107.1 GCF_002114215.1 Streptomyces sp. 13-12-16 | reverse complement strand
GGCGGAGTCCTCGGCGGCGTGCTCGACGCCGTGGGCGCACAGCACCAGGGCGACCGCGGCGGCCACGCCCGGCAGACAGCCGAGCGGCACCGTGACGGCCCGTGGCGGGCGCGGGGAGCCGGGCCCTCCGGGTATCCGGGGGGAGCGGTGTCTCCGCGCTCCGCGCGGTCTCCTGGGGACACGCATGAGCCCACTGTGGGCCGGTCCGCCCGCATCTGCGATCCGTACTGCGCCACCCGGTGGAACCATCGCCTCGGTCCGGGACGTTTTCCCCGGTACACGCGCGCGTGGCCGCATTCCCGCGGCCGTCGCGCGCGTGTGGCTGATCACCGGGCCCCTCCCCCACGTACTGATGGGCCGGTGGTCCCGAGAGAAAGGCGGCGTGCGTGGACCTGCTCGACATCCTGCTGTTGCTGGTCGTCCTGGCCTACGCGGCGTCCGGTTACCGGCGCGGGCTGCTGGCGGGCTGCGTCTCGCTGGCCGGTTTCGTGGGCGGTGCGGTCGTGGGCGTGTGGCTCCTGCCGTGGGTGATGGACCTGGTGACCCCGGGGACGACCCGGGCGACGGTGACGGCCGTGTTCACGGTGCTGCTGCCGGCCGTGACGGGCCATGAGCTGGCGGGGCGGCTGGCGCTCAGACTGCGGCGGGAGCTGGACCGGGGCCCGCTGCGGGTGGCGGACGGGGTCGGCGGGGCGGTGGCCAACTCGGTGGCCGTGCTGATCGTGGCGTGGGTGGTGGCGAGCGTGCTGGGCGCCTCCTCCTCCCCGCTGGTGACGTCGGCGATCCGGGACTCGCGGTTGCTGGGCACCGTGCAGGACGCGATGCCGGACACCACTCCGGGCTGGTTCTCCCGGGCCACGTCGGCGCTGACCGAGGCGGGTTTCCCGCAGGTCTTCAACCCGTTCGAGAACGAGTCGACCGCCGAGGTCGCCGCGCCCACCGGCGACAGCGTCACCGCCGCCGCCACCCGGGCCGCGCAGCGCAGCACGGTGAAGGTCGAGGGTGTGACGGGCACCCAGGGCCGCGAGGGCAGCGGCTTCGTGTACGCGACGGAGCACGTGATGACCAACGCCCACGTGGTGGCCGGCATCGACGAGCCGACCGTGCGCGTGGGCGGGGTGGGACGGACGTACGAGGCGCGGGTGGTGCTCTTCGACCCGCGCAAGGACGTGGCCGTGCTGTACGTGCCGGAGCTGCGGGCGCCCGTCCTGGAGTTCGACGACGACGCCGGCCGCGGCGACTCGGCGGTCGTCGCGGGCTACCCGCAGGACGGTGACCTGAACCTGCAGGCGGCGACGGTCGCGGGCCGGGTGCAGGCCCGGGGACAGAACATCTACAACGACGCGACGGTCACCCGCGAGATCTACTCGATCCGCTCGACCGTGCGCCCCGGCAACTCCGGCGGCCCGCTGCTGACGACCGAGGGCCGGGTGTACGGCGTGGTGTTCGCGCGTTCCACCTCGGACGCGGAGACCGGCTACGTGCTGACGGCGGACGAGGTGGCGGACGACGCCGAGCGCGCGGCGGACGCGACGGCGCCGGTGGACACCGGGGAGCCGGTGACGTCGTAGACCCCGCGGGCCCCGTCAGACCAGCGACCGCCCCATCATGACGTCGTCGACGTACTCGCCCCCGACGAAGAACTCCCCCGGCTGCACGCCCTCCACGACGAAGCCCTCGGACTCGTACAGCGCCCGCGCGGCGGTGTTGTGGCCGAGCACGCGCAGGGTGATCCGGCGTGCGCCGCGCTCCCGCGCCTGCGCGACGGCGGCCCGCACCAGGGCCCGGCCCACGCCCCGACCGCGTGCCTCCTCGGCGACGGCGAGGCCGCGGATCTGCCGTACGTGCGCGTTGCTGGCGAGTTCGGTGGCGAAGCCGAGACGGACGTACCCCACGATCCGGCCCCCGTACTCGGCGACCCGGTGGTCCCGGGGCCCGGACCGCTCGCTGAAGAACCAGTCGTGCGACGGCTGCGGGGTGACGGCGTGCAGGGTGGACCAGGTCTCGCGGTCGAGACGGGCCAGCTCCCCCTCGTCGTCGGGACGGGCGACACGTATGGACGGCTCGGACATGAGCGCCACTGTACGGGCGGCTCGCGTCGTCCCGGCCGTGATTTCCGTGCCGCGAGGGGCAGGATGGACGCCATGGAACGTTCCCGAATCGCGGTGGCCGGTGCGTCCGGGCTCATCGGTGGCGCGCTGGCGCGGTCCCTGACGGCGGACGGGCACGAGGTGGTCCGGCTGGTGCGGCGCGAGCCCCGGGCGGCGGGCGAGGTCCGCTGGGACCCGGAGCGCGGGTCGGTGGACGCGGCCGGCCTCGCCGGGTGCGACGCGGTGGTCAATCTGGCGGGCGCCGGGGTCGGCGGCCGACG
>NZ_NCTE01001106.1 GCF_002114215.1 Streptomyces sp. 13-12-16 | reverse complement strand
AGCCCCGGCCGTCGGCGAGGTGGACGTGGCCGAGGCGGTCACCCATGCGGTCGATCATCTGCAGGGCGTCGGTGCGGGCGGTCGAGGCGTGGCTGAGGTCGATCGTGAAGTGGCGGTAGTCCTCTTTGGTGACGTCCCAGTCGGGGGCGTACGCGAGCATCTCGCGGTCGCGGTAGCGCCAGGGGTACATGTTCTCCACGGCGAACCGCACGTCCGTCTCGCCGGCCATCCGCCAGACGCCCTCCACGAAGTCGCGGGCGTACTGCCGCTGCCAGCGGAAGGGGGGATGGACGACGACCGTGCCGGCGCCGAGCTTCTCGGCGGCGGCCTGGGCGCGCTGGAGCTTGGTCCAGGGGTCGGTGGACCACACGCGCTGCGTGATGAGCAGGCAGGGCGCGTGGACGGCCAGGATGGGGATGCGGTGGTAGTCGCTGAGTCTGCGCAGGGCCTCGATGTCCTGGCTGACCGGGTCGGTCCACACCATGACCTCGACGCCGTCGTACCCGAGGCGCGCGGCGATCTCGAAGGCCGTCGCCGTCGACTCCGGGTACACGGAGGCCGTGGACAGGGCGACCTTCGCATCCGGGATGCGGACTACGTCCCTTGGTTCTGCCACGAGCCTCAGGTTACGGGGTGGGGCCGGGTGGGTGCGGGGTGCACGTTCGCCGTTGTGGTGTTTGTCATGGCTCCGGGACCGCTATCCCTGCCCCAGGTGGTCCAGTCTGCGGAGTATCACGCCCTCCCGCAGGGCCCAGGGGCAGATCTCCAGACGTTCCACGCCGAACAGGTCCATGGCGCCCTCCGCCACCAGGGCCCCGGCGACCAGCTGGCCCGCGCGGGCGTCGGAGACGCCGGGCAGCTCGGCGCGCTCGGCGGCGGTCATGGCGGCGAGCCGCGGCACCCAGCCCTCCAGGGACTCCCGCTTCAGCTCGCGCTGGACGTACAGGCCCTCGGCGGAGCCGGGGGCGCCGGCGATGCGGGCGAGCTGCCTGAAGGTCTTGGAGGTGGCCACCACGTGGTCGGGCGTGCCGAAGCGGCTGAACTCCCCGATCGTGCGGGCTATCTCGGTGCGGACATGGCGGCGCAGCGCGCGGACGTCGTCCGGCCCGGGCGGGTCGCCGGGCAGCCGCGCGGCGGTGAGGCGGC
>NZ_NCTE01000113.1 GCF_002114215.1 Streptomyces sp. 13-12-16 | reverse complement strand
CTCCACCGGGGTCGCGCACGGCGCGCCGCCCCCCGGCGGCCACCGCGCCGCCACCGGCCCCGCCGCGACCGTGATCAGGGTCCCGGCGGCGCTGGGAGCCCTGGACCGGGTGGCGGCGTTCGTCCTCGGCCTGGGGGAACGCGCCGCACTGCCCGCCAGTGCCCTGTACCGGCTGCGGCTGGCCGCGGACGAGCTGACGACCAACATCGTCATGCACGGCTACCGGGGAGCCCCCGGCGAGATCACGGTGGACGGCGGGATCGACCCCGACCAGGTGTGGGTCCGCTTCCAGGACGACGCGCCCGCCTTCGACCCCCGGCAGGGCCTGCGGCCGCCCGCCCTGGACCAGCCGCTCGCCGAGCGGCGGATCGGGGGCCTGGGCGTCTATCTCGCGTTCACCGCGGTGGACGGCTTCGCGTACGACCTGGTCGCGGGCCGCAACGTGAGCACCCTCGTGATGCTGCGCCGTGCCGAGCCACGCCCACCGGGCGGCACGGACGCAAGCGACGAGCCGACGGAGTAGACGAGGCGGAGATGGCTCAGACGAAGGTGCTGGTGCTGGACGAACGGCGCGGCATGCCCCCGGGGCTGCGCGACGCCCTGGACCACGTGGGCGCCGAGGTGCACGTGCACAGCCCCGGCGAGGTGCTGGCCGCCCCGCCGGGGCGGCTGCCCGAGGTGACGGTGCTGCTGGCGTCCGCGGAACTGACCCCGCACACCGTGCGGGCCGTGGCCCGCAGGCTCGACGACGAGGGGCAGCGTCCCTCGGTGGTGGCGTTCGCGGAACACGACCTGCACCTGCTCGACCACCACGTGCTCGCGGGCGCCGACTACCTCGCGCCGCCCTTCCACCCCGACCTGGTGCGGGCCCGGCTGCGGGACTGCCACGAGCGGGCCCAGTTCAGCCGGACCATGGAGGACGTCGCCGCGCACGCGGAACTGCTCAGCTACGAACGGGAGCTGGAGATCGGCCGGGAGATCCAGCTCGGCTTCCTGCCCGACTCCCTGCCCAGCCCGAAGGACTGGGAGATCCACGTACGGTTCCGGCCCGCCCGTACGGTCGCCGGCGACTTCTACGACGTGTTCGAGATCGTCAACCGGCGCCGGCTCGCGCTGGTCGTCGCCGACGTCTGCGACAAGGGCGTCGGGGCCGCGCTGTTCATGGCCCTGATCCGTTCGCTGCTGCGGCACACCGCCGAACAGAGCGGGCTGCAGAGCCTGATCGCCGCCGAGCTGATGGGCGAGGAGGCCGGCTGGGCCGAACACAGCCGCGCCATCCCGGTGGTGGGGGCGACGCCCCTGCTGAACGCGGTCGCGGGCACCAACAACTACCTGACCCGCAACCACATCCGGCAGGGCTACTTCGCCACCATGTTCTTCGCCGTCCTCGACCCCGCGACCGGCAACCTGGTCTACATCAACGGCGGTCACAACCCGCCCGTGCTGCTCAGCGCGGGCGGCGGCGAACCGGTCCTGCTGGAGCCCACCGGACCCGCCGTCGGGGTCATCCCGGACGTCGACTTCTCCCTGGGCTACACCCGCATCGGCCCCGGCGACACGCTCTTCATCTACACCGACGGGGTCACCGAGGCCCGCTCCGCCGACGGCGAGTTCTTCGGCGAGGAACAGATGGTCGGGCAGCTCGGCGAGGCCGCGGTGCGGGGCGAGGAACTCCTCGACCACATGGACGGCGCGCTCAGCGAGTTCGTGGGCCGGGCCGAGCAGTCCGACGACATCACCATGATGGCCGTCCACTGGAACCCGCCCGGAGCACCCGCCGCCTGACCAGCCGCCGCGCCGGCGGATCCGACCCTCAGCAACCGGTGGAGACCATGTCGCAGATCATCACCGTGCACTCCTATCGGGGAGGCACCGGCAAGTCGAGCACGGCCGCCAACCTCGGGCTGCTGCTGGCGGCCTCGGGCCGCCGGGTGGCGCTGGTGGACACCGACATCCACACACCCGCCCTGGACGTGATGTTCGGCCGCACCGACGCGCGGCCGCGCCGCTCACTGAGCGACTACCTGATCGGCCGCTGCGAGATCGAGGACGCGGTGTACCCGGCGGGCACGGACGCCGGACACGACGGCTTCTTCCTGGTGCCGGCCCGCAGCAGGTCCGCGGCGGCGGCCGAGATCCTCGGCCGCGGCTACGACGTGGGGCTGCTGCGGGAGGGCTTCGACCGGCTCATCGACTCCCTCGCCCTGGACGTGCTGCTGCTCGACACCCACGCCGGGTTCAACAACGAGACGGTGACGGCGATCGCCGGCTCGGACGCCCTAGTGGTGGTGACCCGCGCGGACCGGCTCGACCTGGCCGGCGCCCGGGAGACCGTGTCGCTCGCGAACCGGCTCGGTGTCGCCCGGCTGGCCGTGGCCGTGAACATGGCGCCGGGCGGCACGGTCCACGACCGGCTGCACGACGAGGTCGAACAGGCCTACGCCACCCGGGTGTCGGCCGTCCTGCCGTACGCCCCGGAGATGGTCTCGCTCGCCGGGGAGCGGCTGTTCTGCACCGCCTACCCGCACCACCCCGTGGTGGCGGGCTACCGCCGGATCATCTCGGACGTCAGCAACGGCACCACCGCGATCCGCCGCTGACCACCGTCCCAAGCGACCGCACCCGGGTGCGAGGAAGAGGCATGTGATGCAGGAGAAGCCCGCCGCAGGGCGGTTCGCGCCGTCCGTGGGACGCATCCCCGTGGTGGACGTGCGGCCGGTGGCCGACGGCGGTCACCGGCCCGTGCGCGCCGTGCCGGGCGAGGTCTTCGAGGTGTCGGCGACCGTGTTCCGTGAGGGCCACGACGCGGTCGCCGCGAACGTCGTGCTGACCGGCCCCGACGGCACCGGGGGCGAGTGGACCCCGATGCGGCCGCTCGCCCCCGGCACCGACCGGTACGCGGCCCCGGTGCACGCCGACCGGGAGGGCGACTGGACGTTCCGGGTGGAGGCCTGGTCCGACCCGGTCGCGACCTGGCGGCACACCGCCGACCTCAAGGTGCCGGCCGGCGTCGACGTGGAACAGGTGCTCCAGGAGGGGGCGCTGCTGCTGGAGCGCGCCGCCGACGCCTTCACCGCCCGCGAACGCGTCCCGCTGACCACCGCCGCGCACACCCTGCGGGACGCCCGGACGGCCCCGGACAAACGGCTAGCCGCCGCCTGCGACCCGGTGGTGACGGCCCTGCTGAACGCCCGGCCGCTGCGCGAACTGGTCACCCGATCCCGTGAGTTCCCGCTGCGGGTGGACCGGGAGCGGGCCCTGTACGGCGCCTGGTACGAGCTGTTCCCGCGCTCCGAGGGCGCCCTGCTGCCCGCCGCCCCCGGCACCGGCACGGCGGCCGAACCGCCGCGCTCCGGCACGCTGCGCACCGCCGCCAAACGCCTGGAGGCGGTCGCCGACATGGGCTTCGACGTGGTGTACCTGCCCCCGGTGCACCCCATCGGCACCACCCACCGCAAGGGGGCCGGCAACACGCTCGTCGCGGGCCCGTACGACCCCGGATCGCCGTGGGCGATCGGCTCCGCCGACGGCGGGCACGACGCGATCCACCCGGACCTGGGCACCCTCGACGACTTCGACCACTTCGTGGGCCGGGCCGGCGAGCTGGGCCTGGAGGTCGCCCTGGACTTCGCCCTGCAGTGCTCCCCGGACCACCCGTGGATGACCGAGCACCCCGAGTGGTTCCACCACCGCGCGGACGGCTCCGTCGCGTACGCCGAGAACCCGCCGAAGAAGTACCAGGACATCCATCCGATCGACTTCGACACCGACCCCGACGGGCTGCACGCGGAGTGCCTGCGGATCCTGCGGCACTGGATGGAGCACGGGGTGCGGATCTTCCGCGTCGACAACCCGCACACCAAACCGGTCGGCTTCTGGGAGCGGCTGATCGACGCCGTGCACGCCACCGACCCCGACGTGCTGTTCCTCGCCGAGGCGTTCACCCGCCCGGCGATGCTGCACACCCTGGCCCGGATCGGGTTCCACCAGTCGTACACGTACTTCACCTGGCGCAACTCCAAGGACGAGGTGGAGTCCTACCTGTCGGAGCTGGCCGGGCTCGGCGGGGAGGAGCAGGCCGCGTACCTGCGTCCGAACCTCTTCGTGAACACCCCCGACATCCTGCACGCCTACCTCCAGTACGGCGGCCGTCCGGCGTTCGCGGCGCGGGCCGTCCTGGCCGCCACGGCCGGACCCTCCTGGGGCATGTACGCCGGGTACGAGCTGTACGAGAACGTGCCGGCCGGTCCCGGCAGCGAGGAGTACCTGCACTCGGAGAAGTACCAGTACCGGCCGCGCGACTGGGAGGCGCACGAGGCGGCCGGCGACTCCCTGGCCCCGCTGGTGCGCACCCTGAACACCCTGCGCCGCACCCACCCCGCCCTGCGCCGGCTGCGCAACCTGCGCTTCCACCACACCGACGACGACGCCGTCGTCTGCTTCTCCAAGCGCGACGACACCGACTGGGTCCTGGTCGTCCTCAACCTCGATCCGCACGGGGTGCGCGAGGCGACGGTCTCCCTGGACCTGCCCGCCCTCGGCCTGGACCGCTCCGACACCTTCACGGTGCACGACGCGCTGTCCGGCGCGACCTGGCGGTGGGGCCGGGACAACTACGTACGCCTCGACCCGCAGCAGCACGTGGCCCACATCCTCACCGACGGGAACCCGCAGCCGTGACCACCGCACCCCACGCACCGGCCCTGCCCGCCACCGCCCGCAAACGCCTCGTCACCGGCGAGACCGGCGACCCGCACGCCCTGCTCGGCCCGCGCCCGGCCGAGGGCGGTGTGCTCTTCCGGGTGCTGCGTCCGCTCGCCCGCGCCGTGACGGTCACCGACCCCTCGGGCACCCCGCTGCTGGAGCTGCGGCACGAGGGCGAGGGCGTCTTCTCCGGCCTGCTGCCGGTGCCCGCCGTCCCCGACCACCGGCTGTCCGTCGACTACGACGGGCACGTCCACACGTACGACGACCCGTACCGTTTCCCGCCCACGCTCGGCGAGCTGGACCTGCACCTGATCCGGGAGGGCCGGCACGAGGAGCTGTGGCGCGTGCTCGGCGCCCGGGTCCGCACCCACGACAGCGGCTGGGGGCCGGTCGGCGGCACGTCGTTCGCCGTGTGGGCGCCGAACGCGCGCGCCGTGCGGCTCGTCGGCGACTTCAACGTGTGGGACGGCCGCGCGCACCCGATGCGCTCGCTCGGCGCCAGTGGGGTGTGGGAGCTGTTCGTGCCGGGCGTCGACGAGGGCTGCCGCTACAAGTACGAGATCCTCACCCCGGACGGACGCCGGCTCCTCAAGGCCGACCCGCTGGCCGCGCACGCCGAGGCCGCGCCCGGCACCGCGTCCCTCGTCCACGCCTCCCACCACCGCTGGGGCGACGCCGACTGGATGGCGCGACGCGCCGCGACGGCGGTGCACCGGGAGCCGATGAGCGTGTACGAGCTGCACCTCGGCTCCTGGCGGCCGGGGCTCGGCTACCGGCAGCTCGCCCGCGAACTGCCCGCCTACGTCAAGGCGCTGGGCTTCACCCACGTGGAGTTCCTGCCGGTCGCCGAGCACCCCTTCGGCGGTTCCTGGGGCTACCAGGTCACCTCCTACTACGCGCCCTCCTCCCGCCTCGGCTCCCCCGACGACTTCCGGTTCCTGGTGGACGCGCTGCACCGGGCGGGCATCGGCGTCATCGTCGACTGGGTGCCGGCCCACTTCCCCCGGGACGACTGGGCGCTGGCCCGCTTCGACGGCACCCCGCTGTACGAGCACCCGGACCCGCGCCGGGGCGAGCACCCCGACTGGGGCACCCTCGTCTTCGACTACGGGCGGGCCGAGGTGCGCAACTTCCTGGTCGCCAACGCCCTGTACTGGTGCGAGGAGTTCCACGTCGACGGGCTGCGCGTGGACGCCGTCGCCTCGATGCTCTACCTGGACTACTCGCGCCCCGACGGGCAGTGGCTGCCCAACGCCTACGGCGGCCGGGAGCACCTGGAGGCGGTGGAGTTCCTCCAGGAGGTCAACGCCACGGTGGCCCGCCGCTGCCCCGGCGCGGTGACCATCGCCGAGGAGTCCACGGCGTGGGACGGGGTGACCCGGCGCACCGACGAGGGCGGGCTCGGCTTCCACCTGAAGTGGAACATGGGCTGGATGCACGACTCCCTGTCGTACATGGCCGAGGACCCCGTGCACCGGCAGTACCACCACCACGCGATGACCTTCGCGATGGTCTACGCGTACGCCGAGAACCACCTGCTGCCCGTCTCGCACGACGAGGTGGTGCACGGCAAGGGCTCGCTGCTGGCGAAGATGCCCGGCGACCGCTGGCGGCAACTGGCCGACCTGCGCGCCTACCTGGCCTTCATGTGGGCCTTCCCGGGCAAGCAACTGCTGTTCATGGGACAGGAGTTCGCCCAGGACACCGAGTGGTCCCACGACCACGGCCCCGACTGGTCGATGCTCCGGCACGGCGCGCACGCCGGGGTGCGCGACCTGGTGCGCGACCTGAACCGGATCTACCTCGGCGACCCCGCGCTGTGGAGCCGGGACACCCGGCCGGAGGGGTTCCGCTGGATCGACGCCGACGCGGCGCAGGACAACGTGTACTCCTTCGTCCGCCACGGCGACTCGGGCGAGGTCCTCGTCTGCGTCTTCCACTTCCAGCCCACCGTCCGCCACGGCCACCGGATCGCGCTGCCGCACGCCGGTGACTGGACCGAGGTGCTCAACACCGACGACACCGCCTACGGCGGCAGCGGGGTGGTCCGGCGCGACCCGGTCCGCGCCGTGGAACAGCCGCTGCACGGCTTCCCGGCGAGCGCCGGGATCACGCTGCCTCCCCTGGGGGCGGTGTGGCTGCGGCCCCTCTGAATCCCCGCCGAGTCCCGCGCGTGACCAGAAGGAGAGACCACCGTGCCCGCTCCACGTCTGAGGACCACCCCGCTGCCGGGAATCGGGGTGCAGTACGAGATCACCACCCGGCGGCACGACACCCTGTCCGTCATCGCCCACCGCGACGGCGCCCGCACCCTCAACGTCCACCACGACGACGACCCCGACTCCTGCGCCCTGTCGATGAGACTCACCGGCGCCGAGGCCCTGTCCCTCACCGACGCCCTGCTGCCGAACCACAACAGCCCCAACCTGCTGCACACCAGCGACTTCGGGCTGCTCGCGGAACGGGTCACGATCACCGGCACCTCGCACTGGAACGGGCGCACCCTGGGCGAGACGCAGATGCGCACCCGCACCGGGGCGTCCATCGTCGCCGTGATGCGCCGGGCGCACGCCATCCCCTCGCCGGGGCCGGAGTTCCGGCTGCGCGGCGGCGACACGGTGATCGTGATCGGCACCCGGGAGGGCGTCGACGGCGCGCACGACATCCTCGATCGGGCGTGATGACGTGCACTCGGCCGTGTTCCTGATGGAGTTCGGCGCCGTCGTGCTGGCGCTCGGCCTGCTGGGCCGGTTCGCCGTACGGATGCGTCTGTCACCCATCCCGCTGTACCTGCTCGCCGGGCTCGCCTTCGGGCACGGCGGGCTGATCCCGCTGGGCGGCAGCGAGGAGTTCATCGAGGTCGGCGCCGAGATCGGCGTCGTCCTGCTGCTGCTCCTGCTGGGTCTGGAGTACTCCGCGGGCGATCTCGTGGGGCACCTGAAGGTGCACGCCCCCGCAGGGGCGGTCGACTTCCTGCTGAACGCCCTGCCGGGCGCGGCGGCGGCGCTGTTGCTGGGCTGGGGCCCGGTGGCGGCCGTGGTCCTCGCCGGCGTCACCTGGGTGTCGTCGTCCGGGGTGATCGCCAAGGTGCTCGGGGACCTCGGGCGGCTCGGCAACCGTGAGACGCCGGTGATCCTCAGCGTGCTGGTGCTGGAGGACCTGGCGATGGCCGTCTACCTGCCGATCCTCACCGCGATACTGGCCGGCGCGGGCTGGGCCGCGGGCGGCCTCACCCTCGCCGTCGCGCTCGCCGCGGTCGGCACGGTCCTGCTGGTCGCGGTCCGCTACGGCAGGGTGATCTCCCGGTTCATCTCCAGCGACGACCCGGAGAAGCTGCTGCTGGTGGTGCTGGGCCTGACCCTGCTGGTCGCGGGCGTGGCGCAGCGGTTGCAGGTGTCGGCGGCGGTGGGGGCGTTCCTGGTCGGCATCGCGCTGTCCGGGGAGGTCGCCGAGCACACCCACCACCTGCTGATGCCGCTGCGGGACCTGTTCGCCGCGGTGTTCTTCGTCTTCTTCGGGCTGAGCACGAACCCCGCGACCATGCCGCCGGTGCTGCTGCCGGCGCTGGCGCTGGTCGTGGTGACCGTCGCGACGAAGGTGGCCACCGGGTACTGGGCGGCGCGGCGGGCCGGGGTCGGGGAGCGGGCCCGGTGGCGGGCGGGCGGGGCGCTGGTGGCGCGCGGGGAGTTCTCCATCGTCATCGCGGGGCTCGCGGTGTCCGCGGGCGTCGAGCCCGCGCTCGGGCCGTTGGCCACGGCGTATGTGCTGCTGCTGGTGGTCATCGGGCCACTGGCCGCGCGCTTCGTGGAGCCGCTGGCCGCACGGGTGCTGGGGCGGGGGGCGGAGGAGCCGCCGACGGGGAGCCGGGCGTCACGGGAGCCGGTGGCGGCGGTGGACTGAGCTTCTGGGGGTGGCGCGGGGG
>NZ_NCTE01001105.1 GCF_002114215.1 Streptomyces sp. 13-12-16 | reverse complement strand
CGGGCCGGGCCGGGGTGCCGGTCGGGGGGCGGTGTCGCAGGGACCGGTCCGGTGATGGCCCCGGGAGAGCGTTCCGCGGCCGGTACCCCCGCCGCGGCCCCGCTGCCCGGCGCGGGGTTCGCCGAGCACCCCGGCGGCGAGGGAGACCGGCAGTGCGCCGGCCGTCGGCTCAGGCACGGGGAACCGCGGAACCGGTCCGCCGATCCGGCCCCCGGACGCACCGCCTTGGAGTCAGGAGGGCAGGACGAACGGAGGATGGGCGCCGTTGAGGAAGTAGTCCCCGACCTCGCGGAGCCGTTGGGCGACGGGCTCGTACAAGGTGTGGGTCCGGGCATTGCGCCAGAAGCGGTCCAGGCCCAGCCGCGCGGAGTCGGAGCGGGGGCCGATGATGTCGAGGGCGCGGGTGGTGGACTCCCGCGCGGCCCTGGAGGCGGCGGCTTCGGCCATGGCCACGAGGGCGGAGACGCCCGCGTACTCGTCGTAGGTGAGGTCCTCGCCGAGTGCCAGCGCGCCCTGCACGGCTTCCACCGCTTGATCGGCGAGCGCGGACGCGGAGCGGGTGAGGACGGTGAGTTCTCCGTAGGCGGTCAGCACCTGCGGGTCGTGGGGAGTGCCGGCCGACCAGGCGAGGTGCCAGGGTGCCTGGATCGTCCTGCTGTACTCACGGGCTTCGGCGAGCGCTCCCTCGGCCATGCCGAGGAGGAGCTGCACGGAGACGAGATGCCCGACCGGTGATGCCAGGGCGGCCCGGGGCGACAGGAAGTCCTCGTCCGCGGACAGGGAGCCGAGTACGTCGTCGGCGGCCACCGACACGTCGTCGAACTCCACGCTGCCGCCGGCCGCGAGCCGTTGACCGAAGGTGTCGACGTCGCCGTCGATCCGGACGCCGTGACGGGCGGGATCCACCACGACGGCGAGTGGTTCACCCGTCTCCTCCCGTACGGCGCGCACGGCGAGGCGGTCGGCGACCAGGACCCCGGTGGTGTAGCTCTGCCGACCGCCGAGCACCAGGCCGTGGGAGGTCCCGGCCAGCGTCAGGAGAGGCTCCTGGCGGGCGAAACCGCCACCCCAGCACCACTTCTCGGCCGCGGACCGCTCCTCCGTCCGCGCCGCCAGGGCGGGCGCGGCGAAGAACCGGGCGCTCCACGACAGGAAGTAGTGACAGCCGAGCAGTTGTCCGATCGCGCCGTCGGCCGCGGCGACCTCCCGGACGACCGCGTAGGCCGTGGGCCAGTCCGCGCCACCTCCTCCGGACCCGGCCGGCGCCAGGAGCGTCAGCAGTCCCGCCTCGCGCAGCCGGGACACCTCGTCGAACGGGACCTTGCCCGCCTGTTCCCTGGCCACCGTGTCCGTGGCCAGGTCGTCGGCCGCCTCACGGGCCACACGCAGCCAGTGCGCGTGACCGGGCCCGGTCCGGTCGGACGGCGGGGCGGGGTGGGGCGGCGCGGAGGCAAGGCCCATGGAAGTGGTCTCCTCAAACTCGGCCGCGGAGTGCGGCGTCGGGACTCTCCTGCTGGTCGGGCACGTACTTGTAGCCCACGCGCCGCACGGTGACGATCCGGTGCCGGTGGGGCTCGCCCAGCTTGCGGCGCAGGCGGGCGATGTGGACATCCACGGTGCGGCCGTCGCCGATGTGGGCGTGACCCCAGACGGCGGTCACCAGCCGATCGCGCGAATGCACGCGGTGGGGATGGAGGACGAGATGCGCCAGGAGCGCGAACTCCAGGTAGGTGAGGTCGAGTTCGCGTCCGTCGACCTCGGCGGAACGACGTTCGGTGTCGATGCGGACGACGTCGTCTCCCGTCCGCCGGACGGGACTCGGGTACATGGCGGCGACCGGTCGGATCTCGGGCCGTGGCCCGTCCTTGACGAAGAGCTCGGCGGGATCGGTGCCCTCGGGAACGAGCAGGAGATAGCCGACGAGCGGCGCGGACGTGTCTCCCCCGGCGTCGCTCCGTGCGGTGTCGCCCACCAGGCGAAGACGGCGCGCGTCGGAAAGTGGCTGGTCGTCCGGAGTGGTCCGGGCCGGAAGTGCCGTGGTCATGGCGGTTGTCCCTCAGATGTGTGTCGGGTCGTCAGGCGCCTTGAGCGGTTCGCCTGTTCACCCGGGAGACGGGGGAGCGGAGCGGCACGGGCGAGCGTGTGGGCCGTGCCTTACGCGCGACAGCAGGCGGCGCTGGCGACGTGACCGAAGTCGACATGCCGACGACGAACGAGTCGTTGCTGCTTGCGGGACATGCTCATCATGCTGCGCGCCCTCACCGGACACG
Organism: Streptomyces sp. 13-12-16; assembly: GCF_002114215.1. GTDB lineage: Bacteria > Actinomycetota > Actinomycetes > Streptomycetales > Streptomycetaceae > Streptomyces. Next base: position 2,023 of record NZ_NCTE01001105.1, on the reverse strand, counting down.
GTCAACGCTTCCCTAGTAATTCGATAGGAAAAGTGGGGAAGGTCTCACGGCACCCGTGTCGGCGAAGTGGACGACGCCGGCCCGGTGTACGGCGCGTGACGTGGGACCCGCCGGACGGCTGGACGGTCCGCCCGGCGGGGGAAGGGCCCGGCCGCACGGGGCCGTCGAATGCGGAGGACCCGCCGGTGGACATGGGGGCGTCCCCGGCCGTGGGGTTCGTCCGCGGCGGCGGTGACCGCGCGTGCCGCCGGATCCGGCCGGGGCCGGGTGGGCACGGGTCCACCAGGTGAATGTGCGACTTCCCTTCTCCGTACCGCAGTTCGGGGCATCGGCCGCGATGCGCTCCGGCGGTCAGGTGGTACGCGGACCCGTCCCGACAGCGACCGGGACGGTTGTGGAGGGGCGTCGCTCACCGGTCACCACCGGGGGAAGCGGGCCGAGGCGGTGCCCGGCATCCGGGCGCTGCTTGACGAACGGCGGGATGTCCTGCTGAATGGACCGCATGACTGCCCAGCAGCGCTTGATCTCGCGCCACCACATCGACTTCGGTCGAGTGTGGTCCGCCGCGTGTTGCGCCTGACCCGGCAGCGGGCCCTCTGACCGGCCCTTCCCTCCCTCGGTGACCCCGTCGCGGGCCGAGTTCTCCGCACGCGCGCTGCCGCAGCTCCGCCTCTCCTGACGCCCGACACCGTCACATCCGCACCCGCCCACCTGCCCGATGGGCTGTCACCCGTGCCTCCGCGCAAGGCGGTTCCCGTGCCTGCGTGCGGTCGCTTCCGAAAGGCCGTCCCCCATGCCCGTGGAAATTCTCGGCATCGCCGCCACCGACGACGGATCCGAAACCACGCCCCGCTCCGGCACCGCCGTCGACCCGCGGGACCTCACGGCGGTGGGCGAATGAGTTCCGTGGCCCGAGCACCGTACTCGGTGGACCTGACGGTCGTCCACGTCCCGGTTTCCGACCCGCGGGTGAGACCCCCTGCCACGCGAACCGGGCCACGAGCACTCGACGCGCTACGGCAAGGAGGCGCACGCCGAGATCTCCCGCCGACCCGACGAGGAGTTCACCGAACCGTACGGCGGCCCGCTCCTGCTGCTGGAGAGCGGTGATCCCGTCGCGGGCGGAGCCTTCCGCCGTTACGACGCGGCCACCGCCGAGCCGAAGCGGATCCGGACCCACCCCGGCGGCGCACGGCTCCTCGGCGTCGACGTCGCCGCACGCTCCTTTCCGTGCGCGCGCTCCCGCCGGGAGCTCCCCACGTCCGTACCACCTGGATCCGGCCCCGTCCACGCCTGACCGCCACCGACGCACCACCGCAGCCCACCCGGCACTCCTGAAAGGTCCCTCACATGGCCACCGTCCTGTCCGTCTCCGGAAGCCCCTCCGCCACCTCCCGAACCGCCCGGCTGCTGCGCCACCTGGACGACCGGCTCAGGGCCCAGGGACACGAGGTGATCCCGTTCGACATCCGTACGCTCCCGCCCGCCGCCCTGCTGCACGCCGACTTCGCCCACCCGGCGATCGTCGAGGCCACCGCCCTGTTCGAGCGCGCGGACGGAATCGTGATCGGCACCCCCGTCTACAAAGCCGCCTACTCCGGGCTGCTCAAATCGCTGCTGGACCTGCTCCCGCAGTACGCGCTGGCGGGCAAGACCGTCCTCCCGCTGGCCACCGGCGGCACCACCGCCCACGTCCTGGCCATCGACTACGCCCTGCGCCCCGTGCTGAACTCCATGGGACCCGCCCACATCACGCCCGGCTGGTTCACGCTCGACAAGGACATCACCGCGGCCGACGACGGGACGCTCGCCGTCGCGCCGGCCTCCGCCGAGGCCCTGGTCCAGGTCACCGACCAGTTCTCGCTCGCCCTCGGTGGCCGCCCGACCCTGCTGGCGGCCACCGGATGAGCGCCGCGACGGTGCTCGCAGGCGACGCCGATGCCCTCGCCGTCGCCGCCGAACCGGCCGGCGGCTCCCGCAAGGACGCCGCCGGGCGGGACGCGTGCCCGCCGACCGGGTGGTG
>NZ_NCTE01001104.1 GCF_002114215.1 Streptomyces sp. 13-12-16 | reverse complement strand
GGGCGTGCCCGCGTCGACGCTGTACGTCCAGCAGTTCATCGACAACGACGAGCGGGTGCGCGAGGCGCTCCAGCTCGCGGCCGAGCGCGGCGGGATCAACCTCATGGAGGCCCCCCGCCCCGAACTCGACCGCATGACCAACGGCCTGAACCACCAGGGCCTGGTGCTCCAGGTCCCGCCGTACGAGTACGCGCACCCCGAGGACCTCGTCGCCGGCGCCCACGACGAGGGGCAGGACCCGCTGATCGTCGCCCTCGACGGGGTCACCGACCCGCGCAACCTCGGCGCGGTCGTCCGGTCCGTCTCCGCGTTCGGCGGCCACGGCGTCGTCGTGCCCGAGCGGCGCGCCGCCGGGATGACCGCCGGCGCCTGGAAGACGTCCGCCGGTACGGCGGCCCGTACGCCCGTCGCCCGCGCCACCAACCTGACGCGCGCGCTGGAGGCGTACAAGAAGGCCGGGATCGCGGTCGTCGGCCTGGCCGCCGACGGTGAGGCCGAGCTCGGCGACCTGGACGCGCTGGACGGGCCGGTCGTCATCGTCGTCGGCAGCGAGGGCAAGGGGCTCTCCCGACTGGTCGGCGAGACCTGCGACTTCCGGGTACGGATCCCGATGCCGGGCGGCGCGGAGTCGCTCAACGCCGGTGTGGCGGCGGGGATCGTGCTGTACGAGGCGGCGCGTCGGCGGGGCTGATCCCGGGGGCCGGTGCGGCCGTACGAGTGCGACGGGGCCGTGCGAGTGCGGCGGACGGAGGTGTCACCGGTGCGGCGGCGGGGATCGTGCTGTACGAGGCGGCGCGTCGGCGGGGCCGATCCCGGGGGCGGTGCGGCCGTACGAGTGCGACGGGCGAGGCTGGACGGGTGTTCGGCGGAGTCACCCACATGGGGTGTTCCGGGTGGTCCGGGCAGGCTTGACGCGGTCCGGACACTTCCGGCGGGTCAAGGCAGTGTCCTAACGCCGTGTCACTCGGTTAGATGAGTGTGGACACGAGAACACCCCGCACGCCCACGGGGGACCGCTCGTCGGGACTCGACGACGCTCCCGCGCTGAGCATGGTGAAGGTGCCGAGCGATCCGGCGCAGGTCATCGTCAATCACGCCAGCTTCCGCGTGCAGCTGGGCGTCTCGGCGCGGCGCGCCCAATCGCCGCGGATCGCACGGCACGTGAGCGCCGCCGAGGACACCGCCCGCATCCCCGTCGTCACCACCGTGGGCACGCCGGGCCAGTCGGGCGCCCGCCGCCGGCCCGTCGTCTGGAGCGGCCGGTCCGCGCCCGACGACACCGGCGCCCACCGACTGCTCCAGGCCGTACGGCACGAAGGCGTCCGCCACGCCGACGAGCCGCTCACCGACGCCGGGGCCACCCAGGTCATCCCGCGCACCGGCACCGGGTACGACCACGCCGACGACCCGGTCACCCAGACCCTCGAGACCCCGTTCGTCGGCGCCCAGCGCAGCCCGGCCGACGGACCCCTGCTGCCCCCGATGCGCACGGTCGGCAGCGCCTACGACGAACCCGCCTACCACGAGCCCGCCTACGACGAGCCCGCGTACGACGACGGAGCCGAGGCCACCGGCCGCCGCGCCAGGCGGCACGGCGACGACCCGGCCCGGCACGCCTACTACCCCGGCCGCCGGATGAACCTCGGCGTCGTCCTGCTCCCGCTGCGCGTCTTCCTCGGCGGCATCTCCGTCTACGCCGGGATGAGCAAGCTGTGCGACCCCCTCTACTTCGAGGGCGGCAAGCGCGGCTCCATGGTCAAGTGGCTGCACACCCTGCACCCCTGGGAAGTCGCCGAGCCGCTGCGCCAGTTCGCCCTGGAGCACCCCATCGGCTCCGGGCTCGCCATCGCCTTCGCGCAGATCGTCGTCGGCGTCCTGACCGCCCTCGGCTGCTGGCAGCGCCTGGCCGCCGTCGTCGGGGCGGCGCTCTCGGCGGCACTGCTGGTCACCGTCAGCTGGAAGAGCGTCCCCGCCTACGAGACACCCGACATCATCTACCTCGCCGCCTGGTCGCCGCTGATCATCGCGGGCGCCCCCGTCTACTCCGTCGACGGCGGCCTCGCGAGCCGGGCCTGGCGCCGGCTCGGCCCCCGCGCCGACATCTGGGACCTGCGCCGGTACGTACTGCGCCGGGGAGCCCTGGTCACCTTCGTGGTCTGCGGGTTCAGCATGCTCGTCGGCTCACTGCTCGGCGGTGCCGTGCGGGACGCCGACCGGGTGGTCGTCCCCGGGCCCGGCGAGGCCCCGCGCAACGAACTTCCCGGCTCCCCGCTGCCGGAGGAGTCCGGCGAACGCCGGAAGGAGGAGCGGACCCCGGCCGCCTCCACCTCACCCACCCGGGACGCCACTTCGGGCGCGGCGAGCCCGACC
>NZ_NCTE01001103.1 GCF_002114215.1 Streptomyces sp. 13-12-16 | reverse complement strand
CTGCGGCCCCCTCGGCCGGTCGGGCCGCTCCCGGTGCGCGCCCGTACCGGGAGCGGCCCCGGGGTCCGGCTCGGGCTCGGCGCCGCAGGCCCGCGCCAGCGGCCCCTCGATCCAGTCGGCGAACAGGGCGAGGTCCTCCAGGGCGAGCGCGGGCCGGGCCCGTACGTCCTCGACGCAGACCCACCCCTCGCACACCGTCGCCAGCGCGTCGACGCGGGCCCCGTCGCCGAAGGCCAGCCGCACATGGAGCCACCGGGTCGCCCGCTCCCCCTCCCGCACCTCCCACGCGGGCCACACGGACACCGCGCCCTCCGCCGGAGAGCGATCGGAAAGATGAAGAAAAGATGCCTCAAACACACACGCAACGTAACCGCGTGATCAGTTTCCCTCCGTAGAACACGCGCCCCGGGCGGCGGACGGCACCCTGTCAGCGGAGCGCGGACGGTGCCATGCTGGAGACATCAGCGATCTCCTGTCGAGCCCCCGTGGTGAGGAGTTCCGCCGTGCTGCGTGTCGCCGTCATCGGTTCCGGGCCGAGCGGGTGCTACTCCGCCCAGAGCCTCGTCCAGCAGGACGCCCGGGTGCGCGTGGACGTCCTGGACCGGCTGCCGTGTCCGTACGGCCTGGTCCGCTACGGCGTGGCACCGGACCACGAGAAGATCAAGTCCCTGCAGAACACCCTCCGCGCGGTCCTGGAGCACGAGCGCGTGCGCTTCCTCGGCGGGGTGCCGGTCGGGCCGGGCGGGGTGCCGGTCGCGCGGCTGCGGGAGCTCTACCACGCGGTGGTGTACTGCGTGGGCGCCGCCGCGGACCGGCGGCTGGGCATCCCGGGCGAGGAGCTGCCGGGCAGCTGGTCGGCGACCGAGTTCGTGTCCTGGTACAGCGCGCATCCGGACGCCGTCGACGACGGTTTCCTGCGCGGGGTGCGGTCGGCGGTGGTCATCGGAATGGGGAACGTCGCCGTGGACGTGACGCGCATGCTGGCCCGGGGCGCCACGGAGCTGAGCCCGACCGACATGCCGCACGCGGCCCTGGCCGCACTCGCGTCGAGCCGGGTGGACCGCATCCACATGGTGGGCCGGCGCGGCCCGTCCCAGGCCCGCTTCACCACCAAGGAGCTGCGCGAACTGGGGGTCCTGCCGGACACCGAAATCGCCGTGGACCCGGCCGAGGCCGCGCAGGACCCGGCGTACACGGACCCGTCCGCGCTGCCCGCCCCGCAGCGCCGCAACGTCGAGGTGCTGCGCGGCTGGGCCGGGGCGCCGGTGCCGGGCGCCCGGCGGCTGATCCGGCTGCGCTTCTTCCTCCGCCCGGCCGAACTGATCGCCCGGGAGGGCAGGGTGGGTGCGGTGCGTTTCGAGCGGACGGTGCCGGACGGACACGGCGGCGTCACGGGCACGGGGCGGTTCGAGGACGTCGGGGCGCAGTTGGTGCTGCGCTCGGTCGGTTATCGCGGGGTGCCGCTGGAGGGGCTGCCGTTCGACGCGGCGGCCGGCACGGTTCCGCATCTCGCCGGGCGGGTGCTGCGGGAGGGCGCCGTCGCTGCGGGCGAGTACGTGGCGGGCTGGATCAAGCGGGGTCCGACGGGCGTCATCGGCACCAACCGGTCCTGCGCGAAGGAGACGGTGGCCTCCCTGCTGCGGGACGCGCCCTTCCTCACGGACCGCGACCTCCCCGGCGACCCGCTGGCGGCACTGCGGGCCGAGGGCGTCGAACCGGTCGAATGGACGGGCTGGCAGGCGATCGAACACGCCGAGGCGGAACTGGGCGCCTCCCTGGGCCGCGGCATCGTCAAGCTCCCCGACTGGGAATCCCTGCTCACGGCAGCCCGCACGGCGGTCCCGTGACCACACTGCGGTCCTGCGACCACGCAGCGGGCCTGCGACCGTAACGGGGAGCCGCGACCTCACGGCCGGCCCGTGGCCGCACAGAGGTCCGTGGCCATACGGGGAGCCATGACCGCACGACCGGCCCGCGCCCGCACGACCGGCCCGCGCCCACACGACCGGCCCGCGGACCGCACAGGGGCGCCGACGATCACCGGCGCGCGCGAGGGCCGGACGCCGACGGACGGC
>NZ_NCTE01001102.1 GCF_002114215.1 Streptomyces sp. 13-12-16 | reverse complement strand
TCCGTCCGCCGCAGGCGGCCCCCGCCGCCCCTTCCACACCCGTGGCGAACGGACGGTCCAGGACCGCGCGGTCCGCCGCCGCGCAGGCCCGCACCCCGGGCGCGGTGGACGGCCCCGTCCCCGTGATCTCGCCCCTGGTGCGCAGGCTGGCCCGGCAGAACGGCCTGGACCTGCGGGAGATGACCGGCTCCGGACCCGATGGGCTGATCCTCCGCGCGGACGTGGAGTACGCCCTGCGTGCCGCCGCCGCCCAGGGCCGTACGGGCGCGACGGCCGGTGAACCGCCTGCGCGGGCCGACCGGGCGGTCGCGCCGGCACCGGTCGCGGAGACCCCGGGCGTGACCCGTGTCCCCCTCAAGGGCATCCGCGGGGCCGTCGCCGACAAGCTCTCCCGCAGCCGCACCGAGATCCCCGACGCGACCTGCTGGGTGGACGCCGACGCGACCGAACTGATGCGCACGCGGGCCGCGATGAACGCGGCGGGCGGGCCGAGGATATCCGTCATCGCGCTGCTGGCCCGCGTCTGCACCGCCGCGCTCGCCCGCTTCCCCGAGCTCAACTCCTCGGTGGACACCGAGGCCAGGGAGATCGTCCAGTACGGCGACGTGCACCTCGGCTTCGCCGCGCAGACCGACCGGGGGCTGGTCGTCCCCGTCGTCCGGGACGCGCACACGCGGGACGCCGAGTCGCTGACGGCCGAGTTCGCCAGGCTGACCGAGGCGGCCCGGACCGGTGTGCTGACGCCCGCGGAACTCACCGGCGGCACCTTCACGTTGAACAACTACGGCGTGTTCGGCGTCGACGGCTCCACACCGATCATCAACCACCCCGAGGCCGCCATGCTCGGCGTCGGCCGCATCGTCCCCAAGCCATGGGTGCACGAGGGCGAGCTGGCGGTGCGGCAGGTCGTGCAGCTCTCGCTCACCTTCGACCACCGGGTCTGCGACGGCGGCACCGCGGGAGGCTTCCTGCGGTACGTGGCGGACTGTGTCGAACAACCGGCGGTGCTGCTGCGGACGCTGTGAGTCCGCTTCGAGCCACCGGTCTCCCCGGCCGTGTCCCGGTGCCCCCGCGTTCCCTGTGATCGCGGGGGCACGCATACTCGGAGGGTGACCGAGTATCAGCCACCCGGCGATCCCTGCGGTGATCCTCCCGGTGGTCCCTCCGGCGGCCCCTCCGAGGGTCCCGGCCCCGCGTACGACGCCGTCGTGCTCGCCGGTGGCGCCGCCCGGCGGCTCGGGGGCGCGGACAAGCCCGGGGTACGGGTGGGTGGCCGGGCGCTGCTCGACCGGGTGCTCACGGCCTGCGCCGACGCCCGGACCACGGTGGTCGTCGCCGCCCCCCGCCCCAC
>NZ_NCTE01001101.1 GCF_002114215.1 Streptomyces sp. 13-12-16 | reverse complement strand
CGGCGAGGTCGGTGAGGAAGTCCCCGCGCCCGCGTGCCGCCAGCTCCTCCTCCTGGCGCGCCTGCATCAGCACCACGGCGAGCAGGCCGGCCGCCCGCTCGGCCGCCATGCGGTGCACCGGTTCCGGCGCGCTGCGCACCGGAAGCAGCACCAGCCGTGCCCGTACGCCGCCGCTGCCGGGGCCGCCGCCGGGTACGTCCACGAGCGCCGAACCGGCAGGCGGGTCGTCCTGGTGCCGGTCGCGCAGCCCCTCCCACACCTGGAGCGGGTCCGCGCCCTCGGGTCCCTTACCGGCCGCGTACAGCAGCCGGCCGTCGGTCGTCTCCAGGAAGACCGGGTTGCCGGTGAACCCGGCGAGGATCTCCAGCACCTGCGGGACCCCGCCGCCGCCCAGCAGCGCCTCGGTGCACCGGCGGTGCACCTCCTCCGCGCGTCGCAGCAGCGCGTAGTGCCCGTTGACGATCTCGGTGTGGATCTCCTCGGTGACCGCCACGAACGGCACCTCGCGGTGCAGCTGGACCAGCGGCAGCCCCGTCGACCTGGCCGAGTCGACGAGGGCGGCGGGCAGCCGGGAGAAGCGCGGGCCCAGCTCGACGACGAGGGCCGCGATGCCCCGCTCGGCCAGCGTGCGCACGAACGCCCGCTGGTCGGCGGGGCGGGTGCCGAACCCGTACCCGGTGGTCAGCAGCAGCTCGCCGCCCTTGAGCAGCGAGGCGATGTTGGGCACCTCACCGGCGTGCACCCAGCGCACCGTGCGCCCCAGCCGGTCGGTGCCCGCCACGACCTCCGGCAGCCCACTGCGCAGCCCGGGCAGCTCCAGCGCCCGCCGCACGGTGATCCCGGCGCCCCGGGTGTCGTATCCGCTGTTCATACGGGGACGCTACCCGCGCGGATGTCGCCCGGACAGCCGGGGTTCGCACGACGGCGAAGGGGTACGAGCGCGGCCATGGACATCAGTGTGGTCGCCGCGGCGCGCGAGGACGACAGGCCCGTCGACGAGCCGTTGCGGGTGGCGGCGGTCGCCGACCGGCTCGGGTACGGCGAGGTGTGGCTCGGCGAGGGGCCGACCTGGGACGCGTTCGTGCTGGCCACGGCCGTCGGGCGGGCCACCGGCAGGGTTGCCCTGACCGCCGGTCCGGTGGCGGTGTCGGTGCGCGACGCGTACAGCCTCGCGCGGGGCGCCGCCTCGACG
>NZ_NCTE01001100.1 GCF_002114215.1 Streptomyces sp. 13-12-16 | reverse complement strand
GCCGGGCGGACGCGCCGACGCCTCGCCGTCGGCGCGGCGACGGCCCTGGCGGCGGGGTGCTGCGGCGCCTGGGCCTACGGCAGGACGGGGGCCGCCTGGAGTGACGTCCTGCGGGACCTGGCGGTGGGCTGGGCCTACGCGGGTGCCGGACTCCTCGCCTGGTGGCGCAGGCCGGCCAACCGCACGGGCCCGCTGATGCTCGCCGAAGGGCTCACCTGGTTCCTCGGCAACCTCCAGGGCACCACCGTGCCCGTCCTCTTCGCCCTGGGAGCCTGGACGGAAGCCCTCAACCTCGCCGTCCTCGCCCATCTCCTCCTGGCCTACCCCGAAGGGCGGACGACGACCTCGGCCGACCGGCGTGTCGTCCTGGCCGGCTACCTCCTCGTCGGTGTGGGCGGACTCCTCCGTGCCCTCGTCTACGACCCGGCGGTGTCCGGCACCGCCAGCTACCTCGACTGCCGCGGCTGCGGCCCGAACGCACTGCTGGTCCACTCCGACGCCGGCCTCTTCACCCTGGTCGACCTGGGCTACCGGTGGCTGGGGGCGGCACTCACCCTGGTCTGCGCGTACCGGCTGGTCCGCCGCTGGCGCGCCGGCGGGCCGGCCCGCCGGCGGGCGCTGATGCCCGCCTGGATCGCCGTCGTGGTGGCGGTCGCGTTCATCGGCTGGGAGATGCTCCACCTCGTCGCGCCCGACGCGCTCGCGCCCGCCGCCACCGTCCTGGCCCTGCCCTCCGACCTGAGCCAGATCGCCGTACCCTTCGCCTTCCTGGCCGGACTGCTGCGGTTGCGGCTGCGGCGCGCCGCCGTCGCCGATCTCGTCACCGAGGCCGCGGCCGACCCCGGTCTGCTGCGGCTGCAGGAGGCACTGGCCCGCACCCTCGGAGACCCCTCCGTACGACTCGGGGTACGGACCGCGGACACGAGCACCGTGAGCGCCGCCGGCCCCGCGGATCCCGCCCCGGCGGCGCCGCCCCGGGACCCCCGGACCCTCCTGGACGACTACACGGATCCGTACGGACGTCCGCTGCCACAGGCCGCCGGGCTGAGCGTCACCCCGCTCGGCGACGAGGGGCCGGACGGCTTCCCGGCGGTGCTGCTCCACGACCCCGCCCTCGACGACGAACCCGAGCTGCTGGCCGCGGCCGGGGCGGCCGTACGGCTGTGCCTGCGGGCGTCCCGGCTCCGGGCGGAGGTCCGGGTCCGCGAGCAGGGCACCGCCGAGGTCCGCGCCCGTCTGCTGCGGGCCGCCGACGATCAGCGCCGGCGACTGGAGCGGAACCTGCACGACGGGGCGCAGACCCGTCTCGTCCTGGCGCTCATGGCCCTGCGACGGGCCGGCGTGCGGACCGGAGCCGACGGAGCCGACGGGAAGGGCCGGGAGGACGGAAGGACGGCGGAGGAGGCCGCGCTGCGCCGGGCGGTCGCCGACGCCGAGGAGACCCTGCGTCAGGCCGTCGAGGACCTGCGGGACCTGGCCCAGGGCATCCATCCGGCCCTGCTGACCCGCGAGGGCGTCGGCCCCGCCGTGACCGCCCTCGCCGAACGGTCCGCCCTGCCGGTGCGGGTGACCGCCGACCCCGGCCGGTATCCGCCGTTCGTCGAGTCCGCCGCCTACTTCACGGTCTGCGAGGCGGTGTCGAACGCGGTCAAGCACGCCCGCGCGGAGCGGGTGGAGGTCTCCGTACGGAGGGAGGGCGCCCTCCTGGTCGTCGAGGTCACCGACGACGGCACCGGTGGCGCCGACCCCGCCAAGGGCACCGGGCTGAGCCTGCTCGCCGACCGGCTCGCCGCGGCGGGCGGTGTGCTGCGGATCTGCGGGGGTCCGCACGGCGGCACCCGCGTCAGGGCGGAGCTGCCGTGCGCGTGATCGTCGCGGAGGACTCCGTACTCCTCAGGGAGGGCCTGGTGCGGCTGCTCACCGAGGCCGGTGTCGAGGTGGTCGGCCAGGCGGGCGACTGCGAGGGCCTGCCGCACCTGGTCGCGGACCGCGCCCCCGACGTGGTCCTCCTGGACATCCGTATGCCCCCGACCCACACCGACGAGGGCATCAGGGCGGCGACCGCGCTCCGGGAGGGCTTCCCGCACGTCGGGGTGCTGCTGCTCTCGCAGTACGTGGAGACCGGCAGCGCGGTACGGGCGCTCGCGGCCTCCCCGCGCGGATTCGGTTACCTCATGAAGGACCGCCTCGCCGATGTCGCGGAACTGCGCGACGCGCTCGCGCGGGTGGCGGCGGGCGAGTCCGTCATCGACCCGCAGGTGGTCGCCCGGCTGCTCGGCCGGCGGCGGACGCACAGCCGCCTCGACAGCCTCACCCGCCGCGAGCGGGAGGTGCTCGCCGTCATGGCCGAGGGCCACTCCAACGAGGCCATCACGCGGTTCCTGGACATCAGCGGCAAGACGCTGGAGACGCACATCCGCAGCATCTTCACCAAGCTCGGCCTGGAACCCGACCTCGGGTACCACCGGCGGGTCCAGGCCGTCGTCACCTACCTCCGCGCCTGACCCGGGCGCCCCGCCGCCTCAGGGCCTGCCCCGATGTGCGCCCGTCCGGCCGCCCGTAGATTCGCGCTCGCCGAACGGAAACGGCACGCGCGCGGATCCACACACACGGGCGACCACGTCCCGGACCACAACGGAGGAAGCATGCGTACACGCACGAAACTGGCCGCCGTGAGCGGCATCGCCGCCATGGCCGCGTCGGCCGGACTGCTGCTGGGGGCGACCCCGGCGTCCGCGGGCCCCAACTGCTCGGCCGGCTACCACTGCGTCTACTACCTGGGCGTCAACGACTCGGCCCGGCAGTCCTACTACGACTCCGACACCGACTTCCGCAACAACACCTTCAACGAGCTCACCAGCCGTGCCGGCGGCAACCAGCCCGTGCACAACAACGTCGTCTCCGCCAGCAACTCCAGCACCGGCGGGTACGAGAGCCACTACTACACCGGGGTCGGCAGCGACTGGAGCGGCTTCATCTTCTGCGTGAACCCCGGGTCCTACGTCAACTACCTGCCGGCGGACCTGCAGAACCGGGCCAGCTCCCTGCGCCTGCGCGGCACCACCAGCGTCAACTGCTTCTGAGCGGCGTACGGGCCGGGGCCGGGAGCGACGCCACCGCGCCGCTCCCGGCCCCGGCCCACCCCGCCGCGGTCATGAGCCACGGAAGGAAGGGCCGCCATGCAACCGATCGGACCGAGCCGGAAAGCGGGCATCGTTCTCCTGGTGCTCATCCCGCTCGCACTCGCCACCACGACCGCCTGGGTACTGGGCGACCACGACCCGGCCCCGCCGAAGTCGTCCACCCGGCCGGAGCCGGATCCCGCCGCACTGCGCGCGCGGCTCCCGCTCCACGGCCTGCTCCACGCCACGACCGACGCCTCCCGCCGCGTCCATGAGGCGGAAGGGCGGCTGACGGCGTCCTGCATGGCCGCCCACGGCTTCCCCTACCACCCCGCCCCCATGGCTCCCGACGGCTCCGGCACGGGTCCCTCCCTGTTCGGCGTCGAGACCCTCGACGGGCCGGACGGGACCGGCGCGCCCGAGCCGCTGCCCTCGGAACGGCCCCGGGACGAGGAGTTCGACCGCGCGCTGTACGGCGACCCGGACCGGCGGATATCCGCCCGCAACAAGGTCCTCGAGGTGACCCGGCCCGCGACGGGCTGCCTCGCCGAGGCGCAGACCCGGCTGCTGGGCGAGGGCGGTCGGGTCCGGGACCTCAGGCTGCGGATGAGGCTGGACCAGGGGGAGCGGGACACCTTGCGGGACCTGGAGAAGGATCCGGCCTTCCGGGCCGCCGGGGCACGCTGGCGGGCCTGCGCGAAACGCGCCGGAGTCACCGCCGGCAACCCCCGGGAGCTGGCCGCCGGACTGCCCCTCGGCACGGACCCCGCCACGCACCCCTCGGTCCGCGCCGACGTGGGGTGCAAGGAGCGCACGGGCTATCTGGAGCGC